>JBGAOB010000142.1:0-11765 GCA_044222045.1 Candidatus Eiseniibacteriota bacterium
CGCCGCCGCGCGCGCCGCGCATCCGCTCACGCCGGGCGCCGCGCGCAACGCCGGCTTCGCCGCGTGCGGGGGCGAGTGGGTGCTGTTCGTGGACGCCGACGTCGAGGTGGATCGCGCGTGGGTGGAGCGCGCGCTCGCCGCCGCCCCCGCGGACGACGCGCTCGCCGGTCTGTGGGGTCGGCTCGAGGAGTGGTTCGTCGACGGCGACCGCGAGCGGCCGGGCTCGCGCGACATGTACCGGGTCGGCGACGGGGACCGGGATTCGGACTACCTCGCCACGCTCGCGCTCTACCGCCGTTCCGCGCTGGAGCGCGCCGGCGCTTACGAGCCGGGGCTGCAGAGCGAGGAGGACTTCGAGCTGGGCCTGCGACTGCGGCAGCACGGCTTCCGGCTGCGCTCCCTCGCACCGCGCGCCGCGCGCCACTGGAGCGCGCCGCGGCCGAGCTTTTCCGAGATCGGGCGGCGCTGGCGCACGGGCCTGTGCTTCGGCCAGGGGCAGGTGCTCCGGCTGTACCTCGGCCGCCCGGGGCTCGGCGCGCACCTGCGCCGGCAGGCGCACTACTTCGCCACGCTCGCGTGGTGGCTCGCGGGCGCGGCCGCGGCGTTCGCGGGCCCGCGCACGCTGCTCGCGTGGGTCGGGGTCGTGCTGGCGCTGTTCGCGCTGATGACGGTACGCAAGCGCAGCCCGCGGCTCGCGCTGCACTCGCTGCTCACGTGGACGGTCAACGCCGCCGGCCTCGTGGTGGGCTTCGTGCGCGGGGGCGTGCCGGCCGCTCCCGCGGCGGAGGTCGCGTGCTGATCCACCTGGCCGTGGACAACGACCTGCACCCGCCGCGCTTCGGCGGCACGCAGCGCGACTTCGGCCTGGCGCGCGGCCTGGCGCGCCGGCATCGCGTGCGCGCGCTGTGCGTGGTGCCCAACCGCACGAACGCCCCCGCACTCGAAACGGTGGACGGCGTCGAGCTGGTGCGCGTGAAGGAGTGGACGACGAGCCTCGCGTGGCGGCTCGACCAGTGGCGCGTCGCGCCGTTCTTCACCGTGGCGGCCGCGCACCGACGCGCCGCGGCGCGGCACGCCGCCACGCTGGGCGGGGCGCCCGACGTGCTCGCGGCCGGCCTCGACCTGTGCGGCCTGCTGCCGACGAGCGGCGCGCGGCTGCGCGTGTACGCGTCTCAGAACGTGGAGTCCGACCGGCTGTGGCTGGACCTGGCGCGTTTCGCCGGGCCGGCGAAGTGGCGCCGGCGCCTGCGCGCGCTCGAGGGCGAAGCGGTGCAGGCCGCGAACGTGACCGTGGCGTGCAGCGACGAGGACGCGGCCCGGTTCGCCGAGTTGTACGGCGTCGGCTCCGACCGGCTGCTGGTGGTGCCGAACGGGTACGACGAGCGCGAATTGGCCCCGGCCCGCGCGGCCGCGCGCGCCGGGGCGCGGTCCGCGCTCGGCCTGGCCGATACCGACTGGGTGCTGGCCTTCGTGGGTGGCGACTGGGGCCCGAATCGAGAGGCGCTCGCGTTCCTGGCGGACCGCGTGATGCCGAAACTGGCGGGCGACGGCGTGAAACTGCTCGTGGTGGGCGCCGTCGGCCGGACGCTCACCGGGCGCCGGGAGCCGTGGCTGCGCGTGGCGGGCGAGGTGAGCGAACTTGCGGCCGCGCTGCACGCGGCGGATGCTGGCGCAAACCCCGTGACCTCGGGGGGAGGGAGCAACGTGAAGGTGCCCGCGTACCTGGCGTGCGGTCTCGCCACCATCACCACGCCGTTCGGGCTGCGCGGGTACGCGCCGCTCGCGCCGCACTGCGTGGTGGCGGAGCCCGACGCGTTCGCCGACGCGGTGCGCGCGAAGCCACGCGGCTGGGCCGCGGCCGGCGCCGAGGCGCCCGCGGCGCTCGCCGCCTACGCGTGGAGCGCACTCGGCGAGCGGCTGGGCGACGCCCTCGAAGCGCGCGTGGCCGGAGCACCGGTGCCCGTGGCGGCCGGAGGGCCCGCGTGATGCGCGTGGCGCACATCGGCCAGAAGGGCATCCCCGCCACGTGGGGCGGCATCGAGCGCCACGTGGACGAGATCTCGCGCCGGCTCGTGCAGAAGGGCATCGATGTCGACGTGTTCTGCCGGCTCTACTACACGCCGGCGGGCGCGCAGTACCACGGGGTGAAGCTGCTGCGTCGGCCGAGCCTGCACACCAAGCATTTCGACACGATCACGCACGTCACGTGGGCGACCGCCGAGGCGATCCTGCGGCGCTACGACATCGTGCACTTCCACGCGCTCGGGCCGTCGCTGTTCTCGTCGCTGCCGCGCCTGTTCGGCGCGAAGACCGTGGTCACCGTCCACGGGCTCGACTGGCAGCGCGAGAAGTGGGGCAAGACCGCCGCGTGGGTGCTGCGCCAGTGCGAGACGCCGGCCGTGACGCTGCCGAACAAGACCATCGTGGTGTCGAAGACGCTGCGCGACTACTTCCACCGCCAGCACCACAGCGATGTCGTGTACATCCCGAACGGCACCGTGCCGCCGCAGCTGCGCGCTCCTCGCAAGCTCGCGTCGCTCGGGCTCACGCCGGGCAAGTACATCCTGTTCGTGGGCCGGCTCGTGCCCGAGAAGGGCGTGCACTACCTGTGCGAGGCGTTCAGCCAGATCGACACCGACATGACGCTGGCGCTGGTCGGCGGCCTGTCGCAGTCGCAGGGCTACGTGGACGTGCTCAAGAAGTACGAGAGCGACCGCATCCGCCTGCTCGACTACGTGTTCGGCGAGTCGCTCGAGGAACTGTGGAGCAACGCCTACTGCGTGGTGCAACCCTCCACGGTGGAGGGGCTGAGCATCGCGCTGCTGGAGGCCCTGTCGTACGGGCGCTGCGTGCTGGTGTCGGACATCCCCGAGAACATGGAAGTGGCCGAGGAGTGCGCGCCGAACTTCCGCAGCAAGGACGTGGCCGACCTGCGCGCGAAGCTGGAGCAGCTGATCCGCGATCCGGCGCTGGTGAAGAGCTTTGGGGAGAAGGCACGCCACCACATCCTCACGCACTACTCGTGGGAGCACGTGGCCGACAGCACGGCGAAGGTCTACGAGGACCTGGTGGCGGGTCGGAAGTAGCGCGCCGCCGCGCGGCTCTGGCGCCACCCCGTTCCCTGTGCTAACCCTCCCGCAGCCATGACGACACCCCCCCCGACACGCGGTGTGCTCATTCTGGCCGGCGGGCGCGGCGAGCGCTTCTGGCCGTGGTCCACGCCGAAGCGCCCGAAGCAGCTCCTGCCGCTCGCGAGCGGCGGCCGCACCCTGCTGCGCGCCACGTACGACCGCGCCTGCCGCCTGGCGGCGCCGGAGCACGTGGTGGTGATGACGTCCGAAGCGCTCGTGGACGCGTGCCGCGCCGAGTGCCCGGGCGCGATCGTGGTGGGCGAGCCCGTCATGCGGAACACCGCGCCGGCGATCGCGGCCGCGGCGGCGTTCTTCGACGACGCGCACGCGTTCGCCGTGCTGCCCGCCGATCACGCGATCGACGACGAGGCGGCGTTCACGGACGACCTCGCACGCGCGTTCCAGGTGGCCGAGAAGGACGCGGTGCTGGTCACGTTCGGCATCCCGCCCACGAGCCCCGACACGAACTTCGGCTACGTGCGCCGCGGCGCGAAGCTGGCCGAGCGGCTGCACCGCGTGGCGCAGTTCACCGAGAAGCCCGACCGCGCGCGCGCCGAGCAGTACGTGACGTCGGGCGAGTACGCGTGGAACAGCGGCATGTTCGTGTGGACGCGCCGCGCGTTCCTGAACGCGCTCACGGCCGGCCGGCCGGCGATCGCCGAGGCGCTCGCGCCGCTGCGGTTCGGCGCGGCGACGAGCGCGCGTTCGAGCAGGCGCTGCGCGAGCGGTTTACCGCGCTGGAGTCGGTGTCGGTGGACTACGCCGTGCTCGAGGTGTCGCCGAACGTGGTCACGATCGAGGCGTCGTTCGACTGGGACGATCTCGGCTCGTGGAGCGCGTGGGCTCGCCGGCAGCAGCGCGACGAGCGCGGCAACGTGCGGTTCGGCGACGCGATCGTGGTGGACTGCGACGGCTGCGTGGTCGTGGGCGACGGCGGCACCGCCGCTGCGATGGGATTGCGCGACACGGTGGTCGTGCACGTGAACGGAGCCACGCTGGCGTGCCCGCTGGATCGGAGCGAGCACGTGCGCAAGGTGTCGGAGGCGGTGCGCGCGCGGGAGGCGACGCGGAGCCCGCGCGCCCGGCGCGGCGCCTGATCGTGTCCCTGGCGACCACGGCGATGCTTGCCCCGCTCGCAGGCTGCGCCTCGCGCGCGGTGCTCGTGAAGCCGCACGCCACGCCCGCTCCGACGGCGCCCGCGCCCACCGCGCCGGCAACAGCTGCCCCGCCTCGGCCGCGACCTCGAGCACGCCCGGCCCGCGCCGGTTCGTGCCGGCCGATTCGCTGCCCAGCCGCGACGCGATCGCCGTGCTGCGACGATTCCCGAGCCCGTGCCGGGCGTGAACTCCGACGCGCCGCGGCCGCGCCGCGCCCCGTCCGCGCCCGCGCCCGCACCGCAGACGCTGCCGGTGCCGCCGCCCGCGCGATGGTGGCGACGACGCCGGCCGCGGCCGTCCGCCGCGAGCACGTCGAGCGCGGCCCGAGCCGTCCGCCGGCAGTCGCCGTGGCGAAGCCCGCGGCCGTGACGCCCGCACCGGCCACGCCCGCGCCGCTGCCGGCGGCCGCGACACGACGCCCTCGCCCCCGCGGCGAAACCCGCGCCGGTCGTGCTGCCCGCGAGGCCGTCCGCATCGCCGCCCGAGTCCGACGAGGCGCCGCCCGACACGTGCTGGCGCGTGCAGTTCGCCGCGCCGTCCGAGCGCGTGAAGGCCGAGGCGCTGCGCGACGCCGCGCAGTCGGTGCTGATGGCGCCGATGACGATCGAACTGGAGGACGGCCGCTGGAAGGTGCGCCTGCGCGACTGCCAGACGCGACCGGCCGTGGAAGCCCTGCGCAAGCGGGCGCTCGACAGCGGGCTCGCGGGCGCGTTCATCATCCGCGTGCCGCCGCGATAGGCCGCGAGGTTCCATGACCCGCCGACTGATCCTGTACGAAGACCGCCACTGGCGCACGCTGCGGCCGCTCACCGACCTGCTGCCCGTGCCGGCGCTCGCGTTCGGCGCGTCCACGCTGGCGGAGCGCTGGCAGCGCATCCTGGGCCTGCCGTTCTTCGCGATCGAGGCGCGCGAGCGGGCCATGAAGTCCTGGTACGCCGCCCCGCCGCCGAACCCGGCGGGTGCCGCCGGCGCCGACGAGGCGCTGGTGCTGAACGCGGCCGCGCTGCCGGGCCCGTGGCTCGAGGCCGCGCTCGCGGGGCACTCGCCGGCGCTGTTCGTGGGCGACGGCCGCGTCGCCGGCGCGCGGCTCCCGCTCGAGCTGCTGCGTCCCGCGCTCGGCCGCGGCGAACAGTTCGAGACGAGCCTGCTGGGGCTGGCGCTGCCCGCGCTCGCGGTGGACGCGACGTTCCTCGCGCACCCGTGGCAGCTGTTCGAGTGGAACGCCGAAGCGATCACCGCCGACCTCGCCGCCGTCCGCGGCGTGGTGAACGGCGAGGTGCACCGGCTGGCGTGCCTCGAGAGCCCCGAGCGCATCGTGGTGGCCGCCGGCGCGCGGGTGGGCGCGTTCGCCGTGCTCGACGCCGGCGCGGGCCCGATCGTCGTGGGCCCGGCGCGTTCGTCGCGCCGCACACCGTGGTCACGGGCCGGTGCGTGATCGGCCGCGGCACGCAGCTGCTGGGCGGCTCCGTGTCGCGCAGCACGTTCGGCCCCGAGTGCCGCGTGGCGGGCGAGGTGGAAGAGAGCGTGTGGCAGGGCTACGGCAGCAAGCGCCACCACGGCTTCGTGGGCCACACGGTGATCGGCGAGTGGGTGAACCTGGGCGCGCTCACGACCACGAGCGACCTCAAGAACAACTACGGCGCCGTGCGCGTGACCGTCGACGGCACGGAGCTCGACACGAAGAGCCGCAAGGTGGGCTCGCTGATCGGCGCGCACGTGAAGACCGGCATCGGCACGCTGCTGCCGACGGGCGCCAGCGATCGGCACCGCCTCGAACGTTTTCGGCGGCGGGCGCTTCGCGCCGAAGAGCACGTGCCGAGCTTCGCGTGGTGGGACGGCGAGCGGTTCGTGGAACACGAGCTCGAGAAGATGCTCGCCACCGCGCGCATCGCGTACGGCCGGCGCGATCGCACGCTGAGCCCGCCGACGAGGACGCGATCCGCGCGCTGTTCGCGGACACGGCGGGGGAACGTCGCGGCTGAGCCGGATCGCGCCGCGCCGCGCGCGCGCTTCGGCGGCGCCGGCGGCCATTGTCGCACGACGCGCGTCTCCGGCCGAGCCCGAGCGCCCTTCCCGCGAACCCCTGCCGCGGCATCCCGCGCACGGCGCGTCCTCGGTTGCCCCCGCGCCGTCCCCGCGCGAGGATGCGCGCGCTCCCCGCATCCGGCGCGCCTGCGCCCGCTCACGTCCGACGACCCCGAGGTTCCCGATGCGCCTCGTCCGCCTGCTCCTGTCCGCCGTCCTGATCGCCGCCGCCGTCACGACCGCCTCCGCCGCTCCCGAGAAGTCCGCGATCCAGGCGCGCGCCGACCAGTTCGCGCTCGTCAACGCCTCGTGGCATCAGGCGCTCTACGGCGTGAACAGCCGCGCGCAGTGGCTGGCGGCCACCCGCGACATCTCGCCCGAGCACGACGCGGGCGCCGCCGCGGCCGCGGGCAAGGCGGCAGCCGCAACTTCAACGGCAACCCGGCGCTCATCACCGAGGCGCGTGCGCTGCTGGGACACGAGAAGAATGCCGGCGTCGGTGCAACCCTCACCGTGCGCCAGCTCCGCCGTGTGCTCCTGAACGCGGCCGAGGGGCCGATGACGAACCCGTCGCTCGTCGAGGCGCGCATCGACGCCGAAGACGCAGCAGTCGTCCACGATGAACGGCTACACGTACATGCTCGACGGGCGGCCGCTCTCGGCGAACGACATCGACGACAGCCTGATCACGCTGAACGACGTGGCGAAGCGCCGGGCCGTCTGGGAGGCCTCGAAGCAGATGGGCGTGGCGCTGCGGCCCGGGCTCGAAGCTGCAGGGCCTGCGCAACGGCGTCGCGCGCGAACTGGGCTACCCGGACTACTTCGCGCTGCAGGTGGCGCGCTACGGGATGACGACCGACGAGATGGTGCGCCTGGGCTGGCCGAGTTCATGCCGGCTTCAAGCCGCTGTACCTGCAGCTGCACACGTGGGCGCGCTACGAGCTGGCGAAGCGCTATCACCAGCCCGTGCCGAAGCGCATCCCGGCGCACTGGCTCACGAACCGCTGGAGCCAGGAGTGCGGAACAAGGATGGTGCCGGCGACGTCGCTCGACGGGGCGTTCCGGGCCAAGACGCCCGAGTTCGTCGTGAAGGGTGCGGAGCGGTTCTACACGGGCCTCGGATTCGCGCCGTTGCCGGCGACGTTCTGGGAGCGCAGCGATCTGTATGCCGCGCCGGCCGCGACTCGAAGCGCAAGAAGAACGCGCACGCGTCGTGCTGGCACGTGGACCTGGACAAGGACATCCGCTCGCTGATGAGCGTGGAGCCGGACGCGAACTGGTGGAGCACGGCCCACCACGAGCTGGGCCACGGCTACTACTTCATGTCGTACACGCGTCCCGAGGTGCCGCCGCTCCTGCGCGACGGCGCGAACCCGTCGTTCCACGAGGGCGTGGGCGACCTGATCGCGCTGGCCGCCATGCAGGAGCCCTACCTGCGCTCGGTGGGCCTGCTGCCGCCCGGGCGCACGAGCAAGGACGAGCAGATGCGTCACCTGCTGCGCGACGCGCTCGACTCGGTGCCGTTCCTGTTCTGGGCGTCGGGCGTGATGACGCACTGGGAGGCCGACGTGTACGCGCACCAGTTGCCGGCCGACCAGTGGAACGCGCGCTGGTGGAAGTACGTGGGCGAGTACCAGGGCATCGAGCCGCCCTCGATCCGCGGTGAGGAGTTCTGCGACGCGGCCACGAAGACGCACATCAACGACAACCCGGCGTACTACTACTCGTACGCCGTCGCGACCGTGTTCAAGTTCCAGATGCACGACCACATCGCGCGCCAGATCCTGCACCAGGACCCGCGCGCGTGCTCGTACGCCGACAACGCGCAGGTGGGTGAGTTCCTGCGCGGCGTGCTGCGGCAGGGCGCGACGCGCGACTGGCGCGTGGTGCTGCGCGAGGCCACGGGCGAGGACCTGTCCACGCGGGCGATGGTCGAGTACTTCAAGCCCCTGCAGACCTGGCTCGAGAAGCAGAACAAGGGCCGGCCGATCGGCTGGGAATGAACGGGTTCCGGCGGTCGCCCGGCGTGTGCTGCCGCCGCCCAGCGTCCGGCATTCCGGCGCGCCCCGCGGGCCGGCTCCAAAGCCCGCGCCGCGCCCCCGCCGAGAACTTCCCTCGCAACGTCTTGACCCCGGCGAGCGTGCGTCTCTAGACTCCCACGCGCTTTTCTCCGACGGCCGGACATCGGCCGCGCCCCGACATCGCCAAGGACTGCCCATGCCCGAGCTTCGCAAGGATCCCGTCGTCGGCCGCTGGGTCATCATCGCCACCGAGCGCAGTCGCCGTCCCACCAACTTCGGCGACGGCCCGACCCTCAATCCGAAAGCGTTTTCACCGTTCGCCGAGGGGCGCGAGGACATGACCCCTCCCGAGGTGTTCGCCATCCGCCCGGGGGGCGGCCCCGCGAACAGCCCCGGCTGGCAGGTGCGGGTGGTGCCGAACAAGTTCCCGGCGCTGCAGATCGAGGGCACGCTCGACCGCCGCGGCGAGGGCCTGTACGACAAGATGAACGGCGTGGGCGCCCACGAGGTCGTGGTCGAGGGCCCGGATCCGAACCTGCAACTGGCCGACATGCCGGTGGAGCAGATCCAGCGCGTGTTGCAGGCGTGGAAGGAGCGGATGCTCGACCTGCAGAAGGACAAGCGCTTCCGCTACGTGTTGATCTTCAAGAACCACGGCGCACGCGCCGGCGCCACGCTCGAGCATCCGCACAGCCAGATCATCGCCACGCCCATCATTCCCAAGATGGTGCAGGAGGAACTCGACGGCGCGCGCCACTACTTCGAGCTCAAGGAGCGCTGCGTCTTCACGGACATCATCGACCAGGAGACCAGCGACGGGAACGGGCGCCGCGTGGTGTGCACCACCGACCAGTTCATCGCGCTCGAACCCTTCGCGCCGCGCTTCCCGTTCGAGACGTGGATCCTGCCGCGCGAGCACCGCAGCTCCTACCAGACCATCACCGACCCGGCGGAGTTCCTCGACCTGGCGCGCATCCTCAAGGACACGCTGCAGCGCCTGAATGCGGCGCTCGATTCGCCGCCGTACAACTTCGTGCTGCACACGGCCCCGCTCGGTGAGGCCGACCTGCCGTACTACCACTGGCATCTCGAGATCATGCCCAAGCTCACGCGCGTGGCCGGTTTCGAGATCGGATCGGGCTTCTACATCAACCCGACGCCGCCCGAGGACGCCGCCCAGTACCTGCGCGAAATCGGCGCCCTGGCGTAACGCCGGGGTGCCCGCGCGCCGGGCCCTCCCATGAACCCACTCTCCATCGCGCACGTCGCGAGCGAGTACGCGCCGCTCGCCAAGGTCGGCGGGCTCGGCGACGTCGTCGCCGCGCTCGCGGGCGAGCAGGTGCGCCGCGGGCACCGCGTGCTCGTGGTGCTGCCGCGCTACCGCGACCTCGCGGTGCCCGCGGGCTGGCGGCTGCACGCGCTCGGCGGCACGCGCGTGCCGTGGGGCGTGGCGCAGGAGCCCGCGTCGTTCTCGCTGATCGAGGACCCGGCCGGCGAGCGCCGCGTACTGCTCGTGAACCACGAGGGCGACCGGCGCTTCTTCGACCGCCCGGGCCTGTACGACGATCCGCAGACGCGCGAGGGCTGGCGCGACAACGGCGAGCGCTTCCTGTTCTTCTGCCGCGCCGCGCTCGAGGGCCTGAAGGGCTTCGGCGAGACGTTCGACGTGCTGCACGCGCACGACCACCAGGCGGCGTGGGTGAACTGCTTCGCGCGCACGCACGAGGCCGACGAGCCGGCGTTCGACGGCATCGCCACGGTGTTCACGATCCACAACCTCGGCTACCAGGGCATCCACGACCCGTGGGTGCTCGGGCTCGCGGGCTTCCCGCGCGAGATGTTCTACCCGCAGAGCCCGTTCGAGTACTGGGGCCGCGTGAACTTCCTGAAGGTGGGGCTCAAGTTCGCGGACCTGATCTCCACGGTCAGTCCCACGTACGCACGCGAGATCCAGACCACCGGCGAGTACGGCTGCGGACTGGAGGGCGTGCTGCGCCGGCGCACCGGCGACGTGCGCGGCATCCTGAACGGCATCGACGACGGCGTCTGGAACCCGGCGGTCGATCCGCTGATCCCCGCGCATTACGACCGCGACCACCTGGACGGCAAGACGACGTGCCGCCGCGCGCTCGCGCTGTCGTGCGGCTTCCCGCTCGACGAGGACCTGCCGACCGTGGGCATCGTGTCGAGGCTCGTGGAGCAGAAGGGCTTCGACCTGTTCGAGCCGGTCGAGAACGAACTGTGCGAGCTGCCGTGCCGCTTCGTGGTGCTGGGGCTCGGCCAGCCGCGCTACCAGGACTTCTTCCGCCGGCTGGCGTTCGAGCGGCCGCACCAGTTCTGGTTCGCCACGTCGCACGACGAGGCGCTCGCGCACCGCATCGAGGCGGGCTCCGACCTGTTCCTGATGCCGTCGCGCTACGAGCCGTGCGGGCTCAACCAGATGTACTCGCTGCGCTACGGCACGGTACCCGTGGTGCGCTCCACGGGCGGCCTCGCCGACACGGTGCACGAGTTCGATCCGATCACGCGCGAGGGCAACGGCTTCGTGTTCCATCCGTTCGAGTCGGACGAGATGCTCATGGCGCTGCGTCGCGCGCTCGCGGTGTGGAGCGAGCCCGATCTGTGGCGCGAACTGATGCGCGGCGGCATGGCCCGCGACTTCTCGTGGCGCGTCGCGGCCGACGGCTACGACCGGCTCTACGCCGAAGCGCGGGAGCGCGTGGCCCACGGCCGCGTGCCCACGCTCGAATCGGTCCGCGACACGTTCTGAGCCCGACTTGAGCCCCGAGCTCTGGCGCTCGCCGCTGCTGGCCCTGGCGGTGCTGCTGCCGCTCGGCGCCGCGTGGATGGCCGTCGCGCCCGACCTGCCACCGTTCCGCGGCCGACGCGCGCTGCTCGGCGCGTTCACGTGGTGCGCCACGCGCCTGGGCTTCGGCGCGCTGCAGTGGTGGGCGCTGCGCCAGGGGGGTGCGGAGCCGCTGCCGGGGGCGCTGGCCGAGGCCATCGCCGCGCTGTCGGGCGGGCTGCCGCACCGCGACTTCGCGAGCGCGCACGCGGCGCTGTACGCGCCGCTGATGGGCGCGGCCGTCGCCGCGCTCGGCGCCGCGGGGCCGGCATTGCTGCTGCTGGCGGCGGACTTCGGCACGTGGCGCGCGCTCGCGGCCGCCGAGGGCGAGGACGGCGAACCGGCTTGGGCGTGGGCGGCGCTGCCGCTCGCGTGGTGCCTGACCCCGCGTGAAGGGCGGGACGAGTTGTTCGCCGCCTTCGGCGCGGCGCTCGCCTGGCTGGGGCTGCGTCGCGAACGGCCTGGAGCGGCGGGGCTCGCGCTCGGGCTCGCCGCGCTCGTGACGGGCCCGGCGATCGCATGGCTCGCGTGGCCGTTCGTGGCGGGGGCGAAGCGCGGCCGCGCGGTGCTCGCCGCCGCGGCGCTG
>JBGAOB010000143.1:0-12876 GCA_044222045.1 Candidatus Eiseniibacteriota bacterium
TGCGAGAGTTCGCGCGTGCCCGTGCGCAGCTTCGTGAAGTACACGCCCGGAGCGACGCGCGTGCCGGCGTCGTCGGTGCCGTCCCACACGACTTCGTTGCGGCCGGCGCCGAACGGCTGCGCGAACCGGCGCACCGCGCGGCCCGACGCGTCGTACACGCGCAGCGTGGCCCCGTCGGTGGACGCCGGCAGCACGAACGCGATGCGCGTGGCGGCACGCACCGGGTTCGGCCAGCTGCCGAGCATCACGGCCTGCGACGGCGCGCCGGCGCTGCCGCCGGCCCACCGGAACGCGGTGCGCGCGGTGGCCGTGGGGCCGTTCGCGTACGCCGACGTGGCGGTGACGCGCAGCACGTGGTCGCCCGCGGCGAGATCGCCTTCGGGCAGCGCCACCTCGTGCAGGCCGGCGTCCATCGTGCCGGCGGCGCGGCGCGCGATCGTCCGGCCGTTCGAGCCGTCGACCACTTCGATCACCACGTTCGCACGGTCGGTGAGCGTGAAGCGCGCGGCCGGCGCGGCGCCGTCGGTGACCGACAGGTCGGGCACGTCGACGCCCAGGTTCCACAGGCGCATGCCGCTCGCGTCGTTCCACTGCGCGAGGCTCACCGCGCTCGCGCGCCCTTCGCGGGTCACGGTGCCGGTGCGGTGGTCGCGCACGGTGAAGTAGGGGACGCGGAAGCTGCGCGGGCGCTCGAGCGCGCCGCGGAGCTCCGCGACCGGCGTCAGGTCGGGCGCGTACTTGCGCACGGTGCCGCGGTTCGGCGCCGCCGCGTACAGGTTGCCCCACGCGTCGGAGTCGAGCGACGTCACGATGTCGGCGTCCTGCTTCGTGTCGCCGATCCACGCGAACGCGCCGTTCTGCAGGCGCAGGTGCACCAGCCGCTGCGTGTGCGCGTCGGCCACGTACACGTCGGGCGTGCTCGCGCCGTTCGAGCGCCGCACGGTGATCGCCATCGGGCCGGCGAAACGGCCGACGCCGCTGCCGAGTTCGCCGAGCGTGGCGACCGGGCGCGCGCCGCCCTCGCCGAGCGCGAACGCGGCGACGCGGTTGTGCCCCGTGTCGGCCACGTACAGCACGTCGTCACCGGGCACGAACGGCGTGCCGCCGTCCGAGACCGCCACGTCGTGCGGACGGGCGAGGCCCTTGATCTCGAAGCGCGGCACCAGCTGGATGTCGCCGAACTCCGTCGTGGCCTGCAGCACCACGACGCGGTCGTGGCCCGTGTCGGCCACGTACACGCGGTTCTGCTCGTCGACCGCCATGCCGCGCGGCTCGGCGAGCGCGCCCAGCGGCTGGCCCTGGCCCGTGTAGGCGCGCAGCGACTGGCCGGGCTCGCCGAAGACGAGCCGGTTCCAGTGCGGGTCGCTCACGACCTGGAACGTGCGCGTCTCGACGTACGGGAACACGTCGTACACGTCGACGCTCCCGAGCGTCACCGTGGCCCAGGGGTCGGAGAACAGGTTCCGTCCGATCTGCGCGCGGGCCACGCCGCGGTCGAGGGCATCCAGTCCCTGGTCAGGGGCGATCCGGGACGGATCGAACGTCCCGGCGCTCGCCGGCAGCGCCGCACACATCGACAGCACCGAGGTCAGCAGGATGGCTCGTCGCACGTGATGCTCCTCTCTCCGCCACTCCAACGTCTAGAAACGGAAGTCGATACCCGTTTCGAGGATGTCCGCCGAGTAGTTGTTGCTGTTGAAGTACCGCTCGTAGTCGAGCGACAGGTCGAGGCGGTTCAGCCAGCGGTGTTCCGCCGCCATCACGCCGAGGTCGAAGTGGAGCGACGCACCGAACAGGTGCGAGGACAGCGGCCCCAGCCGGTAGTCACCGGTGAGGAAGCCGTTCACGCCGTTCGGGCTCGCGTATTCCGCGCGCCAGAAGTCGGCGGCGGACTGCGTGTACCAGCGGTAGTCCCACTGCACGAACGCGCCGGGGGCCACGTACTGGCTCAACTTGGCCGAGGTCTCGTGCGAGACCACGCCCCAGTCGTCCGTGTAGAAGCGGTAGTCGCCGCGGAGGCTGGACCGGTTGTCGAACCACTGGTTCAGCTTCACGAACGCGTCGCGGCGCGCGCGGTGGTCCGGGTGACGCTCGGGGGCGCTCGTGCCGCCCGCCCACACGCGCCGGTAGGGGTTGTGCTGCAGACCGTCGACCGAGTTCATCTCGATGCCGGCGCGCAGCACGGTCGTGGGCGACAGCACCTGCGTGCCGACCGCGCTCCAGTGCAGCGTCGTCTTGCGATCGGGCGCCGTGTTCTGGCGGTCGTTCGCGAGCGGCTCGATGTCGTCCCAGCCCCAGCTCGTGCCGAGCGCGAGATTGAACTGCTGGTTCATGAAGTCGCGGTTCCAGCCGGCGCCGACCTGGCGCGCGAGGTAGTCGTTCTCGACCGAGTGGTAGTACTCGATCGAGGCGGGCCCGCGCGTGAGCGAACCGGTGTACTCGTTGCGGACCTTCTGGAAGTCCTGGAACGCGTTGCCGGAGATCGGGCGGCTCGCGGTGGTGATGGCGTCCACCGCCTCGGCGCTGCCCGGCGCCGCGGCGATGGCCGGGATCACCACGCGCTCGTTGTTCCAGTGCACGGTCAGGCCCATGTTCGCGCCGAGCGGCACCGAGTACTCCTCCACGAACGAGCGCACCCGCACGTGGTCGGAATCGGTGAACGTCCGCAGCAGGCCGTTGACGGCCTGCGGGTCGGACGGCTCGGCCGCCGCCGCACGCGCGGCGAAGCCGGCGCCGGCGAGCAGCGCCAGAACGGTGGGCCGGAGCACGCGCTTCACTTGCACGCGCAGCCTCCGCCCTCGCCACCGTTGCCGCCGGTGGAGCCTTCGCGCGCCTCGAACGCCTTCGTGCGGCGCTCGTCCTTCTTCGCCTGCGCCTGGAACGACATGATGCGATCCGTCAGGCGCTCGCGCTCGTACGCCGACACCGAGCGCATCGCGCAGCCGGAGCCCGAGATCGCCCACGCGGCCAGCAGCAGTGCCGCCAGGACACGGCGCGCCGCGGTCACTGCGCACCTCCCGTGGACGCCGCCGCCGCGCCGCCGGCCAGCAGCTGCTCGGTGACGCGCGTGAGTTCGGCCAGTCCCGCGTCGTCGGAGCGCGTCGTGCTCCACGCGATGCGGCCGTCGCGGCCGATCACCAGCGTGAGCGGCACGGCGCGCAGGTCGAGGGAGCGCGCGAGGCCGTCCGGCCCGTCGCACGCGGCCGGCACGGCGATGCCCTGCGCGCGCAGGAAGCGCTTCGCGTTCGCCGGGTCGCGGTCGATCGACACCGCCACCACGCGCGCGCCGCGGCCGGCGAGCCGGCGGTTCAGGTCGGCCAGCTTCGGCAGCTCGCGGCGGCAGGGCGCGCACCAGCTCGCCCAGAAGTTCACGACCACGACCTGGCCCGCCTGCGCTCCGAGCGTGAGCGAGCGGCCCTCGAGCGTGCGCACGGGGTGTTCGCGCAGCGCGCGGTGCGCGGCCTCGTCGGCGGCGCCGAGCCCGGCGAGGCCGGCCGCGGCGGGAGCCGCCGAGGCCAGCGCCCACGCGAGCGCGAGCGTCGCCACGGCCCGGAGGCGCGAGCGCGCCTCCGGCCGGGCCACGGGACGGACTTCCATGTGCGGAGTCATGGGTGCGTTCCTCGATCAGCGGTACTGGGCGCCCATCAGCACCCAGAGGTTGAACTTGCGGCGCTCGACGGCGGTCAGAGAGTCCGCGCCGCCGGGGTGGGAGCCCGAGCCGGACTGCGAGCCCAGCCCCATCACGTAGTCGATCAGCTTCGAGCGGCGCGGGAATGCCGGCTCGACTTCACGCGGCGCCGTGCCCATCTGCTCGCCCGACAGGTTGATGTAGGCGCGCGGGAAGATGCGGCCGCGCATGGTCGTGTCGGGCACCGCCGTCAGGTCGAGGTTCCCGGGCGCCGCCGTGGTGTCGACGCCGACGATCGTCTGGTGGTGGCAGCTCGCGCACTTCGCGGCCACGACCGGGCCGATGTCGTTCTGCCACGTGATGCGCTGCCAGGCGGTGGACGGCACGTTCAGGTCGGTCGCCGGGTGCGCCGCGGCCATCGGGTTCGGATTCGTGGGCGTGTCGCCGCCCGGCTGCCGGTTCTCGTGGCAGCCCACGCAGCGCGTGAAGTTCTCGCCCGGGCGCACGTAGATGTGCGTGCGCTTCACCACGAACCCGCGGCCGTTCGCGTCGAGCGTGGCGAAGCTGATCGGCGTGTTCGCCGGCACGTTGATGCGGAACGAGCCGTCCGACAGCACCGGCGCGAAACCGATCAGCGCGCGCTTCTCGAACTCGTTCGCCGAGATGTCGTTCATCTCGCCGGGGCGCGTCGGCAGCGCCGCGATCACCGCGATGCTGTCGATCGCGTCGGCGCCCTTGACCGGGATCTCCTGGCCGTCCTCGGTGCCGCGGTTGAAGACGTCCTGCGCCAGGAACGTGCCGTACGTCAGCGAACGGTCGAGCGTGGTCGGGATCACCGGCGGCTTCGCGTGCGGCGCCAGCACCTGCGCGTCGTACTCGTTCGTGGTCGGGTCGTTGTAGAGGAACGTCAGGTCCTGGATCGAGAACGTGGCCGGGTCGGACGGCGTGCCGGCTCCGCTCTGCTGCAGCGTGAACGTGTACAGCGCGTAGTCGACCTCGCCCTCGGTGGCGGCCGGCAGCGTGTACGACGCCACGAACTTGTTGCCGCCGAGCGAGCGCGGGTACTTGAACGCGCCGTACGGCCACGGGGCGCCGTCGGTGTTGACGAGCGCGTTCAGCTTGTCCCAGTGCACGGCCTGGCCGCCGATCGCCGGGTCGGCGGGGCCGCCCTCGGTCTTCAGCACGGCGAGCGGGCCGGCGTCGCCGTTCACGCGCGTGGACTCGATCGCGATGATGCGGCCGTCCGGCATGACGATCGGGTGGAAGAAGTTCCGCTCGTGCGGGCCGAAGAAGTGGAACGTGCCGCTGCCGTCCGGGTTCGTGAAGAACAGCGGGAAGCGGTTCATCGAGCCGAAGTGCTCCCAGCGCGTGTACACGATGCGGCCGTCGGGCAGCAGTTCGGGGTCGAAGTCGTCGCTCTGGTTGAAGCTGATGCGCTCGATGTTGCTGCCGTCGTCGTTGCACGTGTAGAGCACTTCGGCGGGCGAGTGGTTGTACTCGTCCATCTCGTTCGCGCGCGAGCTCGTGAACGCGATGCGGCCGTCGGGCAGGTAGAGCGGGTCGAAGTCGTTGCCGCCGCCGCTCGTGACCTGGCGCAGGCCCGTGCCGTCGGCGTTGATCTCGTAGATGTTGTGCGTGCCGCTGCCGGACGGGCGCATCGAGAACAGGATCTTCTTGCCGTCGAACGACACGGCCGGGTCGCACACCGTGGCGCCCGTGAAGTTCGTGATCGGCGTCACCACGCCGTCGGGCGCGATCGGCGAGAGCTTGTACAGGTTGCTCGCCGCACCGGTGCGGTTCAGCGTCTCGTCGGCCGTGGTCTTCACGAACACGAGCGCTTCGGTGGTCGGTTCCTGCTGGATGAGATCGTCCGGAGCGCTTTCCCTGCAGCTCGTGAGGCCCGACAGGAAGATCGCCGCCGCGAGCGGGGCGAGCACGGACCTGAGTGCGCGGTGAGTGGGTCGAGTCAGCATGATGTCGAATTGCCCTCCGGTCGGGACCCGTGGGTCACGGTTGGATCGAGCGGTAGAAGGCGAGGGCCAGCGTCTGCTCGCGGTAGTCCCACGAGACCAGTCCCTCGCGATTCGCCTGGCGGCCGAGGACGCTCGCGCGCCGCATCTCGGCCCGCAGGGCCAGGTCGTTGCGGATGTAGATCTCGAGCCCACCACCCGCGGCCAGCGCGTTCTTCGTCACCGGGTCCGCGTTCAGCGAGCGGCCCGGCAGGACCACCATCATTCCGTAGCCGGCGCTGACGTAGGGCTGGAAGCGCCCCGGCAGCGGACGGCGAACGATCACGTTGAGGCTGTGCATCACGGCGTGGACGGCCTGACTCGGGTTGTGACCGAGCGATCCCTCGTACCCGAGCCAGTCGTTCGGGTTGTACGCGACCCGAAGGACGAACAGGCGCTCCGATCCCAGGCTTCCGAAGCCGGGGCTCACGGAGAGCCGGTGGACGTACGGACGCGCTCCGGGCGCGAGGGCGTAGGGGTGGAGCGCCAGCTCGGGAACGAGCGGCTCCAGGCCGTGCACGCGCACGGGTGCGGCAGGGCGCGGCGCGGCGGCCGAGTCGGAGGGGGCGGGCGCGGCGTCCTGGGCCCGCGCGGCCGACGCACACGCGAGCGCGAGCACCGCGCCCAGCAGAACCGCGAGCGTGCGCCTCATCGCAGCACCCCGCTGGCGATCCACGCGCGGATGGCGACGTAGTCGGTGTCGGCGCGCGACGCGAACGGCTTGGAGGCGTGCGGCGAGCCGCCGGCCTCCACCGCGAGCGGCTTCAGCAGGATGCGGCTCGAATCCGGCGACAGCGTGGAGACCTGGAGGCTGACCTGCTCGAAGTCGTACTGGACGTTCTTCGCGTCGCGGGGCGACAGCGCGAGCGTTCCGCGGATGCCGCCGCCGTGGCAGTCGTTGCCGGTGTCGCAGCCGCGCCGCTGCAGCGCGGGCTCGACGGTTTCGGCGAAGGTCGTGAAATCGAGAACGAGGACCTGCCCACCGCCCGGTGCGGGCGGCGGCGCGGTGGGCGAGCTACACCCCGCGACGACGCCCGGCAGCACGAGTGCCGCGAGCATGCTCGCGGTGATCGCTCGTCCGGCTCGGGGCGTGGGCACGATCGTGCGTCCTCCGGGTTTCGCGTTCTGCAATCGGACCCGTGCGCATTTCGCACGTGTGTTCCGACACAGTGTTCCGCTCGGTTCGGCGTTGCGGGATTTCGACTTCGGTGCGGCGAGACACGATTTCCATTCCCTTCCGATGGGAGGTCGGGCCGTGTTCAGGCAAGACGTGGGCCACCCGGGGCGTGATGCGCGGTGCCGCTCCGATCCCGCGTGCGGGATCGCTCGCTACTTCGGGAACGAGCCGGACCCGCGCACCGCCCCGCGACGCGTGCGGAGCGTGTGCGCGCGCGCATCAGAACCAGCGCACCGTGAACATGCGTTCGGCGCCGGCCACGAGCGCGAAGCGGTCGCGCAGGGACGATTCGACCCACACCGTATCGGGGCCGGCACCACCGGGTTCCACGAGCACGGCCGCGAACTCGGGGTGCGCGAGCGCGAGCTGTTTCGCCTTCTCCAGCCCGAGGACGAACAGCGGCGTGTCCCACGCGTCGCACGTGAGTGCGTCGCGGCCCACGAGCGTCACCGAGATGAGTCCCTCGGCGGGACGGCCGGTGCGCGGATCCATGATGTGCCCGTACGTACGACCGTTGGCCGCCACGAACTGCTCGTACTTGCCGGAAGTCGAAATGCCCTCGTCGCGCAGTGCGATTCGGGCGAAGTGCGTCATCCGGTCACGCGGATCGCGGATGCCGATGCGCCACGCGGGCTGCCCGGGCGGGCGGCCGAGCGCGAACATGTTGCCCGTGAGGTCCACGAGTGCGTCGCGCACGCGGTGCGCGCGCAGGCTGTCGACCGCCGCGTCCACGGCGTGGCCCTTGGCGATGCCGCCCAGGTCGATGCGGACGCCGGGTTTCGCGAAGTGCAACGTGCGCGCCGCCGGGTCGAACGCGAGCTGGCCCGCGCCCACGCGCGCGAACGCCGCGGCGGCCTCCGAGTCGGCCGGCACGTGCGGCCGGCCGCCGAGGAATCCCCACGCGCGCACGAGCGGCTCCACCGTGATGTCGAACGTCTCCTCGCTGCCGCGCCACACCTCGAGCGACCGCTCGATGACGCCGGCGACCTCGGGATGCACCGTGGCGGTGGTCGCGGCGCACTCGCGGTTGAGCCGCGCGACCTCGCTGGTGGTGGTCCAGTTGCTCATCAGCGAGTCGACGCGGGCGAACACGCCCAGCGCCGTGCCGGCCACCGGCGCGAGCGTCGCGGAGTCGGCGGTGACCAGCGTCACGTGCACGTAGGTGCCCATGGTGCGGCCCGGCCACATCACGCTGCGCAGTCCGGCGGGACCGTCGGGCGGTGGCGCCGCGGCGGCGAGCGCGGCCACCGCGAGCAGGCCGGCGAGCACGATGCGGGAGCGTGGGAACGGGAGGCGCATGGGACTCCGGGGCGCGGGGCTCAGGCGCAACGGCGCGCGAGTTCGACGTCGTCGTCGATCGAGGCGTTGCCGGAACGAGCGGGTTCGGCCGGGAAGCACGCGGCATCCGCGAGCGCGCTCCGGGCCACCGCTCCGGCGAGCACGGCATCGGCCATCTCACCCAGCAACATGAGCCCCAGGCCGACGACCGCGCCGGAGGCCCCGGGGGCGCGGGCGACGACCGCCCCGCCGGCGGCGGCCAGCAGCGCCAGCCGCAGCGGCGCGGCCAGCAGCAGCACGCCCGTACGCCCCGTGCGCAGCAGCGCACCCAGCGACACGGCCCGCCACGCCAGAAGCGCCGGCGCCGGCACGAGCAGCGCGAGCGCCGGTCGCACCGCCGGGGCGAGCTCGGGCGGCAGCGCGAAGCACGTGCGCACGAGCGCGAAGCCGGCGGGCGTCCACGCGAGCGGCGCGAGCGCGGCCCGGCAGCCAGGCTCGCGTACCGGGCGAAGCGCGTAGGCGCTGTGCGCAGTCGCGGCGTTCGCAGGCAGGACGAGCGCGGCCTCCTGCAGCACCCCACGGCGAACACGTGACCAGCAGCAGCGGCAGGGCCACGCCGAACGCGGCCTGCGCGGGGTCGGGGTTCGCGAGCCGGCCAGCACGGCGTGCACGAGCGGCCGCGTGAGTGTCCACGCGAGCGCGGCCACCGCGAGCGGGGCCGAGACGCGCGCCAGTTCGCGCCATCCGGGCGTGACGTCGTCGCCGCGGCGCGAAGCGCCGTCGGCGCGCGAGCGCGCGAGCAGCGCCGTGCACTCGAGCGCGAGAGCGCCGCCACGAGCACGATCGCCGCGCCGCGCGCCGGCCGGGCCGCCGCGCCGCGCCCGGCAGCACGGCGAGCAGCGCGATGCGTGCCGCGGCGCCGGCGGCCACCCGCGCCGGCCGACGCTCGCCGATCGCATCGGCGCTGAGCAGCCCGCGCGCGGCCACCAGCAGCGGCAGCGGCGCGAGGAGCGCGAGCACGTCGCGCACGGTGCGCTCGTCCCGGGGGACGCGGGCAGCGCCGCCGCGAGCAGCGCGCCACCGGCCGTCGTGCGCGCGAGTCCGAGCGCGGCGAGCGGGCCGCGGCGCCCGCGGCGAGCGCCGCCCACGCGCGCGCGCCGCGGCGAGCGCGGCCATCGCGAGCGTCGCCGGCTGCGCGGCCAGGCTCGCGCTCTGCAGGCCGAGCACCACCGTGTACGCGATCCGCCCAAGCCCGCCAGTTCGGCCGCCGGGTCGGGCGAGCGGGCGAGCCAGGCGTTCAGCACCGGCCCCATCAGCGTGACCACATGCGAGGTCAGCGCCAGCGGCAGCAGGAACGCGGCGATCCGCCGGCTCGTGAAGGCGGCGGTGCGATGGGCTCGGGCCGAAGGGGGAGAACGGACACGCGGGGCCTCGGGGGCGTGGCCGCGGCGCCACGTCGTGTGGGCGCCGGCTGCCGCGGGAGTTTTCGGACGCGATGCGGGCGGGCGCGAGGAAAGGCGGCCCGGATCGCCCGCCGGCCAGGCGCGAGGGCTCGCGACGCGCGCCGATCGCGCCGCCGTCCGAAACGCGGAGGCCGCGACGCTCGTGGCGCCCGCGGGCCGCCGGACGCGTGCCGATCCGATCAGGCGGTGACGATGATCAGCTGCTTCACCTTGCGGAACTCCTGCGGGTTCAGGATGTGCAGCTCCATCTTGCCCTCGACCAGCCGCAGCTCGTAGCTGCCCGGCGCCTGCGCGCTCAGCACCTGCACCTTGGGCGCGTTCGTACGCACCACGTTCTCCTGGTCGGTGTCGATCGGCTGGAACACGGCGGCGTTCGTGTTGCCCGTCGGCTTGAGCGTCTTGCCCATGCCGAGCACGCCGCCCTTGGCCGTGATCACGCCCGACGTCGTGAGGTCCTTGCGGCTGCCCACGGCCACGTACACGGTGGCCAGTTCCCGGCGCCGCTCCTCGAGCGACTGCTCGCGCACGCGCACGGTCTCCTGGGTCTGCGTGAGATCGGTCTGCAGGCCGGCGACCGTCGTCTGCAGCGAATCCACCTGGCCGCTCAGCTGGGCGATCACCTGTTCCTTGGCCGCGACGTCGCTCTTGAGGTTCGCGATCAGCTTCGTGAGGCCCTTCACCTGCACGCCGCTCTTCTTGAGGTCGCCTTCGAGCGCCTGGATGCGGTCCTTGTTGCGCGAAATGCTGGCGCGCAGCAGCGAGATGCGGTCGAGCGCCTCGCGGTTGTTCGGGCCGGCGAGGTCGCGTTCGTGACCGAGGCCGCCCGAGTTCATGTCCACGGACGAGCCCAGCGAGATGGCGTTGAGGCTGTCCTGGATCTCGGCGATCGCGTCGATGGTCTCGGCGTAGCGGGCGCTGGCGGTCTGCTCGGCGGTCTTCATCCGCGAGTAGTCCACGGTGGTCTGCTGGTAGCGCTGCCACAGGACGCCGGTGGCTCCGGCGAGCACGAGTACGGCGGCGACGAGGGCAAAGAGGATCGGCTTGCGCATGGCTCCATCTCCTACACGTCCAGTTGCGGGATCCCGGCTCCAGCCTGGAACCGGGTCGGGATCGTCATGTTGTGGGGAGTGGGGTCGGCCCGTGCGGGCGAGGTTCGTGCGTCGGCGTTCCGTCGCGTGATCCTGCGTGAACCCCGCGGGAACATACCCCGCGAATCGCCCGATTGCGCCATCGAAGCGCGCAGTCCTGACAGGAACTTGAGGGATTCGGGGCGAAACTCCGTAGTGCTACGGAGACCCGGCGCGGCCCAGGGAGGAAGGATGGTGCCGGAGGCGGGGGTCGAACCCGCACGCTGCTTGCGCAACTCAGGATTTTGAGTCCCGCGCGTCTGCCAGTTCCGCCACTCCGGCACCGAAGTGCGGGCACGCTACCGCCCGGCCCCGCGAACGGTCAACGCGCCGCACTCCGATGCGGCGGAGCATGCGAGCCGCGTGCTAGCCTTTTGCCTCCTCATGCGCACGACTCCTCGCTCCGCGCGGCCGCCGGGCCGCTTCCGCATGCCGCGCCGCGTGGCCGCGCTGCTCGCGAGCCTGCTGTTGGCCACCGCGCCGCCCGCGCCCGCGCAGGACTCCGGCCCGTGCGGCCCCGGGCCCGCGCGGCACGCGCTGCCGCCCGCGGCGCCGCTGTCCACAGCGTCGTCCGTGTTGCTAACGCTGGATTGCCGCGACCCCTCCGGCGCGCTGATGCCGGCGCGCGCCCGCGTCCAGGGCGGGCGACGCCACGTCGTACCCCGGCCGCCGACCGGCGGTGCTCGCGAAGACGACGGCAAGGGCGGCTACTTCTACCTGCTCGACGGCACGGCCACGATCCGGATCCCCACGGGCACCACGCGCGTCACGATCGGCCGCGGCTTCGAGTGGGCGCCGATCGACGTGGAGGCGGTGGTGTCGGGCGACACCACGCTGTCGTACACGATGACGCGCTTCACCGACATGGGCGCGTCGCGCTGGTACAGCGGCGACGTGCACGTGCACATGGACCACCCGCCGCTCGAGTACGCCATGACGCCGCCGCTGGTGAAGAAGGTGGCGCAGGCCGAGGGCCTCACGGTGACGCACCTGCTGGACGGCCCGCTCGACTTCACCGGCGCGCCCGATCCGCTGTCGGACAGCACGACCGTGCTGTACTGGTCGTACGAGCACCGCAACCAGACGTACGGCCACGTGTCGCTGCCCGGGCTCACGATCCCGGTCGCGAACGAGTGCTGCCTCGCGCCCGAAGAGCCGCCGTATCCCACGAACACCGACGTCGCGCGCCAGGTGGCGGGCACGGGCGCGATCTTCACGCTGGCGCACCCGCACACCACGAACGACGACGACGCGTTCCTGAACTGGCCGGGTGTGGGCCTGGGTCGCGACCTGCCGGTGCTGGCGGGGCTCGGGCTGCTCGACGCGATGGAAGTGGCGTCGTACAGCAACGACCCGGACCTCGACACCGGCGACTGGTACGACCTGCTCGCCGTGGGGCTCGCGCCCAGCGCGGTGGCCGGCACCGACGGCGTGCTGAACTGGACGAACCAGCCGCCCGCGGGTGGCTGGCGCGTGTACGCGCAGCTCGGGCGCGGCGAAACGTTCTCGTACGCGAACTGGCTCGAAGCCGTGCGCGCCGGGCGGACGTTCGTGTCGAGCTACCCGCTGATCCAGAACTTCAGCGTGAACGGCGTGGGGCCCGGCGGCACGCTCGAGGCGCCCGACGACACGTCCACGCTCGTCGTGCGCCTGCACGTGCTGTGCGGTGTCACGATCCGGCGCATCGCGCTGATCGCCGACGGCGTGGAGATCTGGTCGCGGCCGTGGACGGCGTGGCCGCTGCCCACCGAGAAGGACACCGCGCTCGTGCTGCGCATGCCGACGCCTTCGTGGATGGCGCTGCGCGTGGAGGGGCCCGTCGGGCATCCGCACCCGGCGATCCAGCCGCCGGTCGCGCACTCGAACGCGGTGCGGCTGCTGCGCAACGACCAGCCGCGCGTCGATGCGGCCGCGGCCGACCGCTGGGTGCAGCGGCTCGACCGGCTCGTCACGGTGCTCGACGCGCGCGGCGCGTGGGACGCCACGTGGAAGCGCGACAGCGTGATGGCGCGCATCGTCCGCGCGCGCGCGGTGTTCGACGCGCTCGCGCACCCGGTGCTGGGCGCGCGGCCGCCGGCGCCGCGCACCACGGCTCCACACGTCGTGCCGAACCCGGCGTTCGGCGCGGTGCGGCTGGTGGGCTTCGCGGGTGCGGTCGACATCTTCGATCCGGCCGGGCGGCGCGTCGCGCGGC
>JBGAOB010000144.1:0-13250 GCA_044222045.1 Candidatus Eiseniibacteriota bacterium
CACGAGCGAGCCCGGCGTGCCGGGCGCGCCCGCCAGCGACAGCAGCGCGTAGCCGCCCGCCGCCGCGCTCCATGGGTGGCGGCGGAACAGCGGCACGGCGGGCTCCGACTCGGACGCGCCGACCGGCAGGTGGTGCGCGAGCGCCGCCGCGCCGGTCAGCGCCAGCACCAGGTGCGCGGCCCAGCCCGCGAGCCCGCCGGGCGGGCCGATCGGCAGCGTTTCGTTGCCGCCGCGCGTGGCCACCAGCATCGCCAGCGCGAGAGCCCCCTGCAGGCTGGCCATGGTGCCCACGCGGCGCTCGGGGCGGCGTTGCGTGGCCAGCGTGGCCGCGCCGGCGGTGAACGCGATGCCGCACGCGAGGCCCAGCACCGACGCGGCCAGCCGCTCGCCCGCCTCGAACGTCGTCACGCCGGCGAGCCGCCGCATCAGCCACGCCGCGCCGGCCGACTGCAGCGCCACCGTCACGAGCGGCGAGATCCACGTGCGCGCGCCGTGCACGAGGTCGGCGACCCAGAAGTGGAACGGCGCGCCTGCCAGCAGCACGAGCCCCGCCACCAGCGACAGCGACAGCGCCGCCGTCCACAGCCCGTACGGGTCGAGCGCCAGCGCGAGCGCGGGCCACTGCTCGAACGGCCGCGCCGAGCCGGCGGCCAGCGTGAGCAGCGCCTCGCCCGTCCACGACAGCGCGAACGCCGCGCCGAACACCCACGTGAGCTTGAGCGCCGCCTCGCTCTGCGCGCGGTCGGCGAGGTCGCGCGCCAGCAGCGCCGCCGCGAGCGCCACCAGCAGCGCCGGCGCCACCGCGCCCGGCAGTGGCGCGAGCGCCACGCCCGCCGCGAACGGCGCGAGCGCCGCCGCCGCCGCGATCGCCGCGAGCACGGCGAACAGGCCCGGCCGCGACGGCTGCACCACGCGCAGCAGCAGCGCCGCGACGAGCGCCACGAGCGCGGCCAGCGGCGCCGGTGCGAGCCACACCTCGCGCACCGCCGGCGGCACGGCCTCGAGCGGCCGCAGGATCGAGAACGCGAGCATCATCGGAACAGCGGCACCACGAGCGCGAGCAGGCTCAGGCCGACCAGGAACAGCAGGTACTCCTGCGCGTCGCCGGCGTGCAGGTCGCGCGCGGGCGCTCCGAGCGCGCGCAGCAACGCACCCACGCCGGCCGCCAGCTGGCGCTCGCTCGCCGCCACCGCGCGGAACAGCGACTGCGCGAGATCGCGCGCCCACGCCGGCGCGCGCGCGATGGGCTCGGCCGCCTCGCCTTCGGGCGGCGTCTCGCCCGGCAGCAGCGCCAGCAGCGGCGGCACCGCCGCCACCAGCGACGCGGGCCACGACACCTCCCAGCCGCGCCACCACGCCAGCAGCAGCGCGCCCGGCCCCACGAGCAGCGCGCACGCCGCTCCCACGTAGCCGAACCACCACACCGGGTCGTGGCGCGGCACGCTGCGGCGCTCGGGCGCCTCGACCACGCGGCGCAGCGAGAGCGACGACGCCAGGATCACCGGCACCGCCAGCACGAGGAACTCGACCGGGCGGAAGCGCCCGTGCGAGAAACCCGCACCCATCAGCAGCGGCCACGCGAGCGACGCGCCCGCGAGCCAGCCCGCCGCGCGCCACAGCCGCGTGAGCCGCGCGCCGCGCCGCACCACCGCGCCGTAGAGCTCGCCGGCGAGCGCCACGAGCCGGCCGCCGCTCGCGCCCAGCCACAGCAGCAGCGTCGCGCTCGCGGGCAGCGCGCCCAGCGCCACGATCAGCGCCGCCACCAGCGAGTCGAACGTGATCAGCCAGCGCAGGCTCGCCGTCCACGCGCGCCGCGTGTAGGCGCGCAGCACCGCCATGAACGCGCCGAAAGCGATCAGCACGAACGCCACTTCGCGCACGAGCGGCGCCTGCAGCCACACGTCGGCGTGCCGCCACATCACGAGGAAGCCCGCGGGCGGCAGCAGCGCGGTGAGCCACGGGCCGCTGCCCTCGAGCGGACCCGTCAGGTCGGGATACGGCCGGCTCGTGCTGGCCGCCGCGAGCAGTTCGAGACCCGCCCACAGCACCACGAACGCCTGCACCGCGCGCAGCAGCGCGAACGGATCGCGCGCGCCCGGCAGCGTGGGAGCCACCAGCACGGGCCACGGCCCGGCCGGGAACACGGGCGCGGGCGGGGGCGGCAGCACGAGCGCGAGCGCCGCGGCCAGCCACAGGGCGGACGCCGGCCGGCGCAGCCACGCCCAGCGCGGCACCTGCTCGCTCGCGTCGGTGGCCGCGCGCGACCACAGCCAGAACGCAAGCGCGATCAGTTCCACGCCGAGCGCGCCCCAGCCCAGGCCGCGCGCGAACAGCAGCGCGAAGCCGGCCCCGGCGGCCAGCGCCCCGAGCGTCGAGCGGGGCATCCACGAGCGCGCGCGTTCGATCACGGTCAGTCCCGCAGGTCGTGCGCGTCGGGTACGAGCGGCGAGCCCGCGTGGCGTTCGCGCGACACGGCCACTCGCAGCGCCAGCGCCACCGCCATTCCCGCGCCGAGCAGCGCCGCG
This sequence comes from Candidatus Eiseniibacteriota bacterium, assembly GCA_044222045.1. Classification (GTDB taxonomy): domain Bacteria; phylum Eisenbacteria; class RBG-16-71-46; order RBG-16-71-46; family RBG-16-71-46; genus JBGAMH01. The sequence continues at coordinate 2,526 of JBGAOB010000144.1, forward strand.
CCCGGCGGCGGGCCCTCGCCCGACGGATCGGCGGCGCGCGCGGAGGCCAGCAGCAGCTCGAGCCCCAGGCCGATCGCGGCGAACGCGAGCGTCGCCCGGCGCACGTGCCGGCGGAGCATCAGGTGCAGCACGCCCGCGCCCACGACCAGCGCGCCGACGGCCGCGCGGCGCGCGTCGAGCGGATCCATCTGCTGGCGCGCGAGACCCGCCAGCGTGAGCACCACCAGCGCGCCGCCGAGCGGGAGCGCGATCACGCTGGACTCGAAGCCGGTGCGCAGGTGGCGCGCGCGACGCCCCTCGCCCGCGTGCGGCTCCAGCGACGCACCGCCACCCAGCCACGCGACCAGCCCCCACAGCAGCGCCCAGCCGAGCGCCACGCTCCACGGGCCGCCGAGCTCCGGGCTGCGCACCACGAGCAGAGCCACCCCGATGGCCGCCAGCCGCACCACGCCGCGGCCGGGCAGCAGCGCCGCCACGAGCAGCGCCACCGGCACACCGAGCAGGCGCGCGAGGTCGGCTGGAGCGAGCAATGCCCACGCATCGAGGAACTGCATCGAGGACGCGGCCTCCAGCCGTGGAGGGGGTGCGCGCGGGGGTGCGGCGCGCTCGATCGGTGTCGCTCGCGGGCCGGGGCGCGCGAGAGCCGCCGATCAGGACGGGATGTGGATGGCCTCGGCCGCCTTGAGGACGGCCAGGAACTGCTCGGCGTTCGGGGCCTCCCGGAGCTGGCGGCGCACGGATTCCTCCTTGAGGAGACGCGAGATGTTCGCCAGCACCTTCACGTGCAGCGCGCCGCCCGATTCGGGGGCCACCAGCAGCACGAACAGCGTGGCCGGCTCGCCGTCGGCCGAATCGAAGTCCACCCCCGGGTTCGCCACACCGCAGGCGGCCACCAGCCGGTCGGCCGCGCGCGCCTTGCCGTGCGGGATGGCCACGCCGTTCCCGATGCCCGTGGACATCATCGCTTCGCGGCGCAGCACCCGGTCGAGGATCTCGCCCTGCGAGTCGACGCCGTGCCCGGCCTCGAGGAGCTGCACGAGTTCCGCGATGACCTCGCGCTTGCCGCGGGTCTGCAGCCGGACGCTGATCGACTGAGGGTTCAGGAGTTCGGAGAGCCGCATGGGAGATCGCTTTCGGATGCGTCGGGTCGTGAAGGGCGAGCGCGCGAAGCTAAGGACGCGATGCGAGGCCCGTCAAGCGAAGGTTGGGGAACCTCGGCAGGCGCCGCACCGGCGCGGTGCGGTCGGGGAACCCCGGTCGCCGCGGCGCATCGACGTCACGAGGGCTCGGGACGCGCGCGCTGGGTGCAATGGCCCCGCGGGAGCGCCCGAAGCGTGTGCTAGACTTCGCCCGTCCTTTACCCAGGGTCTCTGCATCTCCCCCACGAGGCTCGACACCATTGGCAACCCAGGGCCGCAGGACGGACCGACTCGACCCGCAAGGAGGCGGACCGAGACCATGAAGCAGCGTCATATCGGGTTCCGTGATCTCCTCGAGCGACTGCTTCCCATCGAGGAACTCCCTCCCGTGGACCGCCTGCGCGTGCAGCGTGCGCTGCGCTCGGGCGTGGCTCAGGAGGTCGAGCACGCCGCGCTCCACGCCATGGACCTGCTCGAGCAGCAGGGCGCCCTGCGCCGGCTGCCCGTGGACGGGCGCGAGCCGGTGGTGCGCTACCAGGCACGCAATCGGCTCGACGTGATCACCCTGGCGCTGCCCGCTCCGCGGCTGCGCGACGGCGTGGTGGCGATGCCGCGCAACACGCTGCCCACGCAGGCGCCCGCGCGCCTCGACCAGGTGCGCCGGCTGATCCGGCTCGACGACCCGCTCGTGTTCACCGACCCGCGCACCGACACCACGCGCGCCGGGCTGCTCGCGCAGCTCGAACAGGCCGGCCCCGAGTTGCTCGGCACCGGGCAGGTGCGCTACTTCGGCCGCGAGGACGACGACGTGGTCAACCCCGAGCGCCCGTTCGACGCGGCGCTCGCGACGGAGGCCATGGAGCACCCGCAGGTGCTGCTGCACTGCGCCGACACCGAAGTCGAGCACGTCGCTCGTGGCGCGCGCGCGAACGCGGCGTGCGCTCGCTCGTGGTGGTGGCGGTCACCGGCGCGACGGCCGGCCGCTCGGCCACCTCGAGGTGATGTCGGCCGAGGTCGATCCGTTTCAGCCGGTGGACCTCGCCATGATCGCGCTGCTCGCCGACTGCGGCGGCGTGCTGGAAGACGCGCGAACTACATCGAGAAGCTGGTGTTCGTGGACCGCGCTGACGGGCGCTACAACCGCTCGTACTACGACCTCCAGATCCGCGAGATCGAGCGCGCCCTGCGTGAGGGCGAAATCGCTCGCGCTGGTGATCGCCGACATCGACGACTTCAAGTCGTTCAACACGTCGTTCGGCTACGGGGCCGGCAACGAGTGCTCGTGCAGGTGGCGCACGCGCTGCGCAAGGCCGTGCGGCCGTTCGACCCGGTGGCGCGCGCTGGAACGGCGAGTTGATAGTGGTGCTCACCCGGCGCACGGCCGCGAACTGGACGTGGTGCGTCTCCGGCTTTCTCGCGCGCGGTCGAGGCCACGTCGATCCGGCTCGAAGGCCTGGATGGCCGGGCGCACCGCGTGAACGCTGACGGTGACGGAAGGCGTGGCCTGCGCCCCGCCGACCCGCGGACCATCTGCGGACCTGGCGCGGCAGGCCAGGCCCTCCAGGCCAAGCACCCGCCGAAATTCGCGTGGTGTTCTTCCGCGACCAAGCCCGACACGCCGACTCGGCATCGGCTGATCGCCGCGTTGGCGCCGGGTTGCAGGCTTCCAGCGCACCCAGAGCTCGAGGACCTGGCGAGCTGGAAACGGCGGTCCATGCACATACACCTCGGCCTGGTCGCACGCCGGATTCGCGCAGGGGAAGGCGCCACCACCTGGGCTTCGACCGCAGAATCGTTCAGGCTGGCTGCGTACCGGAACTGGCGCACCACAATCGCCGAACGGCGCGCGCGGCGTCACGCGCAGCGAGTCGAGCGAGCTCACGTGCAGTCGCTCGGCGGGCACGCGAGCCTGGAAGATGCCGGTTGCCGCCCAGCTCCACCACGCCGCCGGCGAGGTCGGGCCCCAGCGAGCCGCTTCGATCTGGTGACGCAGATCGTTCCTCGTCCCGTAGGCGCCAGGCCGCCGAGGCACGCCAGCGCCGCGAGCCCGATCGCCGCCGCCGCGCGCGCGAACGCCGGCCGCGCGTGCAGCGCGGACACCGCGCGCACGCCGAGCGGCACGCACGCACCAGCAGCAGCGGCAGCAGGAAGCGCGGATACGCGTAGCCGATGCCGCCGAGGAACGCGGCCAGGTACAGCGCGCACGCCGCCGCGCGCCAGCCGGAAGCCCGCGCCACGACGCCCGCGTGACCGCCGCCAGCACGACGCCCGCGAGCACCGCGGCGCCGAGCGCGAGCGGCAGCCACGTCACGGCGCGCTGCGCCAGCTGCAGCGAACCCTCGAGCGTGGCGGGGAACGTGCGCGGGTACGTGGCCTCCTCGAAGATGAACCGGTGGTGTGCGCGCCAGCCGGGCAGGCCGATCGGCAACCGCCAGGCGACGACGTACGCGAGCAGCGCCGCGAGCCCCGGCACGAGCGCGGCGCCGACGCCACGCGGCGCCGCGGGCGACACGCCGCGGAACGCACGCCACGTGGCCAGCAGCACGATCACGGCGGCGATCGGGCCCGACTGCTCCTTCGAGCACACCGCGAGCGCGGCGCACGTCGCCCCCGCGGCGAGTGCGCGCAGTCGCCCGGCGCGCTCCACCACGTGGAAGCCCGCCCACAGCCAGACCAGGTAGTAGAGATCCACGTTCGACGTGCGCCCGTAGTAGACGAAGGCCGCCGAGCCCAGCAGCAGCACCGGGGCGAGCCAGGCCGCGCGCGCGTCCGACTCGCGCGTCTCGCGCACCGCCATCCAGCCCACGAGCCAAGCCAGCAGCACCGTCATCAGCCGCGCCGCCAGCGTGAGCGCGTTCACCGACCACAGCGGGTGCGCGAAGCCCCACGGGTACACGCCCGACGGCTGCCCGAGCTCGTGCGTCAGCTTGAAGAACGCGAGCAGCGGCACCATGGGCACGGCCATCAGCATGTACGGCACCGGGCCGTAGGAACTCGACCAGCGCGGGCCGAACTTCGCCGCGATCGCGCGCAGCACCGAACCCGGCGCGGTGTTGTCGACGTCCCACGAGAACTGCGGATGCAGCCCCCAGCCCACGCCGGCCGCGAGCACCACCGCGAGTACCACGAGCGCGAGCCGCTCCCGTGCGGGGAAGCGGCTCGAAGTCACCGGGCGCGTGCCCCGACGCGGATCAGGGCGTGGCACTCAGATCGAAGATCGTGGCGGGAGCCTGCTGGTCGACGGTGGCGGTGGTGGCGGTGGCGACGTTGGAGAGGCCGGACCAGTTGCCCGCTTCGTCGCGGGCGCGAAGGGCGAACCAGTAGGTCGTGCTGGGGCGCAGGCCGAGCACCACGTACGTCTGCGGCGTGCCGCCGGGCTGCGGCGTGGGCGCCACGGACACGGGCGTGGCCGAGCCGAAGTTGTTGACGTCGATCGGCGCCGTGGACCAGCGCAGGTCGTAGGCCGCCGCGATGCCGCTGTTGCCGTCGTCACCGGTGGCGGTCCACCCAAGTATCAGGTTGCTGTCGGCCACGGACGTCACGAGGAGGTTGGACACGACGGCTGGCGGTGTCGCGTCGGGACCGGGCGTGGAGAAAGGGAAAGCCCCCGCGTCGCTGCTGCCGAGTCCGGCGCCGATCGCGGAGGAGCCCGTGCCCAGTCGCACGTCGAGCGTGGAGAAGTTCGCGTCGAGGAACTTGGGGTCACCGTAGCGCGACTGGCAGTCGCGGCTGGACGCCGAGCACCAGGCGGCGACCGTGTTCGCGACGCCGTTCCAGTACACCGCGCGCGACGCCGACGTCGGCGTGTAGAACACGTTGCCGTTCGACGTGAAGCCGGTCAGGCCGGGCATCTTGATGGTGGCGTCGCCGGCGGGCACGTTGGGCGACATCAGGATGTTCGACGTGAAGCGCACGCTGTCGGGGTTCGCCGTGGCCGCGATCGGCGGGAACTCCGCGGCGTGCCCGGTGCTCGAGTAGAACGTGCAGTGGTCCACCGTGAAGGTCTCGATGTCGTCCGGGAACGAGATCGCGGGCGAACCGGAGCTGGCCACGAGGCAGCGGTCCATGACGGTGCCGCGCGCGTACATCTGCACGTACAGGTAGCCCGTCATCTTCCACACGCACTGGCGGAACGTGTTGCGCACGGTCTGACCGTTCCACGCGGTGACACCGGCGTTCATCAGGCGCCCGTACATCGGGACGTTGCTCTGCAGGCCGGCGTAGATCGTGTCGCGCTCGAACAGGTTGTACGACGACGAGTCGCGCAGCGAGAAGCAGTTCCACGGCACGTTGCCGGGCAGCGCGTTGTCGGCCTCGAACACCCAGCGGTTGTCGCGGAACGTGTTGTAGTACGAGTTGTACAGGTAGCGCCCCTGGACATCGGGGTTCGTGCCCGTGAACCGGCCGCTGATGAAGTTGGAGTCGATCACGCAGCGCTGCGCGAACGTGCGCATCGCGAAGCCCTTCCACGAGATCGTGCCCATCTCGATCGTGTTGGCGCGCAGCGTGTCGTACTCGGCGTTCGACATGAACTGACCCGCGGTCGGCCAGTCGTACCAGCCGTTCATCACGAACGCGACGGTGTTCGACTTGGCGGCCGTGCCGTTCAGGATCCTGCAGCGCGCCACGAGGTTGTGCTTCGAGCCCTCGAACGACACGCTCGTGGCCATGCACCACGCCACCGAGTCGTACTGCGCGGTGAGCGCCGACGAGTTGCACTTGAGCGAGATGCCGCCGGTGACCTTGACGCCCTTGATGCTGAGGTACGACCGGTCGGTGGCGATGCCGCCGGTGAACGTGGCGGCCGCCGGATTGGCGAGATCGCCGACGATCGTGATGCGCGCCGTGGGCTGACCGTTGTTCGCCGGGGCGATGTCGCCCGTGTAGCTGCCGGGCAGCACGCGGCAGACGTCGCCGGCGACGAGGGAGCTGTTGACCTTGGCCAGGTTCCAGGCCGTGGACGCGGTCAGGCCGTCCGCCGTGGAAGTTCCCGTGGGGCTCAGGTACCGAACGGTGGCCGACGCCGGGGCAGTCACGAGGAGTGCGCCGATCAAGGCGACGGGCAGGTAGCGCATTCGAGTCGGTCCATCCATGTGGTTCGTGGTGTCTGCGGAACGAGGCCGGACTCGGCCCCACCGGGGCGGCGACCCTGCATGCAGAAAATGTACCCCGCGCACTCTAACGAAGGTCCACGGAGCACTCAATCCCTTGCAGGAACTTGCGCGCCGGTCGTTTCACGGACACCTTCCGGACATTCCGCCCAGATCCCGAGCCCATGCATCTCGCAACGGAAGGGCGACATTCCGCGCGACGCGGCTTGGGCGGCCCCGGCCGAGCGCCGTATAGTGCGCGGCCGTCGTGCCTTTCCGGTATCGGCCCCGCGAGGACCCGAATGAACGCCTGGTTTGCCCGCACGCTCTACTACGCCGCCCAGAATCTGCGCGGCGAGCCCGTGGCGCCGGTGCTCCGGGAACTCGAGGAGAGCCAGCACTGGCCGATCGAGCGTCTCCGCGACCTCCAGTGGCAGCGCCTGCAGGCGCTCTGGAAGCACGCCTGGGACACGGTGCCCTGGTACCGCGACACCTGGCGCGCGGCGGGGCTCTCCCCCGGCGACCTGCGGTCGTGGGACGACTGGGCGCGCGTGCCGCCGCTGGGCAAGCCGGAGATCCGCGAGCACTCGGAGCGGCTCGTGTCGGAGCGGCCGCCGAAGGGGCTCAAGGCCACCACGTCGGGCTCCTCGGGCACGCCCGTGGCGGTGCTGCGCGACCACCGTTCGTGGGCGCACGCGCACGGCAACCTGATCCGCGGCTGGCACTGGCACGGCGTCGAGGTGGGCGATCCCTACGCGTACTTCTGGGGCCTCGCGCTCGACCCTTCGGGCCGCCGGCAGGCGGGGCTGCGCGACTGGTTCTTCAACCGCCAGCGCCTGTCCGCATTCGAGATCACGCCGGCGCGCGCGAAGGAGTTCTTCGTGCAGTTGAAGCGCAACCCCACCGTCTGGGGCATGGGCTACCCGTCCGCGATCACGAACTTCGCCGACGAGGTGATCGCGCAGAAGCTCGACGGCCGCTCGCTCGGCTGGAAGGCGGCGATCACCACGGCCGAGGTGCTGCGCCCGCACCAGCGCGAGCGGCTGCAGCAGGCGTTCGGCTGCACCGTGGTCGACAGCTACGGCTGCGCGGAGATCGGCGTGACCGCGTTCGGGTGCGAGGCGGGCTCGCTGCACGTGCCGATCGAGTCGGTGGTCGTGGACACCGTGCCCACCGACGACGGCCGCTTCGAGGTGCTGCTCACCGACCTGTTCAACTACAGCCAGCCGGTGATCCGCTACCGCATCGGCGACATGGTGGAGACGGCGCCCGAGGGCGCGTGCGCGTGCGGACGGGCGCTGCCACGGCTGGGCACGCTGCAGGGCCGCGCGGGAGACTTCATCCAGCTGCCCGACGGTCGCGTGATCAACGGCCTGCTGCCGTACTACATCTTCCGGCACCACGCGAAGAGCGGAAAGGTGCGCGAGTACCAGTTCGTGGAGTTCGCGAACGGCACGATCGAGCTGCGCGTGCTGCCGGGCAGCGAATGGACCGAGGCCTCGCGCGGCGAGATCGAAGCCGAGGTCACGCACGGCATGGGCCTGCCGGTGAAGCTGCGCACCGTGGAGCGCATCCAGCGCGTGGGCCGCGGCAAGCACCGCGACTTCATGAAGGCGAAGGATCTCGGCGAGGAATAGCGCACCGCCCCGAATTGCGAACGGCGCGCCGGAGCCCGGCGCGCCGTTCCCGTTTCCGCTCCCGCGTCAGGCGTCCACGATCGCCGGCGTCACCACCGTGAACGTGAACTGACCGTTCGCCCAGTCCACCAGCACCGTCTCGCCGGCCGCGTACGCGTTCTCCAGCAGCTTCATCGCGAGCGGGTTCTGCACGCGCTTCTGGATCACGCGCCGCAGCGGACGCGCGCCGAACTGCGGGTCGTAGCCCTCCGCGGCGAGCTGGTCGCGCGCCGCGTCGGAGATCTCCAGCTGCAGTTCGCGCGCCGCGAGCAGCCCGCGCACGTGCTCGATCTGCAGATCCACGATGCGCCGGATGTCCCGGCGCGAGAGCTGGTGGAACACCACCACCTCGTCCAGGCGGTTCAGGAACTCCGGCCGGAAGAACCGCCGCAGCTCCTTGTTCACCGTGCGCTCGATCTCCTCCTGCGTCGCGTCCGGGTCCTCGTCGCCGTTCTTGAATCCGAGCGGCTCCTTCTCGCCCGCGATCGCCTCGCCGCCGAGGTTGCTGGTCATGATCACGATCGTGTTGCGGAAGTCCACGGTGCGACCCTGGCCGTCGGTCAGCCGGCCGTCGTCGAGCACCTGCAGCAGCGCGTCGAGCACCTCGGGGTGCGCCTTTTCGACCTCGTCCAGCAGCAGCACCGAGAACGGGCGCCGCCGCACGGCCTCGGTCAGCGCGCCGCCCTCGTCGTAGCCCACGTAACCCGGGGGCGCGCCGGTCATCCGCGCCACGGTGTGGCGTTCGGAGTACTCCGACATGTCGAGCCGGATCACGGCGCGCTCGTCGTCGAACAGGAACTCGGCGAGCGCCTTCGCGGTCTCCGTCTTGCCCACGCCGGTCGGCCCCAGGAACAGGAACGAGCCGATCGGGCGCGACGGATCCTGCAGCCCGGCGCGCGCGCGGCGCACGGCTTCGCTCACCACGCGCAGCGCCTCGTCCTGACCGATCACGCGCTGGCGCAGCCGCTCCTCCATCTTCACGAGCTTCTCGATCTCGCCCTCCAGGAGGCGCGTGACGGGCACGCCCGTCCACTTGGCCACGACTTCGGCCACGTCCTCCTCGTCGACCTCCTCCTTCAGCATGCGCTGCTTCTGCTGCACCACCGCCAGCCGCGCCGTCTCCTGGTCGAGCTGGCGCTGCAGCAGCAGCAGGTCGTTGTTGCGGATCTTGGCCACTTTCTCGAGGTCGCCCTCGCGCTCGGCGCGCGTCTCCTCGAGCTTGAGCTTCTCGCGCTCCGCCTTGAGGTCGCGGATGCGCGTGACGGCGGCCTTCTCCTTCTGCCAGTGCTGGTCGAGCGTGGCGTGTTCCGCGCGCAGCCGGCCGAGCTCCTCGTCGAGCTTCTCGAGCCGGCCCCGGCTGGCCGCGTCGGTCTCCTTGGCCAGGCCGATGCGCTCGATCTCGAGCTGGCGCACGCGGCGCACGAGCTCGTCGAGCTCCGCGGGCATCGAGTCGATCTCCATGCGCAGCCGCGACGCCGCCTCGTCGATCAGGTCGATCGCCTTGTCGGGCAGCTTGCGGTCGGTGATGTAGCGGTTCGAGAACATCGCCGCCGCGACGAGCGCCGTGTCCTTGATGCGGATGCCGTGGTGCACCTCGTAGCGCTCCTTCAGGCCGCGCAGGATCGCGATCGCGTCCTCGCCTTGTCGGGCAGCTTGCGGTCGGTGATGTAGCGGTTCGAGAACATCGCCGCCGCGACGAGCGCCGTGTCCTTGATGCGGATGCCGTGGTGCACCTCGTAGCGCTCCTTCAGGCCGCGCAGGATCGCGATCGCGTCCTCCACGCTGGGTTCGTCCACCACCACGGGCTGGAAGCGCCGCTCGAGCGCCTTGTCCTTCTCGACGTACTTCCGGTACTCGTCGAGCGTCGTGGCGCCCACGCAGTGCAGCTCGCCGCGCGCGAGCGCGGGCTTGAGCAGGTTCGAGGCGTCCACCGCGCCCTCGGCGCCACCGGCGCCGACGAGGGTGTGCAGCTCGTCGATGAACAGGATCACGCGCCCGGCGTCGCTCGTGACCTCCTTGAGCACCGCCTTCAGCCGGTCCTCGAACTCGCCGCGCAGCTTGCTGCCGGCGACGAGCGCGCCCAGGTCGAGCGCCACGACGCGGCGCTCCTTCAGGCTCTCGGGCACGTCGCCCGACACGATGCGCTGCGCGAGTCCCTCGACGATCGCGGTCTTGCCCACGCCGGGATCGCCGATCAGCACCGGGTTGTTCTTGGTGCGACGCGCGAGCACCTGGATGACGCGTCGGATCTCCTCGTCACGACCCACGACCGGGTCCAGCTTGCCGGTGCGCGCCATGGCGGTGAGATCGCGCCCGTACTTCTCGAGCGCCTGGTACTTGTTCTCGGGGGTGTCGTCGGTCACGCGATGTCCTCCTCGCACGGTGGCGAGAGCCTGCAGCAGGGCTTCGGTGGTCACGCCCGCTTCGGCGAGCACGCGCTGCGCGCCGTTCGGCGACGCCGGATCGGCGAGCGCCAGGAGCAGGTGCTCCACGCTCACGAATTCGTCCTTCAGACGCGCGGCCTGCGCCTCGGCGCGGCCGAACGCGTCCATCAACGCGGGGCTCAGGTGCATTTTGCCGCCCGTGCCGCGCGGCAGCGATTCCAGCGCCTGGTCGATCGAGGCCTTCAGCTGCGCGGGGCGCACGGCGAGCTTCTGCAGCAGCGCCGCGATCGTGCCGCCTTCTTCCTGGGCGAGCGCGGCGAGCAGGTGCTCGGGAGCGAGCTCCGGGTGCCGGCGTTCGCGGGCGACGTTCTGGCTGCGTTCGAGCGCTTCGCGGGATCGCTGCGTGTACTTTTCGAAGTTCATGGGTGCCACCTCC
>JBGAOB010000145.1:0-11820 GCA_044222045.1 Candidatus Eiseniibacteriota bacterium
CGCGGCCGACGTGGCCGCGGCCTCGGCCGCCTCGCCCGTGGTGCTGCGCGTGATCGCGGCCGTCGCGGCGGGCCACGCACCGCCCGCGGCGCTCGCCCCCGGCGAGGCCGTGCGCCTCATGACCGGGGCGGAACCGCCGCCGGGCGCGGACACGGTGGTGCCGTTCGAGGAGTGCGAGCGGCTCGACGAGGCGGCCGGCGAGCGCGTGCGCATCTCGCGCGCGGCGTCCGTCGGCGACCACCTGCGCGACGCGGGCGCCGACGTCCGCGCGGGCGACACGGTGCTCGAGGTCGGGCGCGCGCTGTCGGCGCACGACCTGGCGCTCGCGGGCTCGCTCGGTTTCGCCACGCTCGAGGTGTCGCGCGCGCCGCGCGCGATCGTGCTCTCGACCGGCGACGAACTGCTGCCGCTCGGCGCGCCGGCCGCGCAGGGCGCGATTCGCGACAGCAACCGACCCATGCTGGCGATGCTGCTGGCCGAGGCGGGCTGCGACGTGGTGCGCACGGAGCACCTGCGCGACGACACGGAACGCGTGGCGGCGGCGATCTCGGCGGCGCTCGCCGACGCCGACGTGGTGACGACCGTGGGCGGCGTGTCGGCCGGCGATTTCGACCCGGTCAAGCTCGCGCTCGACACGGTGGGCGGGCTGGCGCTGTGGCGCGTGGCGATGCGCCCGGGCCGCCCGCAGGCGTTCGGGGCGCCAAGCGGGCGGCTGTTCTTCGGCCTGCCGGGCAACCCGGCGTCGGTCGCGTGCGTGTTCGAGGCGCTCGTCCGCCCGGCGCTGCGGCGGATGCAGGGTTACGCCGCGATCGACCGTCCCTCCCTGCCGGTGCGCGTGGCCACGCGCGTGGAGTCGCGCGCGGGGCGCGTGGACTTCGTGCGCGTGACGCTCGACTGGCGTGACGGCGCGGCGTGGGCAACGCCGGCGGGTGCGCAGGTGTCGGGCCACCTCGGCCCGCAGAGCCGCGCACACGCGCTGCTCGTGGTGCCCGCGGAGGCCGAGGCCCTCGAAGCCGGCGCACACGCCGAGGCGCGCGCCTGGCGGTGGCCCGGGGCCTGAGCCGGCGCGCGGCGCCCTTGCGCGCGCGGATCCCCCGAACGCCGGTCAGCCGCCCAGCGTGAGCCGGCGCTGATCCACGAACCGGCGCAGGGCGAAGTCGGTGCTCGTGGTCTCGACGATCAAGCGGAACAGGTCGGTCGCGAGCGAGCCGGGAAAACCCGGCGGGTCGTCGTGCCAGTAGTGCAGCCGGATCAGCCGCTCGCCGCGCTCGACGATCTCGAAGCGGCGCACACCGGGCGCGAGCGTCGTGCGCGTGGCCACGAGCGGGCCGGGCCACAGGCACAGGCGGCCGTCGACGAACGCCGCCACGTGCGCATCCACCACGTGCAGCGTCACGAACACGCGGCGCCGCGCCACGAGCCCCACCACCGGATCGTCCGCCCAGCCCACCGTGCGCGCAGCCGCCGACGCCGCGTCCGCGCACGGGGTGCGGAAGTGGGCGTGCGTCTCGGGATCGAAACTCCACCGGCCGAAGCCGCGTCGCTCGCTGGCGAAGCTTTCCAGGAAGATGAACGCCACGCGCGCTCCACATGCGAACGGCCCGGGCGAGTGCGTCTCCCGGGCCGTCGAAACTCGCGTCGACTACAACAGGCCGCGCACCGAGTCCTGCGCCGTCGCCCACAGGCCGCCGGCCTGAAGCCCCAGCCACACCGTCACGACCAGCGTGAGCACGATCGCGACCATGGCCGGAACGCCGACCGAAACGTGCACCGGCTCACCCTCGGGCTCGCGCATGTACATCGCCACGGTGATGCGCAGGTAGTAGAACACGGAGATCACGCTGTTGATGACGCCCACCACGACGAGCGGGATCAGGCCCGCCTTCACGGCGACGCCGAACACCATCAGCTTGCCCATGAACCCGGCCATCGGCGGGATGCCGCCGAGCGACAGCATGAACACGGTCATCGCCAGGCCGAGGAACGGGTGCCGGAAGCCCAGCCCCTGCAGGTCGCTCACGTACACGCGCTCCTCGCGCCCCTTGCCCATCAGCGTGAGCACGGCGAACGCGCCGATGTTCATGAACGCGTACACGGCCAGGTAGAACACCGCGGCCGACGCGCCCTCGGCGCCGCCCGCCACGATCGCCACCAGGATGTAGCCGGCGTGCGCGATGCTGGAATAGGCGAGCATGCGCTTGACGTTGCTCTGCAGCAGCGCCGTCACGTTGCCCACGGTCATCGTGAGCATGGCGATCGCGGTCAGCAGGCCGGTCCACTCCACCTGCACCGGGTGGAGCGCGGTCAGGCCCACGCGGAGCAGCGCCGCGAAACCCGCGGCCTTCGCGCCGGCCGCCATGAACGCGGTCACCGACGTGGGCGCGCCCTCGTAGGCGTCGGGCGTCCACATGTGGAAGGGCGCGGCCGCCACCTTGAACGCGAAGCCCGTGAACACCAGCAACGAGCCGATGAGCAGCATCGGGTTGTGCGTGAACGGCGAGTCCGCCAGGAACTGGCCGATGCGGCCGAGGTTCGTGGTGCCGGTGGCGCCGTACAGCAGCGCGATGCCGTACAACAGGAAGCCCGAAGCGAACGCTCCGAGCAGGAAGTACTTGAGCGCCGCCTCGGTGGACTCCAGGCGTCCGCGGCGGAAACCCACCATCACGTACAGCGACAGCGACATCAGCTCGAGCGCCAGGAAGATCGTGATGAGGTCGTTCGACGCCGCCATCAGGATCATGCCGAGCGTGGCCGACAGCAGCAGCGCGTAGTACTCGGCCTGGTTGATGCGCGTGCGCTTGACGTAGTCCCACGACACCAGCACCGACACGGCCGCCACCGACACGATCAGCAGCGTGAAGAACACGCTCATGGGATCGTGCACGAACATGCCGTCGAACAGCGAGCGCTTCACGTCGCGCACGTTCCACACGCTCCAGCCCGCGGCCAGCAGCGTGATCAGCGACACCACGCCGCCGCGGCTCGACCGCTCGCCGGCCGGCAGGAACTCCAGCAGCAGGAGCAGCATGCAGCCCACGGACAGCGCCAGCACGGCGCCGAGCGCCCACCAGTCCACGGTCAGGAACGACGGCTGCGGCACGAGGCTCATCGGCTCTCTCCCTTCGCCGCGGGCAGCACCAGGTCGCCGACCGGCCCGGCCACGGCCGGGCGCACGAGCGCGGCGTTCTGCACCTGCCGCTGCTTCGTCAGCTCCAGCGTGCGGTCCAGGGCGGGCTGCATGCGGTCGAGGAACGGCTGCGGCGCCACGCCCATCCAGAAGATGAGCAGCAGCAGCGGGGCGAACACCAGGCGCTCGCGCAGCGTGAGGTCGGACAGCTTGCGGTTCTCCTCGTGCGTCACCGGGCCGAACACCACGCGCTGGAACATCCACAGCATGTAGCACGCGGACAGGATCACGCCGAGGCCGGCGATCACGGCCCACCACGGCTCGCGCTTGAACGCGCCCAGCATCACCAGGAACTCGCCGATGAAGCCGTTCGTGCCCGGCAGGCCGATGCTGGACAGCATCACCACGAGGAAGATCACCGAGAACACGGGGATCACCTTCCACAGGCCGCCGAAGTCGGCGATCAGGCGCGTGTGCCGACGCTCGTAGATCACGCCCACCAGGAGGAACAGCGCGCCGGTGGACACGCCGTGGTTCAGCATGGTCATGGTGGCGCCGGCGAAGCCCTGCGCGTTCATGGCCATCAGGCCCAGCATGCAGAAGCCCATGTGGCTCACCGACGAGTACGCGACCAGCTTCTTCAGGTCGGGCTGCACCATCGCCACGAGCGCGCCGTACAGGATGCCGACGATCGACAGCGCCGCGATCCACGGGGCGCATTCGGCGAGCGCGTTCGGGAACATCGGCATGGCGAAGCGCAGGTAGCCGTACGTGCCCATCTTCAGCAGCACCGCGGCCAGGATGACCGATCCCGCGGTGGGCGCCTCGACGTGCGCGTCGGGCAGCCACGTGTGCACCGGGAACATCGGCACCTTGATCGCGAAGGCGAACGCGAACGCCAGGAACACCCAGAACTGCTGCGCGGGCGCGATGCCGAGCTGGTAGTACGCCGGCAGGTCGAACGTCGCCACGCCCGTGGCGGCCCTCTGCAGGTTCCACAGCCACAGGATCGCCACCAGCATCAGCACGCTGCCGGCCATCGTGTAGAGGAAGAACTTGAGCGCCGCGTACACGCGCCGGTGGCCGCCCCACACGCCGATCAGCAGGTACATCGGGATCAGCATGGCTTCCCAGAACACGTAGAACAGCAGCAGGTCGAGCACGAGGAACGTGCCGATCATGCCGGCCTCGAGCGCCAGCACGAGCGCGAAGAACTCGCGCACGCGCTTGTCGACCGCCGTGAACGCGCCGAACGTGGCGAGCACGGTCGTGAACGTGGTCAGCAGCACCAGCAGGCCCGACAGGCCGTCGACGCCCAGGTGGTAGCTCGCGCCGAGCGACGGCAGCCATTCCCGGATCTCCTCGAACTGGAAACCGGGAGCGCCCGGCGTCACGCGCCACCACAACGGCACGCTGAAGCCGAACTCGACGAGCGAGATCACCGCCGCCAGCGGCTTCGCGGCGCCTTCCGCGCTCTTCGGCAGCAGCGCGAGCACGACCGCGCCCACGAGCGGGAAGAAGATCAGGAACGACAGCCAGGGGAAGTGATCCACCTACGACCTCAGGAAGTGAAGGAACAGGGCGATCACGCCGAGCGTGACGAACAGCGCGTACGTGCCCACGAAACCCGTCTGGAACAGCCGCATCAGCGACGAGACACCTTCCACCGTGAAGCCCACGCCGTTCACGGCGCCGTCCACGATCTTCTCGTCCCAGAACTTCCACAGCCGCACGGCGCCCTGGTAGATCGGGTTCACCGCGATCGCGGCGTAGAACTCGTCGACCCAGTACTTGTTCAGGAACGCCTCGTGCAGCCCGGAGAACCGCTGCTGCAGCGCGGTGGCCACCTGCGGCGCCTGCAGGTAGGCGCGGAACGCCATCGCGATGCCGAACGCGGCCACGCCCACCGACAGCAGGATCAGGCCGATCTCGGTGCCGCGCGACACCTCGTGGTGAGCCACGGCGTGCCCGGACTCGAACACCGGCGCGAGCCAGCGCTCGAGCACGTGGCCGCCCTCCTGGAACGGCAGGCCGATCCAGCCACCGACCACCGACAGGATCGCCAGCACCACGAGCGGCGCGATCATCGCGGGCGGCGACTCGTGCAGGTGATGCTCGGCCTCGTGCGAGAGGCGCGAGGGACCGCGGAACGTGAGGATGTAAAGGCGGAACATGTAGAACGCCGTCAGCGTGGCGCCGATCACGCCGGCCAGCCACACGCCGTAGTGCCCGCTCGCGAACGACGCGTGCAGGATCTCGTCCTTGCTGAAGAAGCCGGCGAACGGCGGGATGCCGGCGATCGCGATGCACGCCACCAGCATGACGCCGTGCGTCCACGGCAGCTTCGACGCGAGGCCGCCCATCTTGCGCATGTCCTGCTCGTCGCTCATCGCGTGGATCACGGAGCCCGCGCCGAGGAACAGCAGCGCCTTGAAGAACGCGTGCGTCATCACGTGGAAGATGCCGGCGCCGAACGCGCCGACGCCGCACGCGAAGAACATGTAGCCGAGCTGGCTCACGGTGGAGTACGCGAGCACGCGCTTGATGTCGTTCTGGGCGAGGCCGATCGTGGCCGCCATCAGCGCGGTGGCCGCACCGATGATCGCCACCACTTCGAGCGTCACCGGCGAGAGCTGGAACAGCACGTGGCTGCGCGCCACCATGTACACGCCCGCGGTGACCATCGTGGCGGCGTGGATCAGCGCCGACACGGGCGTCGGGCCCTCCATGGCGTCCGGGAGCCACACGTACAGCGGGATCTGCGCGCTCTTGCCCGTGGCGCCCAGGAACATCAGCAGCGTCGCGAGCGTGATCATGGGCACCGCGAGGTTCAGGCCGCCCAGCCGCAGCACGCCCATCGGGCCGCCCTCGCCGAACAGGTGCGGCGCCACCGCGAACACGCGTTCGTAGTTCAGGCTGCCCGTGTACGCGACCAGGATCAGGCCGCCCAGGATGAAGCCCCAGTCGCCGATGCGGTTGACGATGAACGCCTTCTTGCCCGCCTCGGTGGCGCTCGGGCGTTCGTACCAGAAGCCGATCAGCAGGTACGAGCACAGGCCCACGCCTTCCCAGCCCACGAACATGAGCAGGAAGTTGTCCGCGAGCACCAGCGTGAGCATCGCGAACATGAACAGGTTCAGGTACAGGAAGAACCGGCGGAACGAGTGGTCGTGCGCCATGTACCCGGTGGAGTAGACGTGGATCAGGAAGCCCACTCCCGTGACCACGAGCACCATGATCGACGACAGCGGGTCGAGCAGGAACGACACGTCCACCGAGAAGTCGCCCACGCGCATCCACGTGTACGCGGTCTCGACGATCGCCCGCTCGCCCTCGGGAAGCCCCGCGAGCGTGACCACCGCGCGCACCGCCGCGAGGAACGCCAGGCCGATGGCGCCGCACGCGAGCACGGTGGTGCCGCGCTTGCCGAGTCGGTCGCCGATGAGAAGGTTCAGCGCCACCGCGAGCAGCGGCAGTGCCGGGATGATCCACAGGAGCGGCAGGTTCAAGGCGCGGCCCCTATCCCTTGAGGAGGTTGATCTCGTCCACGAACACGGTCTCCCGCAGCCGGAAGACGTTGACGATGATCGCCAGTCCGATGGCCACCTCCGCGGCGGCCACGGTCATCACGAAGAACACGAAGATCTGCCCGTCGATCGAGTTCAGGTGCCGCGCCAGCGCGACGAACGCGAGGTTCGCGGCGTTCAGCATGAGCTCGATCGACATGAAGATGATCAGGGCGTTGCGGCGCACCAGCACGCCGATCACGCCGATGGTGAACAGCAGGGCCGACAGCGTCATGGGCCACGCGAGCGGGATCATGCGTCGCCTCCCTCTTCCGACCGGGTCGCGCGCCCCTTGCCGATCACGATCGCGCCGACCATCGCCACGAGCAGCAGGATCGACGTGATCTCGAACGGGAACAGGTAGCGCGAGTACAGCACCTGCCCGATCGCCTGCGCGTTGCCGCTCGCCTGCACGCGCAGGTCGGGCGCCGACGGACCGGGCGCCCAGCCGCGCGTGAGCAGCAGCAGCGCGCCGAGCAGCCAGCCGATGCCGCGCCGCAGGGCGATCTGCACGCCGGTCTCCACGTCGTGTTTCAGGTTCAGGTACATGATCACGAACAGGAACAGCACCATGATGGCGCCCGCGTACACCAGGATCTGCACCATGCCGAGGAACTCGGCGCGCAGCAGCAGGTACGTGCCCGCGAGCGAGCAGAACGCGAGCACCAGGAACAGCGCGCTCGTGACCGGGTTCTTGTGCAGCACGACCATGAGCGCCGACAGCACGGCCAGCGCCCCGAAGCCGAGGAACAACGCGGACGTCATCATCGGTGGATCTTCCAGTACACGTACAGGGCGGTCACCACGACGTTCGCGAGCGACAGCGGCAGCAGCCCCTTCCAGCCGAAGTTCATCAGCTGGTCGTAGCGCAGGCGCGGGAACGTCCACCGGACGTGGATGAAGAAGAACATCAGGAGGGCCAGCTTCAGGAAGTACCACAGGAACCCGATCGACTCGGGTCCCGGGCCCCGCCAGCCGCCCAGGAACAGCGTGATCGCGATCGAACTGATCGCGTACATGTTCATGTACTCGCCGAGGAAGAACAGCCCCCACTTCATGGACGAGTACTCGGTGTGGAACCCGGCGACGAGTTCACCTTCGGCCTCGGGCAGGTCGAACGGCGCGCGATTCGTCTCGGCGAGCGCCGTGACGATGAACACCACGAACGGCACCAGCAGGAACAGCCGGTCGAGCCACGTCCACGTGGACTGCGCGTTCACGATGCCCGACAGCGACAGCGTGCCCGCGAGCAGCACGGGCGGGATCGTGGACAGGCCCATCGCGAGCTCGTAGCTGATCATCTGCGCCGACGAGCGCAGGCCGCCGAGCAGCGCGTACTTGTTGTTCGACGACCAGCCGGCCAGCGTGATCGCGTACACGCCGAGGCTCGACATGGCCAGGAACACGAGCAGGCCCACGTTGATGTCGGTGCCGACCCACGCCGGCCCGGGGCCGAACGGGATCACCGAGAACGTGACGATGGCCGGGATCACCGCCAGCAGCGGCGCGATGAAGAACACCACGCGGTTCGCGTCCGCGGGCCAGAACTCCTCCTTGAAGAAGAGCTTCCCGATGTCCGCGATCGGCTGGAACAGTCCCAGCGGACCCACGCGGTTCGGGCCGGGCCGCCACTGGATGTGGCCGGCGATCTTGCGCTCGGCGTAGATCGTGTAGGACACCAGGCCGAGCATGGTCATCAGGATGATCGTGGCCTTGACGAGCGACCAGATCACCAGCTGCGCCACCGGCGTCTGCAGCAATGGAACCTGAAGAAGAAGAGCCATCCGTCTCTCTGGCTAGGCGTGCGCCTTCTCCGCGGACGCGACCTTGCGGACCTTCACCTGCAGGCCCGCTCCCCTGGGAGCTCCGAGACGATTCAACTCCGCCTCGCCGAGCGCGTACGGCACGAACACGGCGCCCGCCGGCACCGAGTCGTCGGCTTCGGCCGGCAGCGTCAGCGCGCCGGCGGGGCCGGCCAGCTCGACGCGATCGCCCGAAGCGAGGGCGAGGCGCGACGCCTCCCCCGGATTGAGGAACGCGCGCGCGCGGCCCGCGAGCTTCGCGAGCGTGGCGCCACGTGCGCTCAGACTGCCCTGCGCGAACAGCGTGCCGCCGGCGAGCAGCCACAGGCCTTCGCCCGCGCCCGCCGCGTCGGCCGCGACCGGCGCCACGGAAGCCGCCACGCGCGGAGCCGAGCTCCACTGCGGACCCAGCGGCATCATCGTGGCCCAGCCGAGCCCCTGCCACGCCGGCACCAGGCGCTGCACCTCGCGCCACACGTCCTCGGCGGTGCGATAGCGCCACGTGGCGCCGAGCGCCTGCGCGACCAGCTGGAAGACCTCCCAGTCGGCCTTCGCGCCACGGCGCGGCGACAGCACGCGGTTCGCCTTCTGCAGCCGGCGCTCCGCGTTGATCACGACGCCTTCCTTCTCGGCGTAGGCCGCCACCGGGAACACGGCGTCGGCCGAGCGCGCGGTGTCGGTCAGGAACAGCTCGTTCACCACGACGAGTTCCGCCTGCGCCAGCGCCTTCTCGGCGAGCGCGCGGTCCGGCGCGCTGCGAAGCCACTCGTCGCTCACGATCCACAGCGCCTTCACGCGGCCCTCGGCCGCGGCCTGCAGGATCTCGGGCGCGGTCATTCCGGCGCCGGCCGGCAGCGCGCCGCCCCACTGCTTCTCGAACGGTTCGCGCGCGGCGGCGTCGGCGACGTTCGCCCAGCCCGGAAGCACGTCGGGCGCGAGGCCCGCGTCGAGCGCGCCCTGCGAGCCGTTCTGCGACCCGAGCGCCATCACGCACGAGCGCTCGGCGGTCAGCGCGCCGGTCGCCCACGCGAGGTTCTCGATCGCCTGCAGGAGCGCCGGCGCCTGCGGGTGCTCGAGCACGCCGCGGCCGAACAGCACCACCTTGCGGGACGCCTCGCGCAGCCGCTTCGCGGCCGCCGCGATCGCCGCCCAGGTCACGCCCGTCTCGGCCTCGGCCTTGTCCGGCGTGATCGCGGCGAGCGCGCTCTTCAGCGCGGGCAGCCCCGCGGTCACCTCGGCCGGCGCCGACGGCGCGTCGCCCAGGTCGAGCGCGGCCTTCGTGAGCGCGTTCAACAGAGCGAGTTCGCGCCCGGGCCGGGAGCCGAGCCACTCGCCCTTGAACTTGGGACGCGCCAGCTTCACGCGGCGCGGGTGCGCGACCGTCAGGTGCACGCCCTGCTGGTGCTGGCCGCGGATCAGCGACGCCTGCGCGAACGGCGACTCGCCCTGCAGGTCCTCGAACAGCACGAGCGCTTCCTGCGCCGTGTACAGGTCCTCGAACGTCGGGCCGGGCCGTCCGCCGCCCGTGGCCTTGAGCATCGCCGCGCCGGGAACACGAGCCGTGAAGCGCGTGCGCGCGTCCACGTGGTTCGTGCCCAGCACCTGGCGCGCGAGCTTCTGGAACAGGTACTGCTCCTCGACGTTCAGCTTCTCGCCGCCGAGGAACGCGATCGTGTCGGCGCCGTGCGTGGCCGCGATGTCGCGCAGGCGGGTCGCGACCTGCGCGACCGCCTCGTCCCACGACGCGGGCTGCAGCGAATCGCCGGTGCGCACGAGCGGCGCGGACAGGCGGTCGCCGGCGTTGACGAACCCGTAGCCGAAGCGGCCGCGGACGCACAGGAACTCCTGGTTGACGCCGCGGAACTCGGTGCCGCGGGCGCGCAGGATCTCCATGCCGCGCACGCCGAGGCGCACCGAGCAGCCGTTCGAGCAGAACGGGCACACGGTGATGTGCTGGCGCAGGTCCCACGGGCGGGCCTTGAAGCGGTACGGCAGCGCGGTGAGCGCGCCGACCGGGCAGACCTCGACACAGTTGCCGCACTGCTCGCAGGCGAGCGGCTGGCGGTCGAACGACGAGATCTCGGTGTGCACGCCGCGCTGGTGCGCGGTCAGCGCGTCCTCGCCCATCACCTCGCTGCAGTAGCGGACGCAGCGCATGCAGACGATGCAGCGGTTCGCTTCCTTCTTCACGATCGGTCCGAGGTCCTCGGACTCGAACGTGCGCTTCGGGCTCTCCATGCGGGAGAAGTCCTGCCCGAACGCGAACGCGAGGTCCTGCAGCTGGCACTCGCCACCCTCGTCGCACACCGGACAGTCGAGCGGATGGTTCACGAGCAGGAACTCCATCACGCCCTTGCGCGCCTTGGTGGCCGCGGCGGACTGCGTGCGCACGACCATGCCCTCGCTCACCGGCATCGTGCAGCCGGTCTGCACCTTGGGCATCCACGCGATCTCGGGATTGCCGTCGGGGCCGATCACCGGCTTGCGGTCCGGCCCCATCTTCGGCGTGCCGACCTCGACGACGCAGATGCGGCAGGCGCCGAGCGGCTGGAGCTTCGTGTGCGAGCAGAAGACCGGGACGTGCACCTCGGCCATGCGGGCCGCTTCGGTGATCAGCGTTCCGGCCGGGACCTCGACCGTGCGGTCGTCGATGGTGACTCGGACCATGCCGCTCACGCCATGACCTCCTGGACCGACTGCCGGCGGCGGTTCACCAGACAGCGCTTGTGCTGGACGTGGTACTCGAACTCGGCCCGGAAGTGCTTGAGCATGCCCTGCACCGGCATCGCCGCCGCGTCGCCGAGCGCGCAGAACGACTTGCCGAGGATGTTGTCCGCGATGTCGCCGAGCAGGTCGACGTCGTTGGGCCGGCCCTCGCCGCGCTCGAGGCGCTCGAGGATCGTCGCCATCCAGTACGTGCCCTCGCGGCACGGCGTGCACTTGCCGCACGACTCGTGCGCGTAGAAGCGGATCAGGTTCCAGAGCGCGTCGACCATGCACGTCTGTTCGTCGATCACGATCACGGCGCCGGAGCCGAGGAACGTGCCGGCCGCGTTCATCGACTCGTAGTCGAGGCCGGTGTCGAGCAGCGACGCGGGCAGGATCGGCACCGACGAGCCGCCGGGGATCACGCCCTTCACCTGCATCCCTGGGCGCATGCCGCCGCAGTACTCGGGCGACTCGATCAGCGTGCGCAGCGGCAGGCCGAGCGGGATCTCGTAGTTGCCGGGACGCTTCACGGGACCGGAGACGCTGAGCACCTTGGTGCCCGCGCTCTTCTCGGTGCCCCACTGCCGGTACCACGCGGCGCCGTTCTTGAGGATGT
>JBGAOB010000146.1:0-12320 GCA_044222045.1 Candidatus Eiseniibacteriota bacterium
CACACTCGGAAGCTTGAAGCCAGAAGCTGCGAACGACCAAGTGTCGCACGCATGGCTTCGTGCCTACGTCGGGGCAGCATATTACCGTCTTCATCGAATCGATGAAGCTCGGATGTTCCTTGAGGCTCTCAGGGGCGAGCTCCTGCAGCGCCCCGATTCGGCCGTGCAGTCCCTGGTCTGCGTGAACTTGAGCGCATCATGCTTTGCCTCTGGTCGAGTCGACCGAGCGAGCGCGATGGCTACCGAAGCTCTTGTTGCCGGGAGACGAGCCGAGAGTCCGTATTGGGAAGGTGCAGCTCACGCTCAGCTGGCTCTACTGAGCAAGCACGGCGGGAGGTGGCAAGCTGCTGAGGAGAGCGCCCGGGCTGCGATAGACCTCTTCGCAGGTCTTGGGAACTCGTACTGGTTGGCTCAGGTGTATCTCCAACTCGGGATCGTACTCAGGAAGCGCGGGCGTCTTGCAGAGGCTCGGCAGGCGTGTGAAGCACAGCTCAGCCATGCGACCACCATCGGGAGCAGGTTGCTCGCGAACTATGGCACCGAATTGCATGCCCAGGTCCTGATCGAACTCGGCGAGGCGGTGGAGGCCAGAGGCGCGCTTGAAGCCCTGATCGACCAGCGCCAGGAGTTGAGCAATGAGCGCGCTGGAATTCTCGCCCTCGAATTCCTGGGCGACACGTATCTCGAAGTAGGACTCGCGGCCGAGGCTATTGATTTCTATGAACAGGCATTGAGCCCAGCCCTCGCGCTCGTCCCCCGCGGCGACATCGTCGCCGAGCTCCGTCGTCGTCGCGCCGAGTGTTTCCTGCTCCTCGGCAAGCACGAGCGCGCGCGCCACGAGGCGGAAGAAGCCATCGCGCATTGCACCGAAATCAGCGACCGCTACGAGGAGGCTGCGACCTATCGCATTCTCGCGCTCGCGCTCGGTGCACTGGGCCGGCACGACGAGGCGCGAAGCACGTTCGACAAGGGCTTCGCGGCGTATGAGGACATCGAGACGCCCTACGAATGGGGCAAGCTCTGGATGTCGTACGCGGACTGGATCTGTGGCGAGCACGCGGGCGCATATCGCGACCTGAACGGCGCGCACGAGGCCTACCGGAACGCGGCCACGTACTTCGAGAACATCGGCGCCGCGGGCAAGCTGGAGGAAGCGCGCAAGCGGCTGGCCGCGCTCGAAGCGCTCATGCAGAGCGAGGGCGCCGTGCTCAACCTGGAAGTCGCGGCCAAGCCCAAGCCACTTCGCCGCCCGCGCGAGATCGCCGACCTGCGCCGCCGCGGGCAGTGGATCTACGAGCAGTTCGGCATGGTCACGCGCAGCAAGATCATGATCGACATGCTCGAAGAGGTCGCGCGCGTCGCGGCCAGCGACCTGCCGGTGCTCATCCTGGGCGAGTCGGGCACGGGCAAGGAACTGGTCGCCAAGGGCGTGCACAAACTGTCGGGCCGCCGGGGGCGGTTCGTTCCGATCAACGCGAGTGCGCTTCCCGACACGCTGGTGGAGGGCGAACTGTTCGGCCACACGCAGGGCGCGTTCACCAACGCGGTGCGCGATCGTGAGGGGCTCTTCGAGTTCTCCGACAACGGCACGATCTTCCTGGACGAGATCGGGGAGATGTCGGTGGACCTGCAGGCCAAACTGCTTCGCGTGCTCGAACTGGGTGAGATCCGCCGGGTGGGCGGCACGGCCTCGGTGCAGGTGGACGCGCGCGTGGTGGCGGCGACCAATCGCGATCGCGCTCAGATGGAAGCGGGCGAGGGCTTCCGAGCCGACCTCTACTACCGCCTGAGTCACGCGATGTTCGAGATCCCGCCGCTGCGGCAGCGGGGCGAAGACGTCGAGTTCCTGGTGGAGCACTTCCTCGACAAGTTCTGCGGCATGTACAACAAGCGCGTCACGATCAGCCCGGAGGCGATGCATCGGCTGGTCACCAACCCGTGGCCGGGCAACGTGCGGCAGCTCGCGGCCACCATGCAGCGCCTGATCGTGTCGGCGCGCACGGTGCACACGCTCATGCCGCGCGAGGTGCCGGCTCCGGGTCGCACCACGCCCGCGACGGCGCCGGCCAGCCTGGAAGAGGAGCTGCTCCACAAGGAGCGCCAGCGCATCATCGAGGCGCTCGAGAAGTCGCAGTGGGTCAAGGCCGATGCGGCACGGCTGCTTCGCATGTCGCGCACCACGCTCATCACCAAGATGAAGCGTATGCACATCGAGGGCTGACGCTTCAGCGACCGGGCGGGCCAGCGCCCGCGCGGTCATTCCCCCAGGTCAGCCCTCCCTTCTTGCGCCGGCCGCCGCCGCGGGTGTCCACTCCCCGCCGACCGGGTTCGCACTCCCTCCAAGGAGCCATGCCCATGCGGCGACTTCTCGCCTTCTCGTGCCTCGCCGCGCTCGCGGCCGCCCTTCTCGCGTCGTGCGCGCAGCAGCCCCGCCGCTCCGCGGCGCTCGCTGCGGCCGTCGCGCAGTACCTGCGCATGGAGCTCGACAGCGCGGCGGTGGCCTTCGAGCAGGTGGCGCGCACCGAACCGCGCAACGCCGAAGCGCTGATGTGGCTGGCCGACGCCCGGCGCCGCCAGGGCCAGCCCGACTCGGCGGTGGCGCTCGCGCACGCGGCGCTGGCGCTGGATCCGCGGCTGGGTTTCGCGCACTTCGTGCTGGGGGCAGCTTACGACCCGATCAAGTCGGGCTGGGCCGGCGCGCATCGCGACTCGGCGCTGGTGCACTACGCGGCGGCGGCGAACGGCACGCCTCCCGATGCCGACGGCTGGATCGGCCTGCGCCTGTACGCGTCCATCGCCGGCGACACGGCGGCCGTGCGCTCGGCGCTGGCGGGCATGCAGCAGGCGGGCTTCCTCACGCCGGCGGGCGCGGCATGGGGGCGCTTTCTGCTCGAAGGGCTGCCGCCCAACGCGGTGCTGCTCACCAACGGCGACATGGACACGTTCCCGTGCGAAATCGTGCAGTCGCAGGGTGCGCGTCCCGACGTGGCCATCGTCAACCTGTCGCTGCTCAACGTGGGCGAGTACGCGCGCAACGTATCGCGGCTCTACGGCCTGCCGCTGCCGCCGGCGGTGCAGAGCGGCGCGCTCGACAGCACGGGCGCGGTCCAGAAAGACGGCCGCACGTGGTATGTGAGCGAGCTGATCACCGACCTGTGGAAGCAGCAGGCGCTGGCGGGCACGCTGCCGCGGCCGCTCTACGCCGCGGGCACGGTGATGTCGACGCAGCTTTCGGGCCCCGACGGTTCGCTCATGCGCACGCACCTGGCGGGGCCGCGCTGGCACATCGCGCCGCCGGCGGACAGCGTGGCGGACTACGCGGCACTCGTGGCGTCGGTGCGCGGCATCGACCCGGCGGCGTTCGCGGGCCACGTGGCGTCGGCCACCGATCGCAGCCCGGTGCGCCGCGCGTCGTCCGACTTGCTGGCGCTCACGGTGGCGGCCACGGCGCGCGTGCTCGGCGAAAAGGCCTACGCCGCGTCCGACAGCTCCAACATGAAGCTGGCGGTGCAGAAGATCGAAGGCCTGCGCCGCTCGGTGGTGCTCGGCGACTCGCTCGACGCCCAGCTCGCGATGCTGCGCCAGCGCTTCGGCATGTCCACGCCGTAGTCGCGGCGGGGTGTCATCGCCGCAAGTCGTTGCCAATGCGGACCCGCAACATGCCCCGGGGCATGTTCGCCGGTTCGGTGCATCGCCGCGCGGGTGCGCTGCGATACCGTGTCCACCCGCGCTGGCGCGGGTGGATCGCGTCGCGCCGTCGCGAAGCGCCGCGGTAATCGCGCGGTTCTGCGCCACCGCGCCTCGGCCGTCGCCGCATCGCCCGCCGCGCCGTCGCCCCGCGGATCGGCCGCTACATTAGAGAGGCCCACGGGCCCGGGGCCGCCGCCGAGGCACCCCGGGAGCCACGCGAACACCGCATAACCCGCGCACTCCGTGGGCCTTTCGGGCCCGCGCCCGCTTTGACGGGGCAAAGCCCGCTCCCGTACTTTCCTGCCCCCCGCAGCCCCCTCTGGAGGTTCCCGCATGATCCGCAGCATGACCGGCTATGGCTCGGCCGAGCTCGAGAAGAACGGGCACCGGCTGACCGCCGAGGTTCGCTCCGTGAACCACCGGTTCTGCGAGGTCTCCGTGCGCGCACCCAAGGGCGTGCTGCTGTTCGAGGACCAGATCCGCCAGCTCCTGCAGGACCGGTTCTCCCGCGGCAAGTTCAACCTGTCCATCACCTGGTCGGGCGCGGGCGGTTCGGGTGAGGTGCTCAAGCTCAACGAGACGGTCGCCGACCGCTACGTGGCGCTGATGCAGCAGCTTCGCGACCGCTACGGCCTGTCGGGCGACGTGCAGCTGGGCACGCTGGCCAACCTGCCGGACCTGTTCACGTGGGAACAGTCCACCATCGGCGACGAAGAGATGTGGTCGCTGGTGCGCGACGTGGTGGAAAAGGCCTGCGAAAGCATGAACGGCATGAAGGGCCGCGAGGGCAAGGCGCTGGCCGCCGATCTGCAGAAGCGGCTCGACATCATCCGCACCGAGCTGGAGCGCGTGTCCGCGCGCGCGCCGCTGCGGCCGGCCGAGGCCAAGGAGCGCATGGTGTCGCGCATCAAGCCGCTGCTGGAAGACGTCGAGATGGACCCCATTCGCATTGCGCAGGAAGTGGCGATGCTGGCCGACCGGCTCGACTGCACCGAGGAGTGCGTGCGGCTCGACGCGCACCTGGATCAGTTCAAGCACCTGGCCGACGGGCCCGAGCTGGCGGGGCGCAAGCTCAACTTCCTGCTGCAGGAGATGAACCGCGAGGCCAACACGATCGGCTCCAAGGCGAACGACGTCGAGATCGCGCACGCCGTGATCGTGATGAAGGAAGAGATCGAACGCCTGCGCGAGCAGGTGCAGAACGTGGAATGACGAGCGCTCCCGTGGCGAACCCGTCCTCCGTTCCGTTCCGCTTCGTTCCGGGCGGATTCCTGCTGGTGCTGACCGGGCCTTCGGGCGCGGGCAAGGGCACGCTCGTGGACGAACTCACGCAGCAGCGCTCCGACTGCATCTTCGCGATCTCCAGCACCACGCGCCCGCGGCGCGAAACCGAGACGGACGGCGTCGAGTACCGCTTCGTGACGCCGGAGCAGTTCGAAAAGGCCCGCGCCGAGGGCTACTTCCTGGAAACGGCCACCGTGCACGGGCACCTGTACGGCACGCCGATGGAGGAAGTGAATCGCCACATGGCCGAAGGCCGCGTGGTGGTGCTCGACATCGACGTGCAGGGCGGCGAGAGCGTGCGGCGCGTGCGGCCCGACGCGATCACCGTGTTCGTGTACCCGCCGTCGTTCGAGGCGCTTCGCCAGCGGCTGCAGCGTCGCGGCACGGACGCGCCCGAGGTGGTGGAAACGCGCATGAACAACGCGCCGGGCGAGTTGGCGCAGTACACGCACTACGACTACCTGATCCAGAACGACAACAAGGAGCAGGCGGTGGCTCAGCTGCTGGCCATCCACGACGCCGAGCGCGCGCGCGTGAAACGCCTGCGGGCCGAACCCTGACGCGACGCCTCGCGCACTTCGCGTGCGCGGGGAGCACGGCGCGCCGCCCCGGCCGGGCGGACGGCGCGACCGACACACGAGCCCGACACGCGATGGAGAACTCATGAAGCTGTCTTCGCTGGTGCCGCCTCCGGGCAAGAGCAAGTACGAGCTGGCCACCGTGGCCGCGCGCGAGGCCCGTCGTCTGAACGACTGGATCCGCCGCAGCGGCGAGACGCTGCACGGCAAGGTGACCGCCGTGGCGCTCGAGCGCGTGATCCACGACGACGTGCCGTACTTCTACGAGGATCCTTCGGTGCTGGCGCCGGCGCCCGCCGAAGCTCCGATCGAGTAGTTCCCGTGCGCGACCGCGTCGTGGTCGTGGGCGTGTCGGGGGGCATCGCGGCCTACAAGGCGTGCGAACTGGTCCGCCGGCTGCGCGACCAGGGCGCCACGGTGATCGCCGTGATGACGCCGGCGGCGTGCGAGTTCGTGACGCCGCTCACGTTCCAGGCGCTCACCGGCAACCCGGTGGTGACCACGCTGTGGGGTGACCAGAAGCCGCGCTTCCGCCTGCCGCTCGAATCGGCGCGGCGCGCGGGCGGCCACGTGGAGCACGTGGACGTGGCCGAAGTCGCCGATGCCGTGGTGGTGGCGCCCGCCACCGCCGACCTGATGGCGCGCATGGTGCACGGCGCCGCGCCCGACGCGCTCACCGCGCTGCTGCTGGCCACGCGCGCGCCCGTGCTGCTGGCGCCGGCCATGGACATGCAGATGTGGCGCGCCGCCGCCACGCAGGACAACGTGCGCGTGCTGCGCGCGCGCGGCATCCGCATGGTGGGGCCCGACCAGGGCTACCTCGCGAGCGGGCTTTCGGGGCCGGGCCGGCTCGCCGAAGTGCCGGCCATCGTGGACGCCGTGGCCGACCTGCTGACCGTGCGCGAGAGCCTGAAGGGCGTGCGCGTACTGGTGGGCGCGGGCCGCACGGAGGAACCGCTCGATCCCGTGCGCGTGCTCACGAACCGTTCGAGCGGCCGCATGGGCGTGGCGCTGGCCGAGGCCGCGCGCGACCGCGGCGCCGACGTGACGCTGGTGGCCGGGCCGATGAGCGTGGACACGCCGTGGGGCGTGACCGTGGCGCCGGTGCGCACGGCCGCCGAGATGCAGCAGGCGATGAGCGCCGCGGCCGCGCACGCCGACGTGGTGCTGATGGCCGCCGCGGTGGCGGACTACCGCCCGCGCGCGGCGAGCCGCGAGAAGCCTGGGCGCGCGAGCCGCTCGATGACGCTGGAGCTCGAGGGCGAATCCCGACATCCTCGCCGGGCTGGGCGCGCGCCGCTCGCGCGGGCAGGTGCTGGTGGGCTTCGCGCTGGAGACCAGCCGCGGCGTGGCGAACGCGCGCGGCAAGCTGAAGTCCAAGGGCGTCGACCTGATCGTGCTGAACGCGCCCGAGCACGGCATCGGCGGCGACACCAACCGCGTCACGCTGGTGGACGCGAAGAACGCGCGCGAGTTGCCCGAAGCGAGCAAGCGCGTCGTGGCCGACTCGATCCTGGATCGCGTGCTCGAGCTGCGGCTCCGCGCGGCCGGGCCGCCGTCCGGGCACGCGCGCCGCGAAGCCGCGCGCGACGGCGGCGGAAGCGCGCCGCGACCCCGCGCGGCCGCCGCACGGGGCGCGCGCGATGAGCGAGCGCGATCCGCGCTCCGAAGCGGCCGACATCGCGAGGTCGCTGCGTCGGCTGGTGGAGCGCGAGCGTGCGCAGGGCGGTGGCGAACTGCTGGCCGCGGGCGTGGCACGCGCACGCGCCGCGGGACTTCCCGAGTTCTCCACACCCGTCCACAGCACGTCCGCCGACGCCACGAACGAAATCGCCGCCGGCCTCAGCGAGACGCTGACGAGCGAGCCCGCGCCGGAGTATTCAGCGGCCCCGACGCCGACGCCCGACGCGTCGGTCACGTCCGCTCCCGCCGGTTTCGCACTCACGCCTCCCGAGCCCATGCCCGCCCGCACACCGACGCCCAGTCTCGCGCCCGCCAACGGGGCTCGCGAGTTCGAACTGCCGCCGTTCGCCGAGGACCTGAACCCCTCGGGGCTCGACGACGGTCGCGCTTCGCTGTTCGCCGCGTCGTTGCCCGTGTTGAAGGCCGTGGCCGCCGAGGTGAAGGACTGCGAAAAGTGCGGCCTGTGCCGCACGCGCACGAACACCGTGCCCGGCGTGGGCTCCGCGCGCAGCGGCATCGTGTTCGTGGGCGAGGCGCCGGGCGCCGACGAGGACGCCAAGGGCATCCCGTTCGTCGGGCGCGCGGGCGAGCTGCTGACCAAGATGATCGCCGGCATGGACGAGCGGCAGATCGTGCCCGGCGTGAAGCTGGACCGCGATTCGGTCTACATCTGCAACGTGCTCAAGTGTCGCCCGCCCGAGAACCGCAATCCGCTGCCGCACGAGATCGAGTCGTGTTCGCCCTACCTGCTGCGCCAGCTCGACGCGCTCAAGCCGCGCGTGATCTGCTGCCTCGGCAAGTTCGCCGCCGAGCTGCTGCTGGGCACCAAGGGCACCGTCGGCGGGATGCGCGGCAAGACGTGGCGCTGGCAGGGCGCCAAGCTGATCGTGACGTACCATCCCGCGTACCTGCTGCGGAACCCCAACGCCAAGCGCGAGGTGTGGGACGACCTCCAGCGACTGGCGCGCGAGTACCTCACCGACTGACCGCACGCGCGGCGCCGGTGCACAGCGCCCCCGCGAGGACCATGCAGCCATGAGCGACATCCTCAGCAGCACGCAGGGCGGCGGAGCCTCGGGCCTCGTGCCTCCGCAGGCGCTCGACGCGGAGCGCTCCGTGCTGGCGGCCATGCTGCTGGACCAGGAGTCCATCGGCAAAGCCGTGGAGATGATCGACGAGAACGCCTTCTACCGCGTCTCGCACCAGAAGATCTTCGCCGCGCTCGTGGCGCTGTACAGCCGCAACGAGCCCGCCGACCTGATCACCGTGTCCGAGGAGCTGCGCAAGCGCGGCGACTTCGAGGCCGTGGGCGGCGCGGCGGCGCTCGCGTCGCTGATGGAGTTCGCCACCACGTCGGCGAACATCGAGAACCACATCCGCATCGTGCATTCCAAGGCGGTGCTGCGGTTGCTGATCAAGGCGACGAACGAGATCCAGCAGCAGGCGTACGCGGGGCAGGAGGAGACGGCGCTGCTGCTGGACCGCGCCGAAGCGAGCATCTTCCAGATCACCGACCAGCGGATCCGCGCCGGCTTCAGCAGCATCCGTGAGCTGCTCAAGCCCACGTTCGACAGCATCCAGAAGCTGTTCGAGCGCAAGGTGCAGGTGACGGGCGTGCCCACGGGTTTCGACGACCTCGACAAGCTCACCGCCGGCTGGCAGCCGGGCGACCTGGTGATCGTGGCCGGGCGGCCCAGCATGGGAAAAACGTCTGTGGCCATGAACATGGCCGAGAACGCGGCCGTGCGGTTCGGGATTCCCGTCGCGGTGTTCTCGCTGGAAATGAGCAAGGAGCAGCTCGCGCTGCGCATGCTCTGCTCGCAGAGCGAGGTGGCGCTGCACAAGCTGCGCACCGGCTACCTGAGCAACGAGGACTGGCCGCGGCTCACGACGGGCGCGGGGCTGCTGACGCAGGCGCCGGTGTACATCGACGACTCGCCCGCGCAGTCGGTGCTCGAGGTGCGCGCGAAGTGCCGCCGCCTCAAGGCGGAGAACAAGCTCGGCCTGGTGGTGATCGACTACCTGCAGCTCATGCGCTCCAGCACGCCGGCGGAAAACCGTGTGCAGGAGATCTCGCAGATCAGCCGTGGCCTCAAGGCACTCGCGAAGGAGCTCAACGTGCCGGTCATCGCGCTGTCGCAGCTGTCGCGCGCCGTGGAGCAGCGCGGCGGCAGCGGCCGGCCGCAGCTTTCGGACCTGCGTGAGTCGGGATCGATCGAGCAGGATGCCGACGTCGTCGCGTTCGTCTACCGTGAGGTGGTCTACAAGCCCGACACGCAGGAGCCGGGCAAGGCGCAGCTCATCATCGCCAAGCAGCGCAACGGTCCGATCGACGACGTGAACCTGACGTTCCTGCGCGAGTGCACGAAGTTCGTTCCCTACAGTCCCATGATGCCGGGCGAAACCGACCCGGGATTCTGATCCCATGCCCGAACCCCTCGCCATCACGCCCTTCACGTTCTTCCGACGCCGCGCCCTGGACTGGTTCGCGGAGGTCGGCCGCATCGCCATGCTCGTGGGCGAGACCTTCCGCACCATGGGCCGCGGCCTGCGCTCGTTCCACCTGGTGGTGGAGCAGATGCACGCGATCGGCGTGCAGTCGCTGGGGCTGGTGTTCATCGTCAGCCTGTTCACGGGCGCCGTCGCCGCCGTGCAGGCGGCCTACCAGTTCTCGAACGTCGTCCCGCTGAAGTACATCGGCTCGGTCATCATGCGCTCGGTCATCATCGAGCTGGGGCCCGTGCTCACGGCGCTGATCGTGGGCGGCCGCGTGGGCGCATCGATCGCGGCCGAACTGGGCACCATGCGCGTGACCGAGCAGATCGACGCGCTCGACGCGATGGCGATCAACCCGGTGCGCTACCTGGTGGTCCCGCGCGTGGTGGCGGCGGTCGTCATGCTGCCGATCCTGTCGATCATCGCGAACATCGTGGCCATCTACGGCGGCTACGTGGTGTCGGTCACCAGCGTGGGCGTGAGCACGCACACGTACGTGACCAGCCTGAAGCAATTCTTCTTCTACAAGGACCTGTGGTCGGGCCTCATCAAGTCGTTCTTCTTCGGCGGCATCATCGGCTGGATGGGCTGCTACTACGGCTTCCGCACCGAGGGCGGCGCCGAGGGCGTGGGCCAGGCCACCACGCGCGCGGTGGTGGCGTCCTGCGTGCTGGTGCTGATCTCCGACTACGTGCTGGCCAACGTTCTCTTCCGGTTCATCTTCGCCGAATGATCCGCATCCGCGACCTCAAGAAGCGCCTGGGCAGCAAGCAGGTCCTGAACGGCGTGGACCTGGACATCCCCCAGGGCAGGACCGTGGTGGTGATGGGGCGCAGCGGCACGGGCAAGAGCGTGCTGCTGAAGCACATCATCGGCCTGATGACGCCCGACTCGGGCAGCATCGAGGTGGACGGCGACCAGGTGGTGGGCATGCGCGAACACGAGCTGAACGAGGTGCGCAAGCACTTCGGGCTGCTGTTCCAGGGCGCGGCACTGTTCGACTCGCTGACGGTGCAGGAGAACGTGGGCCTGCCGCTGCGCGAGCATCAGCGCCTCCCCGAGGCCGAGGTGCGGCGGCGCGTGTCCGAGCGGCTGGAGTGGGTGGGCCTGAAGGGTGTGGACGACATGAAGCCCGCCTCGCTGTCGGGCGGCATGCGCAAGCGCGTGGGACTCGCGCGCGCGATCGCGATGGACCCGCAGTACATCCTGTACGACGAGCCGACGACCGGGCTGGACCCGATCATGTCGGACGTCATCAATCGCCTGATCCGGTCGCTGCAGGAGCGGCTGGGCGTCACCTCGATCGTGGTGACGCACGACATGAACAGCGCGTACCACGTCGGCGACATCCTCGCGATGCTGCACGAGGGCCGGGTCGTGTTCACCGGCACTCCCGACGAGGCGCGCAACACGAACGACCCGCTGGTCCGTCAGTTCATCGAGGGATCCAGCGAGGGGCCGATCAAACCGCTCTGACGAGGAGATCGCGTGAGCCGGAGAATGGAAATCCAGGTGGGCATCACGGTGGTGGTGGCGCTCGCCGCCCTGCTGTGGGGTGTCACCTGGTTGAAGGACTTGTCGCTGCAGCGCCAGGTGCGCGTGTGGCACGTGCGCTTCCCCCAGACCGGTGGCCTGGGACCGAGCGACGAGGTGCAGGTGAACGGCATGCGCAAGGGCGCGGTGAGCAAGGTCGAGCTGGTGGGGGACCACGTGGTGGTGGACCTGGCGCTCGACAAGGAGATCCGCGTGACGCGCCAGAGCGTGGTGGCCATCCGCAACGTGGGCCTGATGGGTGAGAAGGTGATCGCCGTCGACCTGTCGCTCTCGGGGCCCGAGTACGCCTCCCGCGACACGATTCCGGGCGTGTTCGAGATGGGCATGGGCGAGGTCATGGCGGGCTTCGGCGCGCAGATGGGCTCGGTCGACCGCGTGGTGAAGTCGCTCGACGCGCTGACGGCGCGACTCGACCGCAACGGGGACGTGGACAAGACCATGGCGAACCTGCGCGAGACGAGCGAGCAACTGGCGGCAGCGGTGAAGGAGAACCGCGCCATGATGCACGAGGCGGTGAAGAACGCGGCCGAGGTCAGCAGGACCGCGCGCGACCTGACGGCGGGGCGTGAGAAGGAGTACCGCGCCACGCTCGAGGCGATCGACCGCAGCACGCGCAACTTCGAGCGGCTCACGGTGCGCATGGATTCGCTCATGACGGTGGCGCGTTCGGTCACCGACAAGATCGACCACGGCAACGGCAGCGCGGCGCTGATGCTGAACGACCGCAAGCTCTACGACGATCTCCAGGGGTCGCTGAAGGCGATGAAGGAGATGGTCGAGGACATGAAGAAGAACCCGAGGAAGTACATCAACCTGCGGATCTTCTGATCCCTCGCCCCCGCGGAAGTGTCGTCATGGCCAAGGCCACGAAGCCCGCGAAGACCACGTTCTACTGCGCCGCGTGCGGTCACGAGTCGCCGCGCTGGTTCGGGCACTGCCCGGGCTGCGGCGAGTGGAACACCGCGAGCGAGTCGCCGCGCGAAGCGTCGTCGTCGCGCCCGTCCGCGCCGGGCGCCGGCGGCCGCCGGCGCTGGG
>JBGAOB010000147.1:0-11602 GCA_044222045.1 Candidatus Eiseniibacteriota bacterium
GGAGAGTCCACGTCGCGCCCAAACACCCGTAGATCGCGCGTCAGGCCGCCACGCCCGCCAATACGGCCCGCAAGCCGTCCATCTCGCGCAGCCAATCCCGCAGCTGGTTCCAAGTAGGTACGGTGGGGGACGCCACTCCGGTCTTGTGACGCAGCGAGTTGCGGGCGCGGAAGCGTGCAATCGTGGCCCAACGCTTCCTCATCATCCTCGAGGCACGACGTCCGACACCGCCTCTCACTCCGCGGCCGCGACTTCGAGCTGGCCATCTCCTTCCACGGAGGCGAGACTCGGCAGCAATGAAGTCGGCCATCCCGCGCCGAGCTTGCGCGCACCGCTGATCAGGTTGGATGGGGAGAACGGAGGCGATTTCGTGCAGATCCTCGAACACCTGTTTCTGGACGGCGAGTTTCCCGTGCGCGAGCGCCTGCTCTCCGGCCTGTCGCTCGAGCAGGTGACCCTGCGCCCCGACGGTGCGACGCACTCGATCTACGAGGAGCTCTGGCACGTCGTCGCGTACCAGCAGAGCATCCTCGAGCCCGGCAACCCGCCCGGCGACCGCTTCCCGAGTGCGCCGCCCGAGCACGAGCGCCAGTGGCACGACCTCGTGCGGGTCTTCCTGGACGGCGCTCGCGCCGCGGCAGCCCTGGGACAGGCGCCGGAGCGCCTGGCAGCCGAACTGGAGCCGGGCGTGACACTCGCCGACGAGCTCCACTGCGTGGCGATCCACAACGCATACCACCTGGGCAAGATCGTGGCGTTGCGACAGCGGATCGGCGCATGGCCACCCGGGGAAGCGTCGGGCGAGTGAGCGGAGCGCATTGCCACTTACCGCAAAGTAGCAGCAGCTGGTGAGGCGAGGCGGCGCCGCTGAGTTCGGAGCCCTTCAAATCGCAACGGGTCCGGTTTCGGCCTGGATCCGGACCGTCCCGCCCGTCGGCAGCGGATCGTGTCAGTGGATCCGGTCGAACGACGTTCCGTTGAATTTGAACACGCCGTTCCCTGCCAGCCACAGGTCGCCATGGCGATCCGTGTACACCGCCATGATGTCCCGGCTCGTCAGCCCGTCCATGGCCGTGTAGTTCTTCAACGACTTGCCGTCGTATCGCCACGCACCGCTCTCGACGGTGCCGAACCAGATGTTCCCGGCCCGGTCTTCTCCGATCGAGAACACGCGATGCAGGGTGGGCGAACCATCGGTCACGTCCCCGGGCTGAGGAGTCGTTCTCCCACCGTGCGGCCCCGCCTTGCCCAGCCCTTTCTCCTGCGTGAATCGGGTGGCGGTGTGGCCGTCCAGCAGGATGACTCCGATCCCGTTGTTGCCGATCCAGAGCTTCCCCTTGCTGTCCTCGAAAACGCAGCGGACGTGAAGCCACCCGGTGCTGTCATTCAGCCCGAGGCTCTTGTCATCGATCGTGGTGAAGGACTTCCCGTCGTACCCGAACACCGCGGAGTAGGTTGCGAACCAGAGCCTCGCGCCCTTCCCACGGGCAATCCCCGTCGTCGCGAAACGGAAGCCCCGACCCGAGTCCGCGGGGACCGGGTATGCGAGGAAGGTGAACACCTTCCCGTCGTACCGGTACACGCCCGGCTGTGCTTCGAGCGCGGTTGCGCCGGTCCCCCCGTCCTCCTTGAACCACAGGTCTTCCGTTCCGAGCCACCAGTCGTCCTTCGCATCGTAGTTCTTGCGGGTGGGCGTGAAGATGCGCTTTCCGTCGAAGCCGCTGGTCCCGAAGCCTCCATCGAACCAGATCACTCCGTTTCGGTCCTCGTGGATCGATCGGATCTGGTTGTCGCTCAGGCCGTCCTTCGTGGTGAAGTAGGTCAGACGCCTGCCGTCGAAGCGGCACACACCTTCGTCCCAACTTCCGAACCAGTAGTTGCCCCTGCTGTCCTCCAGGATGGAGCGCACGGTCCTGAATCGAAGCCGTGCACGCGGACCGATGGCGCTGTCGTCCAGCTTCGATGGCGTCGCGTCCTGCTTCATCGAGCAGCAGGTTGCGAGGACCAGGGCGCACGTGGCGCCCGCGGCCAGAGCCCAGCGCACCGGACGGCGCCTCAGCGGATGTTCCCTGTCGACGATGGGCCCAGTGGGCACGGGATTCCTCGGGTGCGGGGATTTCGTGTCGGCGCAGCACGTCGTCTCGCTCGAGGCGACGCCCGGACAAACTGGGTCTCCGCTCCGCGCGGCGCAAGGGGCTCATGCCGAACGCTGCCGGATGGGAGGCCAGAACTGGCTTTCACGCACCCCGGCGATACCGAGCGGGAGCTTCACGCTGTCTGCGGCGTCCCGCGGCCGCCCTCGAACCGGCGGGGTGCCTCGTCCATTCCCGTCCACTCTCGTCATCCGATCGAGGGCGCCCCATCGCACCCGCCGTCTAGCCCCGGAAGCGCCTCGCGAAGAGGATCATCACCCCGGCCAGCAGGACCGTGCCGAGTGCCGCGAGGATGCGCGCGATCCACTGGGTGATGCGCCAGCGGGCGGCGTTGACGTCCATTCCGAAGACGCCGAGGACGCGGCGCGTCGAGGGATCGCGAATCGGATACAGGCCGGACACCCACGTTCCCCAGCGGTCCACCGTCGGGCCCTCGACGAACGGGTCGCCGACCGCGAACGAACGAATCAACTCGGCGGAGGCTTCGTCGTATTCCTCGCCCGGCGCGGAGTAGTCCGACGACAACGGATCGGTCCCGTCCGCCAGGAAGATCACCGCGCCGTCCTTCCACCCCATCAGGTAGACGAACCGGCAGTCGGCGTTCTCGGCCCGCACTCGCGCCAGTTGTTCCACGACACTGCGAAACGCCGGCGTGTCGGTGTCAGCCGCGGTGCCCGTGAGTCGCTTGATCAGCTCCGTGTCGAGTCGACGGCCGTTCATCTCCGCGCGAGCGGCGAGGCGCGACCGCTCGTAGCCGACGCCGTACGCGGCCGCGAAGCGAATCAGGCCATACCCGAACACCAGCACGAACAAGACGCCGATCACGCTGGCGGGAAATCTCGCCGGCTTCGGCTTCGGCGGAGCGGGCCTCGGACGGGCCGCCAGGCGGATGAGCTCGTCCATCTCGGCCGAACCCACTCCACCATCGGATGGCCGGGAGGGCTCCACCGGCTCGCGGGCAGCGCCGGCTCTCAAAGCCACTCCCGCCCGAGCGTGATCCCGGTCACATGGCGCTTCATCGAGACACGCTCCCCCCATCGGTGGCTCCGCCAGGCATGCGGCAGCACTGGCGCGCGCGGCCGGAGGGGCGGCGGCGCGACGATCCGGGTTTTGTATCGACGGCTCCCGGCGGTGCCTTGAGACACGAGCGCGCACGATGGAGCCACGGGAATGGGCCCAAATGCCGGTCGAAGGCGGGCCTGCTCTCCTAGGCCCACCACGTCGCCACTTCGGGATGGCACGGGACCGCGACGGGAAGGCCGGCACGGTCGGTCGCAACGCCCACGGTGTTCGCATCGGCACGCTCGAACGTAGGACCTGGCGACAGCCGCGCGCCTCGCCCCTCCCGAAAGGACGCCGCCATGCGCTTCCCCCGCCGCCCTGGAGCCGCCCGCATGCGCGTGCGCGGCTCGCTCCTCGCTCTCTCCCTGCTCGTCGCGGCGTGCGCCACCGCAGGGGCGGCCCGCGCGGCCGACGACACGGCGCTGCGCCTGTCCAACGTCGGCGCCTCGAACACGTCCTACGCGCGCATTCCGAGCAGCGCGGCGTTCGCGCTGCAGCAGTTCACGATCGAAGCGTGGGTGCAGCGCTTGGGCGCGGGCTACGGTTCCACGACCGACCCCGTGGGCGGAGGGGTGGTGGCCCGGCCGGCCGAGGGCACGGTCGGCAGCTTCCTGGGCCCGTGGTATCTGTGCTGGAACAACGTCGGGCAGGCCTTCTTCAGCGTCACGCACACCGCCGGCGTCAGCGGCGTCACGCTGCTTACGTCCGCGGTTACCACGCCGCTCGCGCGGCATCACCTCGCGGCGGTCGTCTCCACGGACTCGGTGCAGCTCTACGTCGACGGCGTGCCTGCGGCCGCGGCGCCGTGGACGCTGGGCTCGGTGCTCGTCACTTCGAACGACGTGTTGATCGGTGCGTGCAACTTCGGCTCGGGCTACCTGCGCCGGCTGGACGGCGCGATCGACGACGTGCGCATCTGGGACCACGCGCGATCGGGCGCCCAGATCGCGCAGTCCATGCACTGCCGTCTGACGGGGGGCGAGCCGGGGCTCGTCGCCTACTACCGCTTCGACGCGTCGAGCCTCGCCGACGACACGGGCCACGCGCACACGGGCGCCGCGGTGGCCACGGCCGGCTCGCTGTCCTACGCGTCGCTCGCGCCGTTGTCCGCCTGCGTGACGGCGGTCGAGCCCGCCGACCGACCGCTCGCACCGAGCTTCACGCTGTCACCGCAGCCGACGCACGGCCCGACGCGCCTGCGCTTCACGCTTCCATCCGCGGGCCACGTCGCGATCGCGGCCTACGACGTGGCGGGGCGACGCGTCGCCACGATCGCGGACGGTCGCTTCGAGCCGGGCGAGCACATCGTGGATGCCGACCTGTCGGGCCCCGCGCGCACACCGCGCATGGCCGGCGTCCGATTCGTGCGCCTCACCTGGTCGGGCGGCACGATCGCACGAACGGTCGTCGTGCTGCCCTGATCCGGGTCGCGCACTCGGCCGGCGACGTCGCGGCACGCGAGCCGCTACCTTGCCGCGGGCCGCGGCCGCCTCGCGATTCGACGCATCGAACCCTCGCGCTCGTTCCACCGGAGGATCCCGAGATGACGCCCATCCCCTCGAATGGCCTGGCCGCCCGGCTCCTCGGCACGTGGGCGCTCGTCTCGCGGCGCGACCGCACGGCCGCCGGCGCCGAGGTGGTCGACCCGGCCCTGGGCGCCGATCCCGTGGCGCTCCTCTACTACGACCGCTCCGGTCACTTCGCGGCGCAGTTCATGAAGCGTGACCGTTCGAACGTCGCCGACGAACCCGTCGCGGCCGGCCCCAACAACACGCGCGCCCGCGGCGGCTACGACGCGTACTTCGGCACGTACGTCGTGGACGAAGCGACGGGCGAGGTGACGCAGCGGCTCGAGGGCGCGCTGGCTCCCGAGAACGTGGGGCTCGTGGTGACGCGCGCGATGCGCGTGGAGAGCGACACGCTCACGATCGAGCTGGCGACGACCGCGGTGTCGGGCGAAGCGATCACGCGCACGCTCGTGTGGCGGCGCGTCGGATGAGCGTCGCGCCGATCCCCGCCGAGGCCGCGCCGGTGGCGCGCCCCTCGCTCGCGTCGGTGGCGTTACTCACGGCGCTCGCGCTGGTGGCGTTCGCCGCGAACTCGATCCTCTGCCGGCTGGCGCTCGGGGCGCAGGCCATCGACGCGGCGTCGTTCGCGCTGCTTCGGCTGGGCTCCGGCGCGGCGCTGCTCGGCGTGCTTCACGCGCGCCGCCGCGAGCGTGCGCCGGCGAAGCGCGACTTCGTGCAGCCGGCGATGCTGTTCCTGTACGCGGCGGCGTTCTCCTTCGCGTACCGGAGCCTGAGCGCGGGAACGGGCGCGCTGATCCTGTTCGGCTGCGTGCAGGCGACGATGATCCTCGTCGCGCTCCGATCGGGCGAGCGCTTCCGCGCGAGCGAAGCCGTGGGACTGGCGGTGGCGCTGGCGGGGCTCGGCGTGCTGGTGGCGCCGGGACTGGCCGCACCGTCGCCGGCGGGATCCGCGCTCATGGCGGCCGCCGGCGTGGCGTGGGGCGTCTACTCGCTGCGCGGCCGCGGCAGCCGTGATCCAGTGGGCGACACGGCGCGCAACTTCGCGCTCGCCACGCCGCTCGCCGCCGCGGTCGCCGTGCTGGCGATGCGCGACCTGCACGCGACGCCGCGCGGCGCGCTGCTCGCGATCGCGTCGGGCGCGCTCACGTCGGGCCTCGGCTACGTCGCGTGGTACGGGGCGCTGCGCGGCCTCACGGCGGCCTCACGGCGATCCGTGCCGCGGCGGTGCAGCTGGCGGTGCCGGCGC
Source organism: Candidatus Eiseniibacteriota bacterium (assembly GCA_044222045.1). Lineage (GTDB taxonomy): Bacteria > Eisenbacteria > RBG-16-71-46 > RBG-16-71-46 > RBG-16-71-46 > JBGAMH01. Next base: position 5,991 of record JBGAOB010000147.1, read on the forward strand.
TGGCCGCCGCGGGCGGCGTGCTCGTGCTGGGCGAGCGGGTGTCGCCCCGGCTGGTGCTCGCGTCGGTGCTGATCCTGGGCGGCATCGGCGTGGTGATCGCCGCCCGCGCGCGCCGCGCCCGCGCGGCCTGAGGCCGCGCGACTCGTCGCGCATCGCACCCCACGGGCCCCGGGCGGGCCGCCGAGCCCCTTTCGACGGCGGGAGAACGCCCCGTCGGGAGGGCCGGTGACGCGCTCCTAGAATCGCGGCGACGAGTTCGCCGCCGCGCGAGCGTGAAGCGACGCGTGGTCCGATCACCTCCGCCGCGCGGCGACGGGACTCGATGCGCGCATCCGCGTTCCCGGCACTCGGCCGGGTCGCACGAACGCGGTCCCGGCATCTCGCGGGCCGCACCCGGAGGCTCCATGAAACTCCCCACGTGGCTGGCCGCCGCCCTGTTGCTCGTTCCACTCGCCGCGCCCGCTCGCGCCGGCGGCACCTCCACCCAGAGCATCGGAGGGTCCGGTGGGCTCGTGATCCCGATGGGCGACTTCTCCGAAGTCGCCGGCACCGGCTGGTTCCTGGGCGGCTCCTACCAGTACCGCTTCCACCCGGCGTGGGCCGCCGGGGTCGATCTCGACTACTTCTCGTTCGGCGAAACGAGCGCGAGCGAAACCCTGATCGGCGGCACGCGCACCTCGAAGCAGAGCGCGTACGGCGGGCAGAGCCAGTTCTACGCGAAGTACTTCCTGCCGCTCGAGGGCAATCCCTACGAGCCGTACGTGAAGGCCGGCTACTTCCACTACCGCATCGGCTTCAAGACGAGCGTCGCGTACCGCGGCGCGACGTCCGAGAGCACCGACAAGGAGAAGGAGTCCGGGTTCGGCATCGGCGTGGGCGCGAGTCGCAAGCTGGACGATCGATCGCGCGTCGGCGCGGAGATCCTCTACAGCCAGTTCCAGACCCCCGGCGATCCGGCGAACCTGTGGCAGTTCGCGGTCACGTACGGCTGGCGCCTCGGCAAGTAGCGCTCCCCCTGCGCACCGCGGCCTCCGGAGAGCGTGCCCCGGAGGCCGTGGTCGTGACGGGCGCGGAGCACGCCGGGCGTCCGTCGCGCGGCCGCCTGGGCGTCATGCGCGATCCGCGCCGATCACGCCGAACGAGAACGTCGAATCTCGTGGTGGAGACCGCACGCACGCGACTACGCTGCGACCCCATCGGCGCTCGTGCTGCTGCGCCGACGCCCTTCCGACGCACCCACCCGCTCGGCCGCGAGCGCATGACGCGAGGAGTTGCGACATGTCCGATGCTCCAGCCGCCCGCGGTTCCGCCGCACCCGATCCGTTCGCACCGTTCAAGGCGGCCCAGCGCCAGGGCTGGTCGCACTTCGGGCCGCTGGCCATGTTCACCGTCCCGCCGGCCGGCCGGCTCGTACGGTTCGCCGGCATCCGCGCCGGTCAGCGCGTGCTCGACGTGGGCTGCGGCACCGGGCCGGTCGCCGTGACCGCGGCGCGTGCGGGCGCCTCGGTTGTCGGGTCCGACCTCACGCCCGAACTGCTCGAGCAGGCGCGGCACAACGCCGAGATCGCGCGGGTGTCGATCGAGTGGCACGAGGCCGACGTGGAATCCCTGCCGTTCGACGACGCGTCGTTCGACGTGGTCGTGAGCCAGTTCGGCCACATGTTCGCCCCGCGGCCGGCGGTGGCCATCGCGCAGATGCTGCGCGTGCTGCGTCCCGGCGGCACGCTGGCGTTCTCGACGTGGCCCCCCGACGCGTTCGTGGGCCGCATGTTCGCGCTGACGAGCCGCTACGCACCGCCGCCGCCGCCCGGCGCCTCGCCGCCGATCGAGTGGGGCGAGCCGGCCATCGTGCGCGAGCGACTGGGCGATGCCGTGCGCGACGTGGTGTTCGAGCGCGACCTGCTCACGTTCAACGCGCTCAGCCCCGAGCACGTGCGCGACTTCACCGAGCACACGGCGGGGCCGGTGATCCAGCTGGTGCAGAAGCTCTCGCAGGCCGACCCGGCGAAGCTCGCGGCCTATCGCCGCGAGTACGACGAACTGACCGCCCACTACTTCGAGCTGAACACCGTGCGGCAGTCGTACCTGATGACGCGCGCCGTGAAAGGGTGACCGGGCTGGCCGTCCCCGCGCCGCCACGGGGGCCGCCTCAGCGCAGGTAGTCGGGCATCCACGGGTCGAGGCGCCGGCGCTCGGCGGGCGACAGGTGGCGGGCGCCTCGGATCAGCCCCAGGCAGAGCGGACTCCCGCAGCGGCACTCGAACGGCGAGGCCATGTCCCACTCGGTCGTGCAATAGTGGAACGTCACGCCCTCGCCCTCGGCAATGTCGCGAATCGCGATCACCTCGCGGTCGAGGATGCGCACCGACGGCTCGCACGCGTGGTCCAGGAAGCGCCAGAAGTAGCGCTGCATCAGTTCCAGCTCGTCGTGCGCGCACTCCTGGTCCAGGTGCAGCGTCGCGCTCACCTGCACCGAGTAGCGGGTGGCGGTGGGCGTCTCGCGGCCGGTGATGCGGAACAGGTGCGTTCCCCGCGCGATGTCACCGATCGCGACGAGCCGGCGGTGGTGGTCCTGCACGCGAATGCCGACGAGCTCCGAATCGCAGCGGATCAGCGTGTCCAGCGGGTGCGCGCGACGCGACAGCGAGTGGAGCTGCGAACTGGCCTGGGCCAAGGGGGCGCCTCCGTGCGTGATGCCGTCCGTGCGGCGCGTCGCCTCGCGAACGGAACGATCGCGGGAACGGCGCCAGCTTCGTGCAATGTGCCGCCATCGCGACGGGAGTTCAAGCTCTCGTTGCCCTCGTCGGCGATCGATCGACTCCCGGCGTGACCATCGCGAGGGCGCTCGGCTATCCTGCGGCCATGCGCAACGCGGTCATCGCTCTCTACACGCACACGTTCGGAAGCACGCCCCTCGCCATCGAGCGCATCGCCGCCGACGGCTCGCAGCGCACCTACTGGCGCATCACCGGCGAAGGTCGCTCCGTCGTGGGCGGCCACGGGCCGGACGCCGACGAGAATCGCGCCTTCCTCGCCTACTCACGGGCGCTGCGGGCGGCCGACCTCCCCGTGCCGGAGATCTACGCCAGCGACGAGCACCTGGGGCTCTGGCTCGAGGAGGACCTCGGGGACACCACGCTGTTCGCCGCGCTCGCCGCGGCCCGCGCCCGCGGGGACGGCGCCTTTCCGCCGACCGCGCTCGCGAGCTACGAGCGGGTGGTCGAGATGCTGCCGCAGTTCCAGGCGCGCGGGGCGAAGGCGGTCGACTTCTCGCTCGCCTATCCGCGCCCGGCGTTCGACGAGCAGTCGATGCTGTGGGACCTGAGCTACTTCAAGTACCACTTCCTGAAGCTCGCGCACGTGCCGTTCCGCGAGCAGCGGCTGGAGGACGACTTCCGCCGGCTCGTCCAGCACCTGCTCACCGCGGACACGGGCTTCTTCCTGTACCGCGACTTCCAGTCGCGCAACATCATGCTGCGCGACGGCGCCCCGTGGTTCATCGACTACCAGGGCGGCCGGCGCGGCGCCGCGCAGTACGACATCGCCTCGCTGCTCTACGACGCGAAGGCCGACATCCCCGACCCGGTGCGCGCGCACCTGCTCGAACGCTACCTGGACGCGTTCGAGCGCCACGCGGGCGGCGACCGGGTGCGCTTCCGGGTCACCTACCCCGGATACGTGCTCGTGCGCATCATGCAGGCCATGGGCGCGTACGGCTATCGCGGCTTCTTCGAGCGCAAGCCGCGCTTCCTGGAGAGCGTGCCGTTCGCGGCCCGCAACGTGGCGGGTCTGCTCGAGAAGGGCCTGCCCATCGAGCTGCCCGAGATCGAGCGCGCGTTCCGGCACATCGTGGCCGAGTGGGCCGAGCGGCCCAGCCCGATCGTCGCGCCACGCGGGCTGCGCGTGCACGTGGCGTCGTTCAGCTACCGCGACGGCGTGCCCGGCGACGCATCGGGGCACGGCGGTGGATTCGTGTTCGACTGCCGCTCGCTGTCGAACCCCGGCCGGCTGCCGGAACTGTCGGGCCGCATCGGGCTCGATCCCGCGATCGGTCACTTCCTCGAGGCACTGCCCGAGACGACCACGTTCTGGCAACACGTGACCGGGCTCGTCGAGGCGCACGTCGCGAACTTCCGCGCGCGCAACTTCACCGACTTCAGCGTGGCGTTCGGCTGCACGGGCGGCCAGCATCGCTCCGTGTACTTCGCCGACCGGCTCGGTCGCTGGCTGCGCGAGCGCCATCCCGACGTCGCGGTGGACGTGCGCCACGCGGCCGAGGCGCGCTGGAAGCTGGCCGGCAACGTCACGCCCGCCGTGCCGGGGCCGCCCGCCGGCGCGCTCGCGCGCGAGCGGCTCGTCGACGGGATGATCTTCGCCGCCGGGCTCGGCACGCGGCTGGGCGAGATGGGCGCGAGCACGCCCAAGGCGCTGATCGAGATCGACGGCGTGACGATGCTGGAGCGCACGGCGCGCCGGCTCGTCGAGGCCGGCGCCGGGCGCATCGTCGTGAACGTGCACCACCAGGCCGAAGCGATCGAGCGCTTCCTCGCGACGCACGACCTGGGCGCCGAGGTCGTCGTGAGCCGCGAGCCCGAGCGCCCGCTCGAAACCGGCGGCGGCCTGTGGCACGCGCGCGACGCGTTCCGCCGGCGCGGCCCGCTGCTGCTGCACAACGTGGACGTGATCTGCGACGCGGACTTCCGCGCGCTGCTCGACGCCCACCAGTCGAGCGCCGCGCTCGCGACGCTGGTCGTGCACGCGCGCGAGACCGGGCGCTACCTGCTGTTCGACGACCTCGGGCTGTGCGGCCGGGAGGATCGCTCGCGCGGGGAACGCACCGAGGCGCGCACGCCGCGCGGCGAGGTGCACGCGCTGGCGTTCTCCGGCATCCACGCGTGCGCGCCCCGGCTGCTCGACCTGGTCACGGAGCGTGGCGCGTTCCGCATCGTCGACCTGTGGCTGCGGCTCGCGGCCGACGGCCACGCGATCCGGCCGTGGGTGCCCGACGGTGGCGACTGGCTGGAGATCGGCAACCTCGAGCGCCTCGCCGCCGCGCGCGAGAAGCTGGAGCGCAACGCGATCGGCTGACGGCGCCCGGGCACGCGCCGTCAGCGGGCCGGCCCGCGCGCGAGCACGCCCTCCGCGGCGTCGATCGCCGCGTGCGTCCCGGCCAGTGCCACCACGTCGCCGGGTCGCAGCACCTCGTGCCCGTCGGGCATCAGCACGACCTCGTCACCGCGCGAGATCGCCACGATCGTCGCGCCCGTCCGCCCGCGCAGCGCGATGTCCGACAGCCGCAGCCCGGCGCAAGGCGACGACGCCCCGATCGTCACCGGCGTCGGGTCGCCGAGCCCCGGCAGCAGTTCGTGTGCGCGCTCCAGCGCCGCCGTGCCGCCCGCGGCCTCCACCGCCAGCGGCTGACGCCCGATCGCGGCCACGATGAGCTCGGCCGCCGCGCGCACGTGCCCCTGCAGGTCCGCGGCCGTGCGCCACACGACCAGGCCGAACACGAACAGGCTCGCCGCCAGCACGCCGAGCCCCACGGCCGCGGGCAGGAACGGCTGCGTGATCGCGACGAGCGGCGCGCCCACGAGCAGCACGGTGCCCAATTG
>JBGAOB010000148.1:0-11637 GCA_044222045.1 Candidatus Eiseniibacteriota bacterium
CGGCGAGCAAGGCGGGCGGCGACCGGCTCTCGTACTCGTACTGGTGCACGTACGGCCTGCCGGTGGTGGTGACGCGCTGCTCGAACAACTACGGGCCGCGCCAGTACCCCGAGAAGCTCGTGCCGCTGTTCGTCACGAACGCGATCGACGACGAGCCGCTGCCCGTGTACGGCACCGGTCTCAACCGCCGCGACTGGCTGCACGTCGACGACCATTGCGACGCGCTGCTGACGCTGATGGACTTCCCGGGCATCGAGGGCGAGACGTTCAACATCGGCGCGCAGCACGAACTCGACGTGCTCACGATCACGGGCACGCTGCTCGAACTGCTGAACAAGCCGAAGACGCTCATCCGCTACGTGGAAGACCGCCCCGGGCACGACCGGCGCTACGCGGTGGACTCGTCGAAGCTGACTCGCGTGACGGGCTGGACGCCGAAGATCGACTTCAAGACCGGCATCCGCCAGACGGTCGAGTGGTTCCAGGCCAACGAAGCTTGGTGGCGCCCGATCAAGCAGGGCGAGTTCCGCGAGTACTACGAGCGCATGTACGGGCAGCGGAAGGTGCTCAAGGAAGTGCGCGGCTGATGCGGTTCGCGGCGGCGGCCCTCGCGCTGTTGCTCACCGGCATGCCGGCAGCCGCGGCCGCGGTGGGAACGCCGGCTTCCGAGACGCTTCCGGCCAACGCGCACGTGCCCGAACTCGGCGCCGTGCTTCCCGGCCCGATCGACGCGGCGCTCTACCGGGTTGGCCCTGGCGATCAGCTCACGCTCCTTTTGTGGGGGGCGATTTCGCGCGCGCAGACGCTGCTGGTCGGGCCCGAAGGCGAAGTGGTCATTCCCGACCTCGGTGTCGTGAACGTCGCGGGGCACTCGCTGGCGGAAGCACGCGAACTGGTGCGTGCGCGCGTGCGCCGCTCGCTGCGAAATCTCGAAGTGGACGTCCAACTCGCCCGGCTGCGAACGTTCCGGGTGCAGTTGACGGGGGCGGTCACCATCCCCGGCCCGCTGACCGCGACCGCCGTGAGTACGGTCGCAGACCTGCTGCCCGACTCCCTGTTGCTCGGCGATGCGGCGCGGCGCGCCATCGAAGTGCGCCACGCCGACGGTACAGTCGACGTGGTCGACTTGCTCGGCTTCCGGCTCACGGGCGAACGACGCGCCGCCGACTGGCTTCGGGATGGGGATGTCGTGCACGTTCCGCGGGTGTCGCGTTACGTCGGCGCGTGGGGCGCTCTCGGTCACCCGGGACCGCTCGAACTGGGCCCACGCGACAGCGTGTCGACCCTCGTGCGCCTCGCCGGCGGCCTGCTGCCGAAGGCGATGCCGGAGCAGGCGTTGCTCGTGCGCTGGCGTGATCCGGCCTCACGCGAAACACTGCTCGTTCGCTTCGCTGGTGGAAGCGTCGTCGAGGGGGAGGTTGTGCTGCGCGACGGCGATCAGCTCTACGTGCTCGCGCACCCGGGCTGGCACGAATCGATGCAGGTGTGGGTCATCGGCCGCGTGCCGCGAGAAGGCGTCTTCCCGATCCGCGCAGGCGCCACGCGCCTGACCGACGTGGTTGCCGCTGCGGGCGGGCTACTCCCCGACGCGGACCGCTCCGCGATCCGGCTCGTCCGGCGCGTGCGCGACGGCCAGTCGGATCCGGAGTTCGAGCGACTGCTGCGTCTCTCGCGCGAGGAGATGACGATTTCGGAGTACGAGTCGTTCCGCGCCAAGCTGGCAGCGCGCTCGCCCGACGTCCGCGTCGACTGGACGCTCGTCGAGGGCGGGCGCAGGGATCTCGACCTGCTGCTCGAGGATGGCGACATCGTGCGCGTCGAGCGCCAGACGAGCGCGGTGCGCGTCGACGGCCAGGTGCGGCGGCCTGGGCTGGTTCCGTACGCGGCCGGCCGGCCGGTGGCGTGGTACATCGAGCAGGCAGGTGGTTACACGAGGCGTGGTGCGCGCACCCAGGTGCGCCTCACTCGGTCGGCGAACGGCCAGGGCATGCTGGCCCGCGACGCCGCCAGCGTCTCGCCGGGTGACCAGCTGTGGGTGCCCGAGCGCCCCGACGTCTCGGTCTGGCAATACGTTCGCGACCTGCTGGTCGTCGGCGCCCAGATCGCGACCGTCTACATCGCCGTCCGCAAGTGACGCCGGCGGAGGGCGCGTGAACGAAGCTCGCGCCGGCATCGTCGCGGTCATCGTCACTTACGATTCCGCCGGGGTCATCGGTCGCTGCCTGGAGTCCCTGCGCGCCGCGGCGCCGAGGCGTGGACTGCGGGTGATCGTGGTGGACAACGCCAGCGGGGACGGGAGTGCCGCCACGGCTGCCGCGCTGCTCGGTGAGGACGCTGTGATCCGGCGTACCGAGAACGGCGGATTCGCCGCAGGTGTCAATGCGGTGCTGTCCGGGTTTGCGGGGGAGTACCTCGCGGTTCTGAACCCGGATCTCGTGGTGCCGCCCGGTGCCCTCGACGCGCTCGCGGACGCGCTCGACGCCCGGCCGCAGGCCGGGCTGGTGGCCCCTCGGGTCGTCGACCCCTCAGGGCGTCCCGAGGACACGACCGGCTGGTTTCCGAGCCTCGAGCGGGAGATCGCGCACTCGTGGTACCTCGACCATCTCCTCGGCCGGGAAGGCCGCCGCCGGGCCCTGCCCGAGAACGGCGGACCGGTCGATTGGGTGTCGGGGTGTGCCTGGCTGCTGCGCGGCGATGCCGCACGCGCGGTGGGGGCACTCGACGAACGCTACTTCCTGTATTTCGAAGACGTGGACTACTGCCTGCGGCTGCACCAGGCCGGGTGGGAAGTGGTCGCCGAGACACGCGTGACGGTCATCCACGCCGGCGGGCAGGGATCGACCCGCAGCGCCGAGGTCGCAGCCGATCTCGCCGGGCGGCCGGTCCTGCACTTCTTCGCCAAGTTCCGCCCCGACACGCCGCCCGCTCGCGTGCTCGCGGCACTGCGGGCGGGCTGGCGCATCCGGCTCGTGTACCACGCGCTGCGCGGCTGGCTCGGCGATCCACGAGGCGCCGAGCGCGCGCGGCGCTACCAGCTCGCGCTGGCCGGACGCGAGCGGGCCGATTGACCCTCTCTCGCGTCAGCGACTAACCTCGCGGCCCATGTCCGACACCCCGAAGCTCACGGTTCCCGCGCTGCTCGCACGCCAAGGCCGGGTCATCCTGCGTGACGCCGCCGCGGCCGCGATCGTGCTCTTCCTGATCAGCCTGCTGCTGCCCAACCAGTACACGGCTTCCACGCTGCTGCTGCCGCCGACCGAAGGCGACGATCTCGCCAGCTTGCTGACCGGTGCGGCCGGCTCCGCCGTGCTGTCGCGTGCGTTCGGCCTCACCGGAGAGACGAAGACGGATCTCTACCTCGGGGTCCTGCGGAGCGGTACGGTGAGTGGTGCTCTGCTGAACAAGTTTCGCCTGCGCGACGTGTACAAGCAGAAGGACGTCGAGAAGGCCGGTCGCGTGCTGGCCAAGCACACGCGCATCGCCCTGACCAACGAGGGCTTCGTCCGCGTGTCGGTGACGGAAAAGGATCCGCGGCTCGCAGCCGACCTCGCCAACGCGTACGTCGACGAACTCGATCGCTTCCTGACGCTCAACACCAACCGCGGCGCTCGACTGCGCCGCGAGTTCCTCGGCCGCCGCCTCGCAGAGGCGCGCGACACGCTCGTGCGCGCGGAGAACGTGTTGCGAGACTATCAGGTGCGCCACAAGATCGCGGTCGGGCCCGACCTGACGGCCGGCGCCGAGGGCATGGGCGAACTCGTCGCGCAGAAACTCACGCGCGAGATCGAGCTGGGAACCCTGCGCAGCGTGAGCGTCGGTTCGAGCCCGCGGGCCGCGCAGTTGCAGGCGGAGCTCACGCAGATCGACCGCGAGATCGGCCGCATCCCGCCCGCCGCCACCGACCTTTCCCGGCTCGTGCGCGAGACCAAGGTTCAGGAGAAGATCGTCCTGGTGCTGACCGAGGAGTATGAGCGGGCCCGGCTGATGGAGATGAAGAACGTCGCCACGGTCGAGGTCGTGGACCCCGCCGCTCCTCCACTCCACAAGAGCGGTCCCCGGCGCGCGTTCATCGGCGTGGGGGCCTTCCTGTTCGCCGCGATCGTCAGCGCGGGCTTGCGCTGGTTGCGGGACGGTTCGACCGACCGGCCGTGACCTCGCGCACGCTCCGGTGGGCTGAGCTCGCGAGCGGCCTGTGGATCGGCCCGCTTCGCTCGGACTTGGCGATCGGAGTCCTCGCCACCGCAGGTGCCGCGTTCACGCTCGGATTTCCGTTCGCCGCCGCGGGCCTCGCCTTCTTTGCGCTGCTCTTCGGCCTCCTCTGGCGCCGTCCCGAGTCGGCGGTCTACGCGCTGATCGTCCTGATGGGCAACGTGAAGATCAATCTCTATGCGGGGTTCTTCACCTTCTTTCCCGAGTACTTGCTGCTCGTCGTCGCCGGACTGGTGTGGCTCGCGCGCCGAGGGGAGGCGCCGCGCTCCCTGCCAGAACCTTCCTTTTTCGCGCGCTTCGGCCTGTGGGTGGTCGCGGGCGCCGCGTCCTTCGTCTTCGCGCCGCTCGTCGGCAAGGTGCTCGCCCGTGTCGTGCTCGCCGTGTTGGTGGGACTCATCGCGTTGCTGACCATCGACGCGGTGCGCTCGCGCCGCGTGCTCGCCCGGTCGCTGGCCGTGTGGGAGGTCTCGGCGGTGCTGTTCGCGGCGTACGGCATCGCGCAAATGATCGGGCTCGCCATCGGCGTCGACCTCTCCCCGAAGCTGCTCGAGAAGTTCGGCAACCCCGATCTGGCGGTCGGAGTGGGTGAGCCGGTCCGCCTTCGCATCCAACACATCTTCCGGGCGAACAGCCTGTTCAACGACCCGAACATCCTCGCCGGGTACCTCGCGGCAGCGACCGCGGGCATGCTCGCTCTTTCGAATTGGCACTCCAGCTCTGGCCGCCGAGTGCGCGCGCGCTTTGAGATCGCGGGCGTCGCGGTTCTGCTCGCTTGCCTGCTGTTGACGCTCTCGCGCAGCGGCTTCCTCGCGCTCGCCGCCGGCGTCCTCGTCGTCGTGGGGCAGTGGCCGGGCGCGCTCCGGCGGCCGAGCTTCTGGGTCGCGCTCGTCGCGCTCCTCGGCGGAACAGTCGTGGCGGGCCTCGCGCTCGACGTCAACCCGCTGGTGCTGCTGCAGCGGCTGACCGGCACTTTCGATACCAACGACGGCTCGAACCGAGTCCACGCCGAAGTATTCTTGTTCGGCCTGAGGCTGTTCACCCGATACCCGCTGACGGGCGCCGGGCTCGGCAACTTCGGCGAGTACTACGGTCTCGAGCACGACGCCCATGCGCGAAACATGATGACCCACTGCGCGCCGCTCAGCGCGTTCGCGGAGACCGGAGTCCTCGGCGGCTTCGCATTCCTCGCACTGGCGGGCTGGGTCTTGTGGCGACCGTGGTCCATCGTGCGCGACCGAGGACTTCGCGAGCGGGACCCTCAGGCGCACGCGTTCGCCACGGCGCTGCTTGCTGCACTGATCGCGATCGACGTTGCGAACCTGTTCTACGACTACTACCTGCGCACGTTCGTCTGGGTGCTGTCTGGCCTCGCGGTCGCGCTGCCTCACCTGGTCGACCGCGAACGGACGCCGGCACGGCCGTGATCGTCGTCTACGACCTGCGCTACGCGGCCGACCACTTCCCGGGCATCGGCACGCATGCGTTCGCGCTGCTGCGCGCGCTGCTAGACGCCCCGGGAGGCGAGCGCTATCGCGTCCTCTGGAACCCTGCCGAGCCTGCGACTCGGCTGGATCCCGGTGTGCTGCGCTCGCACCCACGTGTCGAGTGGCACGAGTGCGACGTGCCGTCGCTCGGGTGGGTCACGCCGCGTCGCACGGGTGCGTTGTTGCGCCGGCTCGGCGGCGACGTCTGCTTCAGCCCCTTCTCGCTGATGCCCGTCGACCCCCTCATGCCGGTCGTGCTCACTTTGCACGACGTGCTGCCGCTCGCCCCCGAGAGCCGCACGCCGTTCTGGCGTCGCTTCGTGTTCGCCCAGGCGATGCGTGCTGCCGATCGGGCTGCTGCCGTGCTGACGAGTTCGGAGTTCAGCCGCGGCGAGATCGCGCGGCGCACCCGTATCACGGCCGGACGGGTGCGCGTGGTGCGACTCGGCGTGTTGCCGTCCGGACCGGAGTCGGCGGCTGCGCCGCGAGGCACGCCGGCTGGGCCGTTCGCGCTCACCGTCGGGATCAACAAGCCGCACAAGAACCTCGCCGTGCTCGGCGCGGCGTGGCGCCGGTTCGGCACGACACCGCCGCTCTCGCTCGTCGCGGTCGGACCGTCCGACCCTCGCTTCCCCGGCTGGGATTCGCTGGCGTCCGGGGCGTCGGGCGTCACGGCGTTGGGGCGCGTGTCCCAGCCCGAACTCGAGTGGCTATATCGGCGGGCCGTCCTCGTGCTGCACCCGTCCCGCTATGAGGGCTTCGGCCTGCCTGTGCTCGAGGCCGCGTCGCGTGGTGCGCCGGTGGTCTGCGCCGACGTCCCGGCGCTCCGAGAGTTGGGGGAGGGGACCGCGCGCTTCGTGCCGCCTGATGACGCACGTGGGTGGGCGGACGCTGTGGCCGCGCTCGCGCGTGACGAAGCCGAACGGGAGCGGATGCGAGTGGCGGGTGCCCGGCTCGCGGCGGCACACGACTACGCGGCGTGCGCGGAGCGCGTGCTCGCGATCTTGCGGGAGGTCGCGGCCACGCGCTGATTCCCCGAGCGAGCGGTCGCCCGGCGCTCGGGCCGGTGCTACTCTGGCGCGCCTTTTGGGCGCTCCTTCGCCCTTCATTTCGAATCGGGGATCCCCGCCGTCATGCTGCGACAGGTCAACGCGCCCGCGAAGTTCCTCGACAAGTGGTCCGGCCACCTTTTCGGCCGTGTGCTCGGTGGTGTCGCCCGGCTGTTCGGCGTGTTCGGGAGCCGCCGCTTGGACGGCGCGCCCCGCGAGATCCTGATCATCAAGTTCTGCTGCATGGGTGACGCTGTGCTCGTCGTGCCGTCACTGCGCGCGCTCCGCGAGACCTTCCCGGGCACCCGGATCACGATGCTCTGCACCCCGCGCACGCTCGCGATCTTCCAAGACTGCGAGTATCTCGATGAAGTGCGCGTCTTCCAACTCACAGGTGCCCGAGGTGCCGTGGAGTTCCTCACGGCCGGTGTGCCGGCGTTGTTCCGGACCCTTGCATGGCTGCGCGGACGGCATTTCGACGCCGCAGTCGACTTCGACAACTACTACAACTGGACCACCTTCCTGTCGTTCTTCGCCGGCATTCCGGTCCGAGTAGGCTTCGACCCGCCCGAGCAGGGCCGCCGCTTCCTACTCACGCATCCGGTGCCGTATGCGGGTGACCGGCACATGGTCGAGTTCTATCTCGACCTGCCGCGCGCGATTGGGGCGGACACCGTGCGCCGCGACCCGGCGCTGCCGGTGGCCCCCGAGGCGCTGGCGTGGGCGCACGAGTTCCTCGCGACCGCCGGACATGCGGTGGGCGCCGCGCCGCTGGTGGCGCTTTCCCCGGGGCGCAGCGAGGCGTGGCATTTCATTCGCTGGTCGGAAGAGAACTTCATCGCCGCAGGCGAAGCGCTCCACCGGGAGTTCGGTGCGCAGGTGCTGCTCGTGGGCGGGAAATCCGAAGTCGAGATCGCCGCGCGCATGGCTTCGGCCTTCGCTGCGCGCGGAGTGCGGGTGATCGACGCGACCGGACGCTCCGATCTTCACCAGAGCAAAGCGCTCTTGCGGGTGTGCGACCTGCTCGTCTGCAATGACAGTGGGCCGATGCACCTGTCGGCGGCGGTCGGGACACCCACGCTGGCCGTCTTCGGCCCGGCAAACCACTGGCGTTGGGGTCCATACGGCGAGCGTCACCGCGTCGAGCGTGAGCCCCTGCCGTGCAGCCCGTGCCTCTTCATGGGCAAGCTGGGAGTCTGCCCGGCGAAGGAACTCGCCTGCCTCGACGTGCCCCGCGAGCGAGTGATCGCCACCGCCCGTGACATGCTGCGCAAGCGCCCGACAGGCAACTCGGACAGCCCGCGGGGCGTGACCGCCTGAAACTCCACCGCCGCGATGCCTTCGCGCCCGCCTGTCGGCGGTGGCTCGTGGACACCCCCAGCGTGGGTAGGTTCGCGGCCGCGCGGGGAATGCGGAACGCCGCGGGCCGCGCCGGGGTAATCCCGTCCGGCGCCCCCCGGCCCCACCACGACCCGGGCCCCGGACGGCCGAGAATTCCTTGATGCCCGCATTGACTCCGGCAATCCGGCTTCACTACCCTGCGCGGCGACTGAACGTTATGCGGCCCTGCCGCCCCAGCGGCCCCGGCCCCGGCCGGCGCACACTGGTTGGCCCCCCGTTGCGCTGTTCCGACATCGAGGATTGGACATGAGGACCCTGGTCACAGGAGGTGCCGGCTTCATCGGTTCGCATTTGGCGGAAGAACTCCTCCACCGCGGACATGAAGTCTGGGCTCTCGACGACCTTTCCACCGGACGGATCGAGAACCTCAAGTCGTTCGAACGCCATCCGCGCTTCCGCTTCCTCGAAGGCGACGTGAAGGACCAGGCGCTGGTCAACGGGCTCGTCGCCCAGTGCGACGAGATCTACCACCTGGCCGCCGCGGTCGGCGTCAAGTACGTGCTGGAGAATCCGCTCCGCTCGCTCATCACCAACATCCGGGGCACCGAAGTCGTGCTCGAGGCCTGCGCGCAGCACCGGCGCAAGGTGATGATCGCGTCGAGCAGCGAGGTGTACGGCAAGGGCGCGTCGGTCCCGTTCTCCGAGGACGACGACCGCCTCATGGGCCCGACCCACAAGCTCCGCTGGTCGTACGCCGCGGGCAAGACCGTCGACGAGAGCCTCGCGCAGGCGTACTTCCAGCAGTACCAGCTGCCGGTGGTCATCGTGCGCTGCTTCAACACCTGCGGGCCGCGCCAGTCGTCGGCCTACGGGATGGTGATCCCGACCATGGTGCAGCGGGCGATCGCCGGCCAGCCGATCCTGGTGTTCGGCGACGGCCAGCAGTCGCGCTGCTTCTCGGCGGTGCACGACGTGGTGCGCGGCGTGCTCCTGCTGATGGACACGAGCGAGGCCGAGGGCGAGGTCTTCAACATCGGCTCCGACGAAGAGGTCTCCGTGTTCGAGCTGGCGCAGCGCATCAAGCGCATGTGCCGCAGCGACTCGGCGATCGAGCTGATGCCCTACGACCGCGTCTACGGGCAGTCGTACGAGGACATGCGGCGGCGCGTGCCGGACCTGCGCAAGATCCGCCGCTTCACGGGCTACCGCCCGCAGTACTCGCTCGACCGACTGCTCGAGATGACCATCCGCGACCACTGCGAGCAGATGCGGATCCCCTGCCCGGTGGGCGTGGAGACGGCGTAGCCGCAGTCCGGGCGTGACGCTCTTTCCCCTCGCCGCGCTGCCGCTCGCGCTGTTCGCGGCGTGGGCGGTCATGCCGCTGGTCGTCCGGCTGGCGTGGGCCACGGGCTACCTCGACCACCCCGAGGCGCGCAAGCTCCACACCTCGGCCACGGCGCTGCTCGGCGGCGCGGCGGTGTTCGCGGTCGCGCTGGTCGTCTGGGCGGTGGCGATGCGGGCGATGCCGCATTCGGCCGAGGACTGGGAGGGCTACTACCTGGTCGCCGGCGGGCTGCTCGCGCTGGGGCTGGGCATGTGGGACGACCGCTTCGGCATGCTGCCGTCGATCAAGATGCTGGGGCAGGCGGCCGCCGCCACGCTGATCGTGGCCGCCGGGGCGATGGTCCACCTGGGGCTGCCGATCGGCATCGAGGCGGCGATCACGCTGGTGGCGCTGGTCGCCCTGATGAACGCGGTCAACTTCCTCGACAACATGAACGGCATGGTGGGCGGGCTGGCGCCCATCGCCCTGCTCGGGTTCGCGTGGACCAGCCTCGAGCGGGGGGCCAACGGGGTGGCGGCCGCCCAGCTGGCGCTGGCCGGGGCCTGCCTCGGGTTCCTGCCCCACAACTTCCCGAAGGCCCGGATCTTCCTCGGCGACGCGGGAAGCCTGCTCTTGGGTTATAGTCTCGGCGCTTCGGCGCTACTGGCGATGAAGGGGGCGCCCCCCGGCTGGGGGCAGGCAGGGCCGGTGATCGTGCTGGCGTACCCGGCCTTCGATCTCATCTTCGTGGTCGTCACCCGCCTCCGTGACGGCCGCCCGGTGTACCTGGGCGGCAAGGACCACACCAACCACCGACTGGCGAGTGTCCTGAAATGTCCGATTCGAACCGTTCTGGTGATCTGGCTCAGTGGGGCCGTCCTATGCGCAGGCGGAATCGTTACGCTGCGCCTCAACAGTCCGATTCCAACGCTCCTCCTGTCGGTCCCGTTGACGATCCTGCTCTGCTGGAGCGGGCTGCGACTATCGTCCGTGCCGATCGCCCGTCCGGCCCCGCCGCCGAGGTGATCGGGGCGCCGCGCCCGGTGCGCGAGCGCATCCAGCGCGAACCCGACGAGCAGGACTTCCAGCTCCGCGACCTCGTGGGCTACATGGCCAAGGGCCTCGTGGACCACCCGGACGACGTCTCGGTCGAGATCCTGTCCGCCGGCGACGACGGCGTGCTCGAACTGCACGTGCAGGCCGGGACGATCTCGGCACGTCATCGGCAAGCAGGGACGCACCGCGCGCTCGCTGCAGCCTCGCGCTCGGCGCCGCCGCGTCGCGCGTCGACCGCCGGATGACGCTCGAGATTGCCGACTAAGCTCGTCTTCCTGGGCCGCGTCGGGCGGCTGCACGGCATCGCCGGCGAGATCTACGTCGACCGCACGTCGCTGACCGCCGAGTGGCTCGCGGTTGGCCGCCTCGAATGGCGCGGCCGCGGCGAGCGAGGCAGCGCGCTCGAACTGCGCGAGATGCGCGCCACTCACGAGC
Organism: Candidatus Eiseniibacteriota bacterium; assembly: GCA_044222045.1. Lineage (GTDB taxonomy): Bacteria > Eisenbacteria > RBG-16-71-46 > RBG-16-71-46 > RBG-16-71-46 > JBGAMH01. Next base: position 10,899 of record JBGAOB010000148.1, read on the forward strand.
GCCTGCTCGCCGTGTTCGCGGGCATCGGCGACCGCGAGGAGCGGCGGCCAACTGCACCAACGGCGAGCTGTGGGCGACGCGGCGCGCCTGCTCGGCCTGGCGTGGCGGCCCAAGCGCGTTCCAGCTCGTCGGCCTGCGTCGTCAGCACCGACGGCAACGACCTCGGCGTGGTGCGCGACATCAGCACCGCCGCCGCGCAGCCGCTGTACATCGTCGAGCGCGACGGCCGCGAGCTGCTGGTGCCGGCCTACGAAACCGTTCCTCGCGCGTGGACCTCGCGGCCGGCGTCATCACCGTCGACCCGCCGCCCGGCCTGCTGGAGCTCTGACCGTGAAGGTGACGATCGTCACCATCTTCCCGGACTGGTTCACGAGCCCGTTCGCGGAAGGCATGATCCGCGTCGCCCGCGAGGCCGGCCGGCTCGAGGTCGAGGTCGTCAACCTGCGCACGTTCACGGACGACTTCCACCAGACCGTGGACGACAGCCCGTTCGGCGGCGGCCCGGGCATGATCATGAAGATCGAGCTGACCTGACCGGGCCTCCTGGTGCTCGGCGCTGCTGCCCAAGGGCCAGCGGCCCGCGACCTGCAAAGTCGCGCTGACCTCGCCGCAGGGCGCGCGGTTCGACCAGGCGCGCGCCATCGAGTGGGCGGGTCTCGATCATCTCGTCATCGTCTGCGGCCGCTACAAGGGCGTCGACGAGCGCGTCGCCGAGCACCTGGTCGACGAGGAGTTCTCG
>JBGAOB010000149.1:0-11535 GCA_044222045.1 Candidatus Eiseniibacteriota bacterium
CGTGGCGGCCGTGCGCGTGCGCTGCGACGCGGTGGCGGGCACGGCGCTCGCGTACGCCGAATTGTTCGACGCCGCGCCGCGCGTGAACGCCGAGGGCGAGACCGAGCTGGTGCTGGCCGGCCTGCGCGTGACGCTGGTCGAGGGTGATCCGGCGGGCGCGTGCGCGCTGTCGCTGCGCGGTGTCGCCTCCCTGCCGGCGGCGATCGAGGCGCTCGGCGTGCACGCCGGCGGGTGAGCGGCGCGCGGTGGCGCGCAACGGGCCGGCCGCTTCGCGCCGGGGCCGGTACCCCGCCGCGATCTTGATGCGTTCTTGAGGTGCCCGCGCGATCTCCTGATTCGCCGGCGCCCGCGCGCGAGCGTCCAATCCTCCCGTGACCTGGTTCCCGGAGGAGGACGTGATGACCGATCTCGGTTGGCTCGTGCTGGTGTTCGTCTCGATCGCGGCGTTCCGCGGCCTGGTCGCGGCCTGCGACCGGCTGCGCTGAGGCCGCGATGCGTGCGATCGACGTGGTGGGCCTGCTGCTCGCGCTGGGATTGCTGATCTACCTGGGCTACGCGCTGCTGCGGGCGGAGCGGTTCTGATGAACGCGCAGGCCGGGATGCCGGCGATCCTGTACATGGTGGTGCTGCTGGCTCTGGTGCGCCCGCTCGGCGACTTCATGGCCGACGTGCTCGACGGCCGCCGCACGTGGCTCACGCCGGTGCTCGGCCCGCTCGAGCGCCTGTTCTACCGCTGGAGCGGCGTGAACCCTGCGGTCGAGCAGGACTGGAAGGGCTACGCGCTCGCGATGCTCACGTTCAATGCGCTCGGCCTGCTGGTGGTGTACGCGCTGCAGCGCCTGCAGGGCGTCCTGCCGCTGAACCCGCAGCACCTGGGCGCGGTCATCTCCGACTCGGCGTTCAACACCGCGGTGAGCTTCGCCACGAACACGAACTGGCAGGGCTACGGCGGCGAAACGACGATGTCGTACCTCACGCAGATGGCCGCGCTCGGCGTGCAGAACTTCGTGTCGGCGGCCAGCGGCATCGCCACGCTCGCGGCGCTCGTGCGCGGGCTCGCGCGCCACTCGGCGAGCACGGTGGGCCACTTCTGGGCGGACCTCGTGCGCAGCACGCTCTACGTCCTGCTGCCGCTGTCGCTCGTGTTCGCGGTGGCGCTGGTGTCGCAGGGCGTGGTGCAGACGTTCGACGGGCCGCGCACGGTGGCGCTCGTGCAGCCGCTGGCGGGCCCCGACGGCCGCGCGGTGACCGAGCAGGTGCTGCCGCTGGGACCGGTCGCATCGCAGGTCGCCATCAAGCAGCTGGGCACGAACGGCGGCGGCTTCTACAACGTGAACTCGGCGCATCCGTTCGAGAATCCCACGCCGCTTTCGAACTTCCTCGAGCTGCTCGCGATCCTCGTGATCCCGGCCGCGTTGTGCCGCACGTTCGGCCGCATGGTGGGCGACGTGCGTCAGGGCTGGGCCGTGCTCGCGGCCATGACGGTGCTGTTCGTGGCGCTGGCGGTGCCGTGCATCGTCGCGGAACAGCAAGCCCATCCGCGGCTCGCGGCGCTCGGCGTGGACATGGCGGCGGGGCCGCTGCAGTCCGGCGGCAACATGGAGGGCAAGGAGGTCCGCTTCGGCATCGGCGAGTCGGCGCTGTGGGCCGCGGCCACGACGGCCGCCTCGAACGGATCGGTCAACGCGATGCACGACTCGTTCACGCCGCTCGGCGGCCTGATCCCGATGTGGCTGATCCAGCTCGGCGAGGTGATCTACGGCGGCGTGGGCTCGGGCCTGTACGGCATGCTCGTGTTCGCGATCGTCACCGTGTTCATGGCCGGGCTCATGGTGGGCCGCACGCCCGAGTACCTGGGCAAGAAGGTCGAAGCCTACGAGATGAAGATGGCGTCGCTGGTGGTGCTGCTGCCCCCGGCCGTCGTGCTCGTGGGCACGGCCATCGCGGTGGCGGTGCCGGCCGGCGTCGCGACGATCTCCAATCCCGGCGCGCACGGGTTCTCCGAAGTGCTCTACGCGTTCTCGTCCGCGGCCAACAACAACGGCAGCGCGTTCGCCGGGCTCGGCGCGAACAACCCGTTCTACAACGGCCTGCTCGGCCTGGCGATGCTCGTGGGCCGCTACGGACTCGCGATCCCGGTGCTCGCGCTCGCCGGCTCGATGGCCGCGAAGAAGCGTGCGCCGGCCGGTGCGGGCACGCTGCCCACGCACACGCCGCTGTTCGTCGCGATGCTCGTGGCCGTGGTCGTGATCGTGGGCGCGCTCACGTTCGTGCCGGCGCTCGCGCTGGGCCCGGTGGTCGAGCACCTGCTGCTGCACGGAGGGCTCCGCTGATGTCGACATCCCACGCCCAGGCGCCCCGCGCGCGGCACGGCGCGCGACCGCTGTTCGATCCCGCGATCGTCCGCCGCGCGCTGCTCGAGTCCGTGCTGAAGCTCGACCCGCGCCACCAGCTGCGCAATCCCGTCATGTTCACGGTCCTCGTCTGCTCGGTGCTCACGACCGTGCTCGGCGTGCTCGCGCTTCGCGGCGGCGGCGAGGAGCCCGCGAGCTTCGTGCTCGCGGTGGCGGTGTGGCTGTGGTTCACCGTGCTGTTCGCGAACTTCGCCGAAGCGATGGCGGAGGGGCGAGGCAAGGCGCAGGCCGACTCGCTGCGGCGCGCGCGCACGCACGTGATGGCGAAGAAGCTGCTGGAGCCCGACGACCACCTGTCGATCTCGGTCGTGCCGTCCACCGTGCTGCGCAAGGGCGACGTCGTGCTGGTGAAGACGGGCGACCTCGTGCCGTGCGACGGCGAGGTGATCGAGGGCGTGGCGTCGGTGGACGAAAGCGCCATCACCGGCGAGAGCGCTCCCGTCATCCGCGAAAGCGGTGGCGACCGCAGCGCGGTCACGGCAGGCACGCGCATCCTGTCGGACTGGCTCGTGGTGCGCGCGACGGCGGATCCGGGCGAGACGTTCATCGACCGCATGATCGCCATGGTCGAGGGCGCGAAGCGGCAGAAGACGCCGAACGAGATCGCGCTCAACATCCTGCTCGCCGCCCTCACGATCGTGTTCCTGCTGGCGTGTACCACGCTGCTGCCGTTCTCGCACTTCGCGGTGCAGGCCGCCGGCGCGGGGCGGCCCGTGACGGTGACCGTGCTGAGCGCGCTGCTCGTGTGCCTGATCCCCACCACGATCGGCGGGCTGTTGTCCGCCATCGGCATCGCCGGCATGGACCGCATGACGCAGGCGAACGTGGTGGCGATGTCGGGGCGTGCCGTGGAGGCGGCCGGCGACGTGGACGTGCTGCTGCTCGACAAGACCGGCACGATCACGCTGGGCAACCGCCAGGCCACGGCGTTCCTTCCGGCCGCGGGCGTGACGGTGGAGCGGCTCGCCGACGCGGCGCAGCTCTCGTCGCTGCCCGACGAGACGCCGGAAGGCCGCAGCGTGGTGGTGCTGGCGAAGGAGAGCCACGGCCTTCGCGAGCGCGACGTGCACGCGCTGGGCGCCGTGTTCGTGCCGTTCTCGGCGCAGACGCGCATGAGCGGCGTGGACCTGGACGGCCGCCACATCCGCAAGGGCGCGACCGACGCGATCGAAGCGTTCGTCCGCTCGCAGGGCGGCGTCATGCCACCCGAGGTGCGCCGCACGGTGGAGGAGGTCGCGCGGCTCGGCGCCACGCCGCTCGTGGTGGCGGAGAACGCCGTGGTGCTGGGCGTGATCCAGCTCAAGGACGTGGTCAAGGGCGGCATCCGCGAGCGCTTCGCGCAGATGCGCGCCATGGGCATCCAGACCGTGATGATCACGGGCGACAACGCGCTGACCGCCGCGGCGATCGCCGCCGAGGCGGGCGTGGACGACTTCCTGGCCGAGGCCACGCCCGAAGCGAAGCTCGCGCTGATCCGCCAGAAGCAGGCGGGCGGCCGGCTCGTGGCCATGACGGGCGACGGCACGAACGACGCGCCGGCGCTGGCGCAGGCCGACGTGGCGGTGGCCATGAACTCGGGCACGCAGGCGGCGAAGGAGGCGGGGAACATGGTCGACCTCGACTCCAACCCGACCAAACTCATCGAGATCGTGGAGACCGGCAAGCAGCTGCTGATGACGCGCGGAGCCCTCACCACGTTCAGCGTCACGAACGACGTCGCGAAGTACTTCGCCATCATCCCGGCGGCGTTCGCCTCCACGTACCCGGCGCTGGCGGCGCTGAACGTGATGGGGCTCGCCACGCCGCGCAGCGCGATCCTGTCGGCCGTCATCTTCAACGCGCTCGTGATCGTGTTCCTGATCCCGCTGGCGTTGCGCGGCGTGCGCTACCGGCCGCTCGGCGCGGCGGTCGTGCTGCGGAACCACCTGCTCGTCTACGGCGTGGGTGGGTTGGTCGTGCCGTTCGTGGGCATCAAGCTCATCGACCTGCTGCTGGTCGCGCTGCGACTCACCTGAGAGGACCCCATGCGCAAGAGTCTCCGACCCGCGGCCGTGATGCTGGCGTTGCTGACGCTCGTGACCGGCGTGATCTACCCGGTGCTCGTCACGGCCATCGCGCGTGTCGCGTTCCCGCGGCAGGCCACGGGCAGCGTGATCGAGCAGGACGGCCGCGCCCGTGGCTCGGCGCGGATCGGCCAGTCGTTCTCGGGGCCCGAGTGGTTCTGGGGCCGGCTTTCGGCCACCGCTCCCGTGCCGTACAACAGCGCCGCCTCGAGCGGTTCGAACCTCGGCCCGACGAACCCCGCGCTCGTCGAGGCCGCGAAGGCGCGCATCGCGGCACTGCGGGCGGCGGGCGACACGGCGGCGGCCGTGCCCGTGGACCTGGTCACCGCTTCGGCGAGCGGACTCGACCCGGACATCAGCCCCGCGGCGGCGGAATTCCAGGTGCCGCGCATCGCGCGGGCGCGCGGGCTCGACGTGGCGCAGGTGCGCGACCTCGTGCGTCGCGCCACCGCGCCGCGCACGTTCGGTCTGCTCGGGGAGCCGCGCGTGAACGTGCTGACCCTGAACCTGGCGCTGGAGCAGGCGGCCGGTCGCACGCGCGCGCCGGCCGTGCTCTACTCGCGGCCCTGAAACCGGCGGTTCGATCGGAGGCGAGACCCGAGTGACCGACCAGCGACCCGATCCCGAAGCGCTGCTCGCGCGGCTGCGGGAACAGCAGGAGCGTTCGTCGCGCGCCAAGCTGAAGGTGTTCTTCGGCGCCACCGCCGGCGTGGGCAAGACCTACGCGATGCTGGTGGAAGCGCACGAGCGCCGTCGCGCCGGCACGGACGTGGTCGTGGGGCTGGTCGAGACGCACGGCCGCCGCGAGACCGAGGCGCTGCTCGACGGGCTCGAGGTGCTGCCGCGCCGCGAGGTGGACTACCGCGGCGTCCGGCTGCCCGAGTTCGACCTCGACGGCACGCTGGCGCGCCGGCCCGGGCTCGTGCTGCTGGACGAACTCGCGCACACGAACGTGCCGGGCTCCCGCCACGCCAAGCGGTGGCAGGACGTGGAGGAACTGCTCGCCGCGGGCATCGACGTGTACACGACGCTGAACGTGCAGCACGTGGAGAGCCTGATCGACGTGGTCGCGCAGATCACGGGCGTCAACGTGCGCGAGACCGTGCCGGATTCGATCCTCGACCGCGCCGACGAGGTGGAGCTGGTCGACCTGCCGCCCGACGACCTGCTGCAGCGCCTGCGCGAGGGCAAGGTGTACCTGCCGAAGCAGGCCGAGCGCGCCGTCGAGAGCTTCTTCCGCAAGGGCAACCTGATCGCGCTGCGCGAGCTGGCGCTGCGGCAGACGGCGCAGCGCGTGGACGCGCAGATGGAGTCCTACCGGCGCGCCGAGGGCATCGCCGAGCCGTGGGCGGTGCGCGAGCGGGTGCTCGTGTGCCTGGGCGATCCGGAGACGGGCGTGCGGCTGGTGCGCGCGGCGCGGCGCATGGCGGCGGCGCTCAAGGCCGAGTGGGTGGTGGCGCACGTCGAGACGCCGGCGCAGGTGCGCGAGCGGCCGGCGCGGCGCGACCGGCTGATCGACGTGATGGGGCTGGCCGAGGACCTGGGCGCCGAAACGGTCATGCTGAACGGGCTGCGCGTGCGCGACGAGATCCTGGCGTTCGCGAGGGCGCGCAACATCTCGCGCATCGTGGTGGGCAAGCCGCGCGGCGCGCGGTGGCGCGCGCTGGTTTCGGGCTCGCTCGTCGATTCGCTCGTGCACGACAGCGGAGACGCCGACGTGTACGTGATGCGCGGCGACGAGGGCGAAGCGGCGCCCGCGCGCGGTGCCGCGCCCATCCCCGCGGACCGCTGGCGCGGCTACGCAGGCACGGTTCCGGTGGTGCTCGCGTGCACGGCGGCCGCGTGGGTGATGCACTCGGAACTGGACCTGTCGAACCTGGCGATGATCTACCTGCTCGGCGTGGTCGTGGCGGCGGTCGCGTTCGGACGCGGGCCGGCCATCGTGACCGCGGTCGTGGGCACGGCGCTGTTCGACCTGCTGTTCGTGCCGCCGCGCTTCACGTTCCGGGTCAGCGACACGCAGTACGCGATCACGTTCGCGGTGATGATCCTGGTGGGCGCGGTCATCGGCACGCTCACCGCGCGCCTGCGCGAACAGGCGCAGCAGGCGCGGCTGCTCGCGCGCCGCGCCACCGCGCTGCACGACCTGAGCCGCGAACTCGCGGGCCGCCGTTCGATGCAGGACCTGCTGGACTCGGCCGTGGCGCGCGTCGCCGAGGTGTTCGAGTGCCGCGCGGCCGCGCTGCTGCCGGTGGAGCAGGACCGCGTGGAGTGCGCGGCCGGCGACCGCGCGCTCGTGGAGGGCGAGGGGCACGAGCGCGGCGTGGCGCAGTGGGTGTTCGACCACGGCCAGCCCGCCGGGCTCGGCACGCCGACGCTGCCCGGCTCGCGTGCGCTGCACCTGCCGCTGGTCGCGAGCGGCCGCGTGCTCGGCGTGCTCGCGGTGGAGCCGGTCGACGCCCGGCGGTTTCGCACGCCCGAACGCCAGCAGCTGCTGCGCACGTTCGCGAACCAGACGGCGATCGCGGTGGAGCGCGCGCGGCTCGCCGAGGAGACCGAGCGCACGCGCGTGGAGATCGAGTCCGAGCGCACGCGCAGCGCGCTGCTCAGTTCGGTGTCGCACGACCTGCGCACGCCGCTCGCCGTGATCGCGGGCGCCGCCAGCGGCCTGCGCGACGGCGCGGCGGTGCTGCCCGAAGCCACGCGGCACGAACTCGCGAGCACGATCTTCGACGAGTCGGTGCGGCTGAACCGGCTCGTGGGCGACCTGCTCGACATGACCCGCATCGAGGCCGGCGCCGTGCGCGCGCGCAAGGAGTGGCACTCGCTGGAGGAGGTCGTGGGGGGCGTGCTCGTGCGGCTCGAGCCACGCTTCGGGGACCGGCGCGTCTCGTTCTCGGCCCCGCCGGACCTTCCGCTCGTGCCGCTGGACGACGTGCTGTTCGGCCAGGCGCTCGCGAACGTGATCGAGAACGCGCTGCACTACACGCCGGCCGGCAGCCCCGTGGAGGTGACGGCCGCGCTCGAACGCGACGCGCTCGTGGTGGAAGTCGCCGACCGCGGCCCGGGACTTCCTCCGGGGGGCGAGGAGCGCGTGTTCGAGAAGTTCTGGCGCGGCGACGCTCGCGACGCGCGCCCCGGCTCGGGGCTCGGCCTCGCGATCGCGCGCGGTATCCTGCTCGCGCACGGCGGCAGCATCCACGCCAGGGTGCGCGGCGGCGGCGGAACGGTGTTCCGCATGGAGCTGCCGCTGGCCGGGACGCCGCCGACGGTCGAGGAGGAGGGAGGCGAGGGCGTGACCACGGAGGACGCGTCGTGAGCGAGGATGCGCGCGGGCAGGCGCCGCAGCCGCTGGTGCTGGTGGTCGAGGACGACGGCCCGATCCGCCGCTTCCTGCGCGCCGGGCTCGAGTCGCAGGGCTTCCGCATGATCGAGGCGATCACCGGCGCGGAAGGCATCGGCGAGGCCGCGACGCGCGCGCCGGAGCTGGTGCTGCTCGACCTGGGCCTGCCCGACATGGACGGCATCGAGGTCGTGAAACGGCTGCGCGAGTGGAGCGCGGTGCCGATCCTGGTGCTGTCGGCGCGCGGGCAGGAGAACGACAAGATCGCCGCGCTCGACGCGGGCGCCGACGACTACGTGACGAAGCCGTTCGCGATGGGCGAACTGCTCGCGCGCATGCGCGTGGCACTGCGCCGGCAAGCGCGCACCGAAGGCACCGAGGGTGCGACGGCGGTCGAGGTGGCGGGCCTGCGCGTGGACCTGGCCGCCCGACGCGTGGCGGTGGACGGGCGCGACGTGCGGCTGACACCCCGCGAGTACCGCCTGCTCGCCACGCTGGCGCGGCATCCGGGCCGCGTGCTCACGCACGCGCAGTTGCTGCGCGAGGTGTGGGGGCCGGCGTACACGACGGAGCACCACTACCTGCGCGTGTACATGGCGCAGCTGCGGCACAAGCTCGAGGCCGAGCCCTCGCGGCCGCGGCTCCTGATCACCGAACCCGGCGTGGGCTACCGGCTGGCGGCCGAGACGCCGGAGGAGTGAGCCCGGGCCGCGCGCGGCGCGCGGCGCCCGCGCGCGCTCAGTCGCGGTTCACCACCTTCAGCACGGGTTCGCGATCGGTCGCCCGGCGGTCCATGCGCGGCAGGGGCTCGGCGCCCGAACCGATGCCGCGCGTGTCCTCGTCGGCGGTGAGCAGGCCGCACATCGCGATCGACCACGATCCGAGCGTCTTGTAGATCTCCTCGAGCGCGCCGACCCACTGCTGCGTCTGGTGCGTCATCGCGCTCCACGGGAGCTCGTCCACCACTTCGGACAGCGCGAAGCACAGGATCGCCACCAGCAGCGGCAGCAGCGCGGGCTCGAGCGGTCGGCGGAACGGCCACAGCAGCACGAACACCAGCACCAGTCCGAGCGCGTAGAACCCGAACACGTACAGGTCCTGGTCGAGCCCGAGCGGGCCCGGCACGTGGTGCCGCACCAGCCAGTGCGCCACCGACTCGTGCAGCTGCGCCACCTCGTCGAACGCCAGCAGGACGCAGCCGAGCCCGGCGTTGAGCCACCCGAGGAACTCGCGCCCGTGTCCCGGCGTGCGCAGGGCGCGCCGCGCCGGCACCAGGAACGACCAGCCGCAGCCCATCAGGCAGAAGCCGCTGGCCAGCGACATCAGGCCGCCGAACCGCCGGCCGTTCTCGCGGAAGTCCGTGTAGAAGTAGAGCCCGTCGCCGAGCCACGCCACGAACGCGCACACCGCCACCGCGACGAGCCACGAGAGCGCCAGGAAGCGTGCGTGTCGCCGCCAGCCGGTTTCGCACGATGTCGTGAGCCAGGTCCAGAGACGCATCGAGGGGATTCCGCGTGGGTCCGGAGTGGGGCGCTTCGCCGGTGCGGTGGTCGCGCCGCGCGAGCGGCGTGGGTCACTCGAATATCGGCGCCGCCGACGGCGCACACTACCTCATCGTCGGGGCGGTTTGCCCGGCGATTCGGCGGTGAGGTTCACGGCCTGCGCGTTGCCGCCGCGCAGCCGGCCGGTCGAGAATCGCAACTCGACGAGCGAAAAGTCGCGTGCGTCGAGCACCGGCGCGCCGCCACGCACGCGGATCGCGCGGCGAACCGCGCCCCGAGCCTCAGCGCCGGCGCGGCGCCAGCTCCCGGTAGCCGAACGTGGAGTCCGGCTCGCGCGCGAACTCCACGCCGCCCAGTTCGCCCACCACGATCTCGGCGGTGGTGTACACGAGCGAGCCGTCCATCAGGTGGCCGCCGAACGTGGCGCCGGTCGAATCGGACAGGCTCGCGTGCAGGTGCATGGACTCGGCGGCCAGCGTGCCGGTGAGCGACACGATCTCGAAGTGGCCTTCGCGCACGCTCGCCTGCGGCTGGTTCGCGTAGCGGATCGACGCGCGCGTGAGGCTGCCCGCGCACGACGCCACGAACGCGGCGCGCAGCCGTCGCGCCTTCGCGAAACGCTGCAGTTCCTGCCGCAGGTCCTGGCCGGGCCGCAGGCGGAGCGCGAACCACCGCGCGTGCGTGCTGCCGGCCCACGGCACGTCGGCGGCGGGAGCGACGGGGCGGGCGGGCGCGGCCGCGGTGGCGAGCGAAGCGGCGAGCAGCGCGGCGAGTGAAATGGCCGTGATCGATCGAGCGTGCATGAAACCTCCGTGTGGTCGGCGCAACTTAGCAGACGATTCGTGGACACGCGTTCCCGCTCCGGCGAATCCCCGCGCTTCGCGCGCGCGGCCGCGCACGAATGATGCGTGGTGGTCGCGTGTTCGAGTTGGCCGTACCGGTGGTCCGCCGGTCGCGCGCCACCCCACCCGCGCGAATCCCCGGCCGGATCGCGTGCTTCACGCGAGGGCACCGCGACAGCGCCGCGCCGAGACGCGGTGCGACGGGCCCCGGCCTGACAGGGCGACCTGACCGACCGGCAGATCGCCCGCGAAGGAGGTCCCATGCTGACCGTCAGGAGAACGACCTGGATCGCATTCGCGATCGCCGCCGCCGTCGCCGCCACCGCCGTGTGGGCCATGGAGAGCCTGCCCAAGGCGCCGCCCGAGCCGGCGGACAACCCGACCACGCCCGCCAAGGTGGAACTGGGCAAGCAGCTTTTCTTCGACCCGCGGCTGTCGAGCACCGGCACCGTGTCGTGCAACTCGTGCCACAACGTGATGGAGGCGGGTGAGGACGACCGCGCCGTGTCGGTGGGCGTGGATGGCAAGAAGGGCAATCGCTCCGCGCCCACGGTGTGGAACGCGGCGTTCCTGAACGTGCAGTTCTGGGACGGCCGCGCCGCCACGCTGGAAGACCAGGCGAAGGGCCCGATGGTCAATCCCGTCGAGATGGGCATGGCCGACCACGGGCTCGTGGTCACGCGCATCGCGGGCATCCCCGGCTACGTGGACGCGTTCCGTGGTGCGTTCCCGGGTCAGAAGGACCCGATCACCATCGACAACATCGCGAAGGCGATCGCGTGCTTCGAGCGCACGCTCGTGACGCCGAACAGCGCCTACGACCGCTACCTGAAGGGCGAGACGTCGGCGATGGACTCGCAGCAGAAGCGCGGCATGAAGCTGGCGCAGGACATCGGCTGCACGACGTGCCACAACGGCCCCGTGTTCGCGGGCCCGCTGAACCCGGGGCAGGGCTTCTACATGAAGTTCCCGATGCTGGAGGGCACGGCGTACGAGACGAAGTACCACCTCACCGACGACACGGGCCGCTACGCGGTCACGAACGTGGACGAGGACAAGCACATGTGGCGCGTGCCCATGTGGCGCAACGCCGGCATCACGGCGCCCTACTTCCACAACGGCGCCGTGGCCACGCTGGACGAGGCCGTGCAGGTGATGGCGAAGACGCAGTTGAACCGCGAGCTGAGCCCGCAGGAGACCGCCGACCTGGTGGCGTTCTTCGGCGCGCTGACGGGCGAGTTCCCGCGCATGACGATGCCGCGGCTGCCGGAGACGCCCGGCCGCACGCTCGTGAGGTAACGGGTTCGGCACGAACCGGGCCGCGCCGTCGTCGGGCGAGCCGCGGGTTCGGACCGCGTCCCGGGCGCCCGC
>JBGAOB010000150.1:0-11438 GCA_044222045.1 Candidatus Eiseniibacteriota bacterium
GCGCGAGCTGGATCGGCAGTCGCATGTCGGCGCGCGCGATCTGCGCCGTCATCGAACCGTCGGTGAACGTGGCCATCGCGTGCACGAGCGCCTGCGGGTGCACGACGGCGTCGAGCTGGTCCCAGCCCAGGTCGAACAGGAAGTGCGCCTCGATCAGTTCGAGCGCCTTGTTGAACAGCGTCGCCGAGTCGGTGGTGATGCGCGGCCCCATCGCCCAGATCGGGTGCGAGAGCACCTCGTCGCGCGTCGCGCGCCGCCAGTCGGGGTGGCTGCGCAGCGGGCCGCCCGACGCGGTGATCGTGAGCCGGTGCACCTCCGCCGGCGGGCGGCCGAGCAGGCACTGCAGCGCAGCGCTGTGCTCGCTGTCCACGGGAGTGAGCTCGCCCCCGTGCGCCGCGAGCGCGCGCCGCACGAGCGGGCCGCCCACCACGAGCGACTCCTTGTTCGCGAGCGCCAGCCGCGCGCCGCGATCGAGCACGGCGAGCGACGCCGCGAGCCCGGCCGCGCCGACCACGCCGTTCACGACGAGTTCGGCACCGCACTCGGCCGCGATCGCCGCCGCCGAACCGGGGCCCACGCGCACCTCCGCCGCGGGCGCCGCGTCGAGAAGCGCCGTGCGCGCGGCCGCGGCGTCCGCGGCGTGCTCGAGCCCCACGTGCGCGGGCTTCCACGCGCGCGCCTGCGCCACCAGCTTGTCGAGCGAGCGGCCCGCGGCCAGCGCCACCACGCGCAGCCGGTCGCGCTCGCGCGCGGCCACGTCCAGCGTCTGCTCGCCGATCGAACCGGTCGAGCCGAGCACGGCGAGCGTGCGCGTGGAACCGGGCCGGGCGGTCACGGGATCTGGAACACGACGACGCGCAGGTAGTAGTAGACGATCGGCGCGCCGAAATAGAGGCTGTCGAAGCGGTCGAGGATGCCGCCGTGGCCGGGGATGATGTCCGACGAGTCGCCGCTCGAGGTGTCGCGCTTGAGCATGCTCTCCACGAGGTCGCCCACCTGCCCGCACACGCCCACGAGCACGCCGATCGCGAGCGCGTCCCACGGCCGCAGCCACGGTTCGCCGCCGCGCGAGTGCATGAACCACACGTGGCCGACCCAAGCGCCGAGCACCGCGAACGCGAAGCCGCCGATCGCGCCCTCGACCGTCTTCTTGGGCGACACCTTCTCCCACAGCCGGTGGCGGCCGAACAGCCGGCCCGTCGCGTACGCGCCCGTGTCGCAGCTCCAGGTGACGAGGAACGCGTACAGCACGAAACGCGCGCCGTCGGCGTAGCCGAGGCCCGCGCGCCACGGCAGCTCGCGCAGCAGCACGAAGTGCGACGAGAGCCAGCCCACGTACATCACGCCGAACGCCGTCGTGGACAGGCTCTCGAGCACGCCGCCCTTCTCGGCGCGGCGCAGCCCCCACGCCAGCAGCAGCAGCACCGAAGCGGTCGCGAGGAACGCGGCGTGCGGCGTGGCGGGCCGGTACGAGAACGCCAGCAGCGCGAGCGCCGCGAGCAGGCCCAGCGGCACGTCGGGCTCGTGGCCCTTCGTGCGCACCATGCCGTAGAACTCGATCATGCCGAGCATCACCTGCAGGCCGACGAACAGCAGGAACGGCACGCCGCCCACCCACGCGAGCAGCATCAACAGCGGCACGAACAGCACGCCGCTCGCCACGCGCAGGCGCAGCGACCAGCCGGACGCCTTCTTCGGCGCGGGCGGAACGGAGGACGGCGCGGCAGCGCTCACGGGATCGACCGCTTCAGTCCGCGCGTCCGAAACGGCGTTCACGGCCCTGGAAATCCGCGACCGCCTGGAACAGGTGGCGGCGGCGGAAGTCGGGCCACATGGTCTCGGTGAACCACAGTTCCGCGTACGCGAGCTGCCACAGCATGAAGTTCGACACCCGCGTCTCGCGGCCCGTACGGATCAGCAGGTCCGGATCGGGCAGGCCGACCGTGGTGAGGTAGCTCGACAGCAGCTCCTCGTCCACGTCGCGCGGCTGCAGCCCGTTCGTGCGCGCGTCGGCCACGAGCCGGCGCACCGCGTCCACGATCTCGGCGCGCCCGCTGTAGGACAGCGCCAGATTGAGCTGCAGGCCGGTGCACGACGACAGGTACTCCTGCGTCGCCGCGATCTCCTCGCGCACGGCCGCCGGCAGATCCTGGGCCCGGCCGATCACGCCCAGCCGCACGTTGTTCTCGCGCAGTTCGCGGCGCTCCCCGCGCAGCGTCTGGCGGAGGATCGTCATGAGCGACGTCACCTCGCGCGCGGGCCGCTGCCAGTTCTCGGTCGAGAACGAGTACAGCGTCAGCACTTCGACGCCGAGCGCCGAGCACCCGCGCACCACCTCGCGCACCGACTCGCGCCCCGCACGGTGCCCCATCACGCGCGGCAGTCCGCGGGCCTTCGCCCATCGGCCATTGCCGTCCATGATGATGGCGATGTGGCGCGGGACGTTGCCGGCCTCGATCAGCTCTTCGGCGGTGAGCGAGCGACTGGGCACGGTGTGACCGGGATCCCTAGACGGCCATCACTTCGGTGGTCTTGTGCTTGAGCAGGTCGTCGATCAGCCCGATGTACTTGTCCGTGAGCTTCTGCACGTCCGCGGTCAGCCGCTTCGCGTCGTCGGCCGGGATCTCGCCCTCGTGCTCGCGCTCCTTGATCGTCTTGTTCAGGTCGTGGCGCACCTGGCGCACGTGCACGCGGCCTTCCTCGGCGAACTTCGCGATCAGCTTCACGAGGTCCTTGCGGCGTTCCTCGGTCAGCGTCGGAATCGGGATGCGCACCACGATGCCGTCGTCCGTGGGATTCAGCCCCATGTTCGCTTCGTTGATGCCCTTGATGATGGCCTTGATCAGGCTCTTGTCCCACGGCTGCACGACGAGCAGCCGCGGCTCGGGCGCGCTCACGGAACCCACCTGCTGAATCGGCACGTGCGAGCCGTACGCGTCCACCTTCACCGTGTCGAGCAGGCCCGGGCTCGCCTTGCCGGTGCGCACGCCGCTCATCTCGTGCCGCACGGACTCCAGCGCCTTCTTCATCCGATCTTCGGTCTCGCCCAGCAGCTTGTTGATCATCGCCGTCACTCCCCCACTCGGGTGCCGACCGTCTCGCCGTGCATGATCTTCACGAGGTTGCCGCGCACGCCCACGTTGAACACCACGAGGGGCAAGCGGTTGTCCATGCACAGCGTGATCGCGGTCGAATCCATGACCTTGAGGCCGCGGTTGAGGATATCCAGATAGCTGATCGACGGGAAGAACGTCGCGGACGGGTCCTTCTTCGGATCACCCGAGTAGACACCGTCCACCTTCGTGCCCTTCAGGATCACTTCCGCGCCCGTCTCGATCGCCCGCAGCGCGGCCGCGGTGTCGGTCGTGAAGTACGGATTGCCCGTTCCGGCCGCCAGCACCACGATGCGCCCCTTCTCCAGGTGGCGCACGGCGCGGCGGCGGATGAACGGCTCGCAGACCTGGTCCATCTGGATCGCCGACATCACCCGCGTGTACAGACCGTGCTTCTCGAGCGCGTGCTGCAGCGCGAGCGAGTTGATGACCGTGGCGAGCATGCCCATGTGATCGGCGCCCACACGGTCCATGCCGCGCGTGCTGGCGGCGAGCCCGCGGAAGATGTTGCCGCCGCCGAGCACGATGCCCACCTCGATGCCGAGCGCGTGAACGTCGCGGATCTCCCCGGCGATGCCCGCGAGGATCTCGTCGGAGATGCCGTGACCCGCCTCGCCCGCGAGCAGCTCACCGCTCAGCTTGAGGAGGATGCGGCGGTAACGGGGTGTCGCGCTCACGACTCCCCGAGCCGGAAGCGCACGAAGCGCTTCACGACGATGTTCTCGCCCGTCTTGGCCGAGGCCGACTTCACGAGCGCTTCCACCGTCTGCTTGTCGTCCTTGATGAACGGCTGCTCGAGCAGGCAGATCTCGGAGTAGTACTTGTTGACCTTGCCGTCGAGGATCTTGTCGATGATGTTCGCCGGCTTGCCCTCGCTGGCGAGCTGCGCGGCGTAGATCTCGCGTTCGTGCGCCACGCGCTCCGCGGGCACTTCCTCGCGGCGCACGTAGTCGGCGCCGGCGGCCGCCGCCTGCATGGCGAGGTCGCGCACGAGCGCCTTGAAGTCGTCGGTGCGCGCGACGAAATCCGTCTCGCAGTTCACCTCGATCAGCACGCCCACGCGGTTGCCCGGGTGGATGTACGCCTCGACCACGCCCTCGGAAGCGGCGCGATCCGCGCGCTTCTCGGCCTTGGCCGCGCCCGCCTTGCGCAGCACGTCGACGGCCTTGTCGAGATCGCCGTTCGTTTCACCGAGAGCCTTCTTGCACTCCATCATGCCCGCTCCGGTCATGTCCCGGAGCTGCTTGACCATGTCCGCCGTGATCGTCATGAAGCACTCCTGTGTGACAACGCCCGCCCGCGGCATCGGCTGCGGACGGGCGCGGTGGTGAGACGTCGAAAGGGGTGGGATCAGGCGCCGGCCGGAGCCGTGGCACCCTCGGTGTCGCCCGCGTCGCCGCCGTAGGAAACCGTCTCCTGGTCCGAGCCCTCGAGCGCCATGGAGCGCGCTTCGAGGATCGTGTCCGACACCATGCCCGCGAACAGCTTGATCGCGCGGATGGCGTCGTCGTTGCCCGGGATCGGGTAGTTGATGACGCTCGGGTCGCAGTTCGTGTCCACGATGCCGACGATCGGGATGCCCAGGCGGTTCGCCTCGGCCACCGCGATCTTCTCCTTCTTCGTGTCGATGACGAACACGAGCGCCGGCAGGCCCGGCATCTCCTTGATGCCCGCGAAGGCGAACTGGAGCCGCTCGCGCTCGCGCCCGAGGCGCGACACTTCCTTCTTCGCGAGCTTCTCGAACGTGCCGTCTTCGGCCATCTGGTCGAGCTCCTTCAACCGCTTGATGCTCGTCCGGATGGTCTTGAAGTTCGTGAGCATGCCGCCGAGCCAGCGCTCGGTGACGTGGAACTGGCCCGAGCGAGCCGTCTCCTCGACGATGATGCCCTTGGCCTGCTTCTTCGTTCCCACGAACAGCACGTGTCCGCCCCCACGCACGACCTTCTGGATCGCGGCGCGGGCGTCCTGGATGCACTTCAGCGTCTTCTGCAGATCGATGATGTAGATCCCGTTGCGCTCCATGAAGATGAATTTCTTCATCTGCGGATTCCAGCGCCGGGTCTGGTGCCCGAAGTGAACTCCTGCTTCGAGCAGATCTTTCATCGTGATCTCGGCCACGAGAGCCTCCTTCTCGGGTTGTTCCTCCGCCTCGCGACGTCGAAGGGCGCTCCGGTCCGCCATGGGCGGACACCCCGGCGCCTCGCGTGGGGCGTGCGTGATGTATGAAGGGATCAGCGCTTGCTGAACTGGAACCGCTTGCGGGCGCCCGGCTGGCCGTACTTCTTGCGCTCCTTCATGCGCGAGTCGCGCGTGAGGAGGCCGGCCCGACCGAGGAGCGCCTTGTGCGCCTCATCCTGGCGCGACAGTGCGCGGGCGATCGCGAGACTCACCGCACCAGCCTGGCCCGTGAGTCCGCCGCCCGCCACGCGCGCGGTCACGTCGAGTGCGCCGGCGGTGTTCGTGAGCGTGAGCGGACGCAGGGCGATCAGCACCAGCGAATCGCGGGTGAGGTAATCACGAATCGCACGGCCGTTGATCATCGCCTTGCCCGTACCGGGCGTCAGGCGGACGCGCGCGACTGCTTCCTTGCGACGGCCCGTGAGGGGCTTCGTGGTGGTCGTGGCAGCCATCGTCTCTCCCCTTTCAGGCCTCGAGGTTCCAGGTTTCCGGCTGCTGCGCGACGTGCGGGTGTTCGGCGCCGGCGTAGACCTTCAGCTTCTTCGCCATGGCGTCACCCAGCTTCGTCTTCGGCAGCATGCCGCGGACCGCCTTCTGCACCACGCGCTCCGGATGCTTCTGCAGCATCTCGGTCATCTTCGTCCAGGTGGCGCCACCCGGATAGAGCGTGTGATGGAAGTACGTCTTCTTCTCCACCTTCGCGCCGGTCAGCCGAACATGGGCCGCATTGATCACGATGACGTGGTCACCGGTATCCATGTGCGGCGTGTAGATCGGCTTGTGCTTGCCCTTGAGCACCGTCGCCACCTGCGCGGCGAGACGGCCGAGGGTCTTCCCTTCGGCGTCCACGACGAGCCAGCGACGCTGGATGTCTCCCTCTCGGGCGGAATAGGTCTTCATCCAACCTCCCGCGAATGACAGGCGTCGGGGCGCTTCCCCGACGCGGCACGGCGTCGGGACTCCCGCGCAACTGGCGCGGGACGACGCCGACTGCCCCAAGAAACGCGGCAATCTAGGGGTCCGGGCCCCCGAGTGTCAAGCGGACGGCCCGTTCCGACCGCGTCCCGGGCCGCTCCGCACGCGGCCGCGGAGCGTGCTTCATCGCCCGGTCGGCCGCCGGGAGCCGTCCCCGGCGCCGGGTTTCGGGGGAATTCGATGCCTCGTCCCCGTCGGCGCTCCGGCACGATCGGCTCGGACGGCACTCAGGCGAAATCCGCGAGCAGCCCCCGGAGCCGCGCGAGAGGCAGGCCCACCACCGTCGTGTAGTCGCCGTCGATGCGGCGGATGAACTGCCCGGCGATCCCCTGGATGCCGTACGCGCCCGCCTTGTCCAGGGGCTCGCCCGTGCGCACGTACGCGCGGATGTCGTCGTCGCCGAGCCGCGCGAAGTGCACGCGCGTGACCTCCGCGGCCGTGCGCTGCTCGCCGCCGTGCACCACCGCGATGCCGGTCCACACCTCGTGCTGGCGGCCGTGCAGGCGCCGCAGCATCTCCACCGCTTCCTCGACGTTCGCGGGCTTGCCGAGGCGCGTGCCGCGCACGACCACCACGGTGTCCGCCCCCAGCACCACGGCGTCGGGCTTCTTCACGCTCACCCGGCGCGCCTTGTCGAGCGCGAGCGCGCGCACGCCGTGCCGCGGCTCGGCCTGCCCCGGCCACTCGCGATCGGGCCCGGGGTCGACCACCGTGAACGCCGCGCCCGCCTGCCGCAGCAGCGCCACGCGGCGCGGCGACGCGCTCGCGAGCACGAGCGGCGCGCGGCCGCGCCAGAAGATCGGCGTGCGCGCGCTCACGTCGCGCTCCCCGGCGCGGGCGTCTCCAGCATCAGCGTCACCGGACCGTCGTTCACGAGTTCCACCTCCATGTGCGCGCGGAACACGCCGCGTTCCACCGGCACGCCTTCCGCCGCGAGCGCGGCGCAGAACGCCTCGAACAGCGGCTCGGCCACCTCGGGCCGCGCGGCCGCCTCGAAGCCCGGCCGCCGTCCGCGCCGCACGTCGCCGTACAGCGTGAACTGCGGCACCACCAGGACGCCGCCGCCCGCTTCGCGCACGTCGCGGTTCATGCGGCCTTCGTCGTCGGCGAACACGCGCAGGCCGGCGACCTTCACCGCGAGCCAGCGCACCTCGTCGGCGCCGTCGGCGTGCGTCGCGCCGACCAGCACCAGCAGGCCGTGGCGCACGGCGCCCGTCACGCGGCCGTCCACCGTCACGCTCGCGCGCGTCACCCGCTGCACGAGCGCTCTCATGCGTCGTCGTCGTCGTCCGCGGCCGCGGGTCGCGCGCGGCCGAGCCGCTGGCGCCGTTCCACGCCCGTCACGCCCGGCAGCCGGCGGATCGCCGCCACCACGTCGTTCAGCTTGGCCAGGTGCGGCACCTCCACCACGAACACGCCGCGCGCCGTCTTGTCCTCGCTCGCCATGCCCGCCTGGCGGATGTTCACGTTGCAGGCGCTGATCGCCTTCGCGATGTCGGCCAGCAGCTGCGGACGGTCGTTGCCGCGCACGAGCAGCCGGACCGGGAACGTGTCGACCGGGGCGGCATCCCACTCCACGGCCACGCGCCGGTCGGCCACGCCCGCGTCGCGGAACGTGTTCGGGCAGTCCTGGCGGTGCACCGACACGCCGCGTCCCACGGTGACCAGCCCGACCACGGGATCGCCGGGCACCGGCTGGCAGCAGCGCGCGTAGGACACCATCACGTTCGTGAGGCCCTGGATGCGCACGCCACCCGACGCCTTGCGGCCGATGCCCAGCACCTCGAGCGGAGCCTTCGTCAGCCGTTCCGCGAGGCCTTCCTTCTCGGGCAGGAGCTTGCGCACCACCTGCGGCACACCGACCTGCCCCTCGGCGAGACGCGCGTGCATCGACTCGACGTCGTCGCAGCCGAGGCCGCGCGCGATGTCCTCGAGCTGGTCGGCCGTGGGCTTCAGGCGCAGTCGCTTCAGCTCGCGCTCCAGCATCTCGCGGCCCAGCGACACGCTGTCCTCGTGACGCTGCTGGCGCAACCACGCGCGGATCTTGCCGCGCGCCGTCGCCGTGCGCGCCACCTGCAGCCAGTCCTCGTGCGGGCGCGCCTGCGGCGACGTGATGATCTCCACGGTGTCGCCGTTCTTGAGCTCCTGGCGCAGCGGCACGAGTTCGCCGTTCACGCGCGCGCCCACCGTGTGCTGGCCGACCTGCGTGTGGATCAGGAACGCGAAGTCCAGCGGGGTCGCGCCCTTCGCCAGCCGCTTCAGCTCGCGCCGCGGCGTGTAGACGAACACTTCCTCCTGGTAGAGCGCGGTGCGCAGGAAGTCCATGTACTCGTCGTCGGACGCCGTGCGCTGCCAGTCGGCCGTCTGCGCCACGAAGCCGCCCAGCCGCTCGTCGAGTTCGGCGTCGAGCTTGCCGCCCTGCTTGTACACGTAGTGCGCCGCGATGCCCGTCTCGGCGGTGCGGTGCATGTCCCACGTGCGGATCTGCACCTCCACCATCTCGCCGTCGTCGGTGAGCACGGTGGTGTGCAGCGACTGGTACATGTTGCTCTTGGGCGTGGCGATGTAGTCCTTGAAGCGCTCGGCCACCGGCGTGAACAGGTCGTGCACCACGCCGAGCACGCGGTAGCAGTCGTTGCGCGTGCCCACGATGATGCGCAGCCCGAACAGGTCGTAGATCTCCTCGAAACCGCGACCGTTCTGCATCTTGTTGTAGATCGAGTAGAAGTGCTTCGGGCGCCCGCGCACCTCGCCCTTGAGCCCGGTCTCCTTGAGCGCGTCACGCAACTGGTGCGCCACGCGGTCGAGGAACGCCTCGCGCTCCTGGCGCTTCTGCTGGATGCGCGTGGCGAGGCTCTGGTAGGCCTCCGCGTCGAGCACCTTCAGGCTCAGATCCTCGAGTTCGCGCTTGATGCCGGCCATGCCGAGCCGGTGCGCGAGAGGCGCGTAGATGTCGCGCGTCTCGAGCGCGATGCGCTTCGCCTTGTCGGGGGCGAGGTACTCGATCGTGCGCATGTTGTGCAACCGGTCGCCGAGCTTGATGAAGATCACGCGCAGGTCGCGCGACATGCTCAGCAGCATGCGGCGGAAGTTCTCGGCCTGCTGCGCCTCGCGACTGTCGAAGTGCAGCGCCGACAGCTTGGTGACGCCGTCCACGAGAGCCGCCACTTCGCGGCCGAAGTGCTTCTCGAGCTCCACGAGCGAGATCGTGGTGTCCTCGACCACGTCGTGCAGCAGCGCGGCGCACGTCAGCGTGGTGTCGAGCCGGTTCTCGAGCAGGTCGAGCAGGATCCGCACGACTTCGACCGGGTGCACCATGTACGGCTCGCCGGACCGGCGCTTCTGCGGCCCGTGCGCGTGGTCGGCGTAATCGAAGCACGACGCCGCGCGGTCGCGGTCCACCTTCGGCGCGCGCTCGGCGAGCGCGCTCGTGAGCGCCGCGCGCAGTTCCGGATGCCCGCTGCCCGTCGCGCTCACACGGCCCTCACGGCACCCGCACGCCCTTGAGCTTGAGCTGCACGCGGGCCTCGCCCATCCAGTCGTTGCGCGTGGGCACGAATGCGATGTCCCCTCGCCCGGCGCGGCGCCACGCCGCCGCGTGCTCGCCCATGCCGAAGCCGATCGCCTCCACGGTGCCGGTGTCGTCCGCGGCCGTCAGTCGCAGGTGCTTGCCGCCGCCGACCGTGGAAATGCTCTGGAACCGCACGTCACGCATCTGGAACACCGGCTCGCCGTTGTCGAGGCCGTGCGGCGCCATGCGCTCGATCCACTCGACCAGGTCCATGTCGCACTCGCCCGCGTGCACGTCGGAGTCCAGCTCCAGGCGCGGCACGAAGTCCTCGGGGCGGTGCTGCTCGAGCACGAGCCGCTCGAGCCGCTCGCGCAGTTCCGGCAGACGGCGGCGCTCCACGGTGAAGCCCGCGGCGAAGGCATGCCCGCCGTGCGCCAGCAGCAGGTCGGTGCAGCCGTCCAGCAGTCGCGTCAGGTCGAGCCCCGGCAGGCTGCGCCCGGAGCCGCGCCCGCGGTCGCCGTCGAGCGCCACGAGCAGCGCGGGGCGCTGGTAACGCTCCACCAGGCGCGACGCGACGATGCCGATGACGCCCGGATGCCACGACTCCGACCACAGCAGGATCGAGCCGCAGCGCGGCCAGTCGAGTTCGCTCGCGACGCGCTGGCTCGCCTCGATGAGCGCGCTCTCGTCGAAGCGGCGGCGGCGGTCGTTGTCCTCCTCGAGGCTCTCCGCGCAGACGCGCGCCTCGGCCGGGTCGCGCGCGAGCAGCAGCCTCAGGCCCTGCTCGGCGTTGCCCATGCGCCCCGCGGCGTTGATGCGCGGCGCGAGCACGAACGCCACGTGGCCGCTCGTGATGCGCTTGCCCGCGAGCCCCGCCACGTCCATGAGCGCGCGCAGGCCGAGCCGCTTGCCCTGGTTCAGGCGGTCGAGCCCGAGTCGCGCGAGCACGCGGTTCTCACCCACCAGCGGCACCACGTCGGCGATCGTGCCGAGCGCCACCACGTCGAGGTAGTCGCGCGCGCGCTCGATGCCGCCACGGCCTTCGAGCAGGCGCTCCACGAGCTTGAACGTCACGCCGACGCCGGCAAGCGACTTGAACGGGTATCCACAGCCCGGACGGAGCGGGTTCACGATCGCGTGCGCGGACGGCAGCACCGCGGGCGGCTCGTGGTGGTCGGTGATCACCACGTCGATGCCCGCGGATCGCGCGGCGTCGACGGCTTCGTTCGCGGTGATGCCGCAGTCCACGGTCACGACCAGCGTGCAGCCGCGGCGCTGCGCGTCGGCGATCGCCTCGGTGGTGAGCCCGTAGCCGTCCTTGATGCGGTGCGGAATGCGGTACTCGGCGCGCCCGCCCAAGTCCTGCAGGACGCTGTAGAGCAGGAACGTGGACGTGATGCCGTCCACGTCGTAGTCACCCTGCACGAAGATGCGCTCGCCCCGTTCGATCGCCAGCAGCACGCGCTCCGAGGCGCGGTCCAGGTCGAGCATGTCGGACGGCTGGTGGAGGTCCTCGAGCGCGGGCTCCAGGAATCGGCGCGCGCGGTCGAGCGTGTCCATGCCGCGGTTGACGAGCGCGTGCGCGAACGGCAGCGGGGCCCCGAGATCGCGCGCCAGCGCCGACGCCCGATCGGGGGAACGGCGCGAATGGAACACCCAGA
>JBGAOB010000151.1:0-12006 GCA_044222045.1 Candidatus Eiseniibacteriota bacterium
CGGCGGCGCGGCGGTCGCACAGCCGCACGTCCGCGCCGTGGCGCGCGAGCAGGCGCGCGGCGGCGACGCCGCTGCGCGCGGCGCCCGCGACGAGCGGGCGGCGGCCGGGGAGCGGATGGTGGCGGTCGAAGGTCATTGCAGCTTGAAGGTCGAGAGCGACAGCAGGGCCAGCAGCACGCCGACGATGTAGAAACGCAGCACGACGCGCGACTCGGCCCAGCCCAAGAGCTCGAAGTGGTGGTGGAGCGGCGACATCCGGAAGATGCGCTTGCCGGTCAGCTTGAACGACGCGACCTGCAGCATCACCGACACCGCCTCGGCGACGAACACGCCGCCCACGAGCACGAGCCAGAACTCGCGCTTGATGAGCACCGCGACCACGCCGAGCGCGCCACCCAGCGCGAGCGAGCCGGTGTCGCCCATGAACACGTTCGCCGGGTGGCAGTTGTACCAGAGGAACCCGAGCGAGGCGCCGAGCACCGCGGCGCAGAACACCGTCAGCTCGCCGCTGTAGGCGAGGTAGCTGATGTTGAGGTAGTCGCTGAACTTGACGTGCCCGCTCACGTAACACATCGCCGCGAACGACAGCGCCGCGATGGCGACGAGCCCGGAGGCGAGGCCGTCGAGGCCGTCGGTCAGGTTGACCGCGTTCGAGGCGCCGGTGACGACGAGGATCACGAACGGCACGAACAGCCAGCCGAAGTCGAGGAACGTGCGCTTGAGGAACGGCACGTGCGTGACCGTCGGCGACAGGCCCGGCTCGGGGTACATCAGGATGAGCGTGCCGACGATCGCGCCGATGGTGACCTGGCCGACGAGCTTGTAGCGGCCGAGCAGCCCCTTGGGCAGGTTCTTCACCACGCGCAGCCAGTCGTCGAGGAAGCCGAGCCCGCCGAGCCACACGGTGGTGAGCAGCGCGAGCCACAGGTGGCGCGAGTGGAAGTTGCCCCACAGCAGGCAGGGCACCACGATCGAGGTCACGATCAGCAGCCCGCCCATGGTCGGCGTGCCCGCCTTGCCGAGGTGCGTCTGCGGACCCTCCTGCCGCACCTTCTGCCCGAGCTTGACGCGCTTGAGCCACGCGATCATCGGCGGCCCGAGCAGCAGGCTGATGAGCAACGCGGTGATCGCCGCGTACGCCGAGCGAAAGGTGATGTAGCGGAAGACGTTCAGGAGCGACAGCCCCGGAAGCTGGTGCAGCGGATAGATCCACTCGTAGAACACGCCTCAGCTCTCCCTGTCGAGTCCGGCGAGCACCTGCTCCAGCGCGGCCCCGCGCGACGCCTTCACCAGCACGACGACGCCCGCGCCGGCTTCGGCGCGCAGCGCGTCCGCGACGTCCTGCTTGCTCTCGAACACGCGCACCGTCACTCCCGACCGGCGCGCTCCCTCCGCATAGTCCCCCGCGTGCGTGCCCACTGTCCACAGCTCCGCGTCACGGACCTGCGCGCCCGTCTCGCGGTGCAGCGCGGGCGCGGTCTCGCCCAGCTCGCGCATGTCGCCGAGGATCGCGATGCGGCGCGTCGCGCCCTCCCAGTCCGCGAGCGTCTCGAGCGCGGCGCGCATCGAGTCCGGGTTCGCGTTGTAGCAGTCCTCGAGGATCACCGCTCCGTGCGAGCGCCACACGTCCATGCGCCCCTTGAGCGGCGCGAACGCCGCGAGCGCGTCGGCGACCTTCTGCGGATCGAGCTTCCACCAGCGCGCCGCGGCGAGCGCCGCGAGCGCGTTCTGCACCTGGTGCCGGCCGACGAGCTTCAGGTGCACCGGCGGAAAGCCGGCGAGGTGCACGATCGAGCCGTCCGCGCCGCGGTCCTCGACGCGCTCGGGCCGCACGTCGGCGTCCTTCGCGAACCCGTACGTGACCACGTGCGCGAGCGCCCCCTTCACCGCGGCCACGAGGCGCGGCGAGTCGGCACCCACGAAGGCCGGCTGGCCGGGCCCGAGCGCGTGCACGAGCGCGGCCTTTTCGCGCGCGATGCCGTCGAGCGAGCCGACACCCTCGAGGTGCGCGCTGCCCGCGTTGGTCACGACGGCGGCCTGCGGCTTCGCGAGTTCCGCAAGCGCCGCGATCTCGCCCGGGTTGCTCATGCCCATCTCGACGACCGCGACCTCGTGCTCGGGCCGGATCGCGAGCAGCGTGAGCGGCACGCCCCAGTGGTTGTTGAGATTGCCCTGCGTGCGCAGCACCGGCGCGGCGGTGCCGAGCGCGGCGGCGACGAGTTCCTTCGTGGTGGTCTTGCCGGCGCTGCCGGTGATGCCGATCACGAGTCCCGGCCAGCGCTCGCGGTGCTTGACCGCGACGCGCTGCAGCGCCGCCGTGACGTCGTCGACGAGCACCAGCGGCCCCAGCTCGACGTGCGCGATGTGCGGATGCACCGCGCGCGCGCACAGCGCGGCGCCGGCGCCCTTCGCGAACGCCTCGTCGAGGAACGCGTGGCCGTCCACCTTCTCGCCGGGCAGCGGCGCGAACAGCATCCCCGGCTGCAGCTTGCGCGTGTCGATCGACGCGCCGGTGACGCCGCTCTTCAGGAACGCCTCGCGCGCGGTGGGATGCGCGGGCACCGAGCGCACCACGAGGTCGCCGTTCGCCCACTGCGCGAGCTGCGGCAGCGTGATCATGGGCGGCGTCGGCGCGAGATCGTTCATCGCGCGTCCCCGCGGGCGGCGAGCGCCTCGCGCGCCACCTGCCGGTCGTCGAACGGCAGCACGTCGGCGCCGATCGTCTGCGTGGTCTCGTGTCCCTTGCCCGCGATGAGCACCACGTCGCCCGCGCGCGCCGCGGCCACCGCGTCGGCGATCGCCTGCCGGCGGTCGAGCACCACCGCGAGGCCCGCCGCGGGCGCGCCGGCCACGACCTCGGCCGCGATCGCCGCGGGATCCTCGCTGCGGGGGTTGTCGTTCGTCACCCACGCGCGGTCCGCGAGCCGCGCCGCGATCGCGCCCATCTGCGGGCGCTTGCCGCGGTCGCGGTCGCCGCCGCAGCCGAACACCACCAGCACGCGGCCGCGCGCGTGCTCGCGGCACGCGGCGAGCGTGCGCTCGAGCGCGTCGGGCGTGTGCGCGTAGTCCACCACCCCCACGAACTCGCGGCCGCCGTCCACGCGCTCGAGCCGGCCGGGCACGCCGGCGAACGCCGACAGACCCTGCTCGATCGCGGACGGCGCGATGCCGAGCGCGAGCGCCGCCAGGTACGCGCCCGCGGCGTTCAGCGCGTTGAAGCGGCCGAGCATCGGCAGCGTCAGCACGCGCTCGCCGATCTCGGGACCGCGCTCCACGAACAGCTCGAGCGCCAGGCCGTCCGGCCGCGGCACGAGCGATTCGATCGCGAGGTCCAGCGACAGCGCGTGCTTGCCCGCTCCCGCGTCGGTGCCGAACGTGTGCACCGCCATGCCGCCGCGGCGCGCCGCTTCGATCACGCGCGGCGCCGCTGGATCGTCGGCGTTCACCACGGCCGTCGCGCGCTTCGGGTTCGGTCCGTTGCGGCCGTCGAACAGCGCCAGCTTCGCGTCGAGGTACGCGTCCATCGTGCCGTGGTAGTCGAGATGGTCCTGCGTGAGGTTCGTGAACACGGCCACGTCGCACGCGAGCCCCCACGCGCGGCGCTGCACCAGCGCGTGACTGCTCACCTCCATCGCCACGGCGCGCACGCCGCGGTCGCGCATCTCGGCCAGCACCGCCTGCAGGTCGGGCGCCTCGGGCGTGGTGAACGACGACGGGCGCGTCTCGCCGTCCACGCGGATGCCGGTGGTGCCGAGCACGCCCGCGCGCCAGCCCGCGGCGCGGAAGATCGACTCCAGCAGCCACGTGGTCGTGGTCTTGCCGTTCGTACCGGTGACGCCGACCACGGCCAGCGCGTGCGACGGCTCCCCGTGGAAGCGCACCGCGGCCTGCGCCATCGCGAGCCGCGGATCGGCCACCTCGACGCGCGTCGCGCCCTCGACGGCCGCGCCCGGGGCGGCCACCACGGCGCCGGCGCCGGCGGCCACGGCGGCGCGCGCGAACGCGAGCCCGTCGGCCTTCGTGCCCGGCAGCGCGAAGAACACGTCGCCCGGTTTCACCCGCCGCGAGTCGAGCGCCAGTCCCGGCACCTCGTGCGAGGTGTCGCCGGTGACCGCGAGGACGTCCACGCCCTCGAGCAGCGCGCGCAGCGTCACGGCGCGGTCTTGCGTGCCGAAGCCGCCGCCGCGAGCGTGGCGGCGGCCCCCGCGCGTCCGGCGGACGCCTCGGGGAGTTCGCACCACACGCGACAACGGCGGTTCGACGGCAGTCGGGATCCGGGCGCGGGCTCCTGGCGCACCACCACGCCACGGCCGACGAACGTCGCGTCGACCTGCCGCTCGGAGAGGCGGCGGAGCGCTTCGCGCACGGACAGTCCGGTGAGATCGGGCATCTGCTGGCCCGACGAATCCTGGGGCGTGGAAAGCCACGCGACGACCATGCCGCCCTTCTCCACCGGCTCGCCGGCGGCGGGGCGCTGGGAGATCACGCGGGCCCCCGCACCCTCGAAGCGGGCGTGCAGGCCGTAGCCGGCCAGGCGGCGCTCGGCCTCGCGCGGCGGCAGCAGGCGCAGGTCGGGCGCGGTCACGGCCGCCACGGCGGGCGGCGGCGTGGCCACCGGCGACGGCGCCGGTCCGAGCAGTCCGTTCGGCACGCGCATGAGGTCGAGCATCACTTCGCGGAACACGGGCGCGGCGCACTGGCCGCCGTAGTAGAGCGAGCCGCGCGGCTCGTCGATCACGACCACGCCCACGAGCCGCGGGTTCTCGGCGGGCGCCATGCCGGCGAACGACGCGATGTACATGCCCGCGCCGTAGCCGCGCACGCGCGCGTCGTACTTCTGCGCGGTGCCGGTCTTGCCGGCGATGCGCAGGTCGCGCAGGCGCGCGGACGTCGCCGTGCCGCTGTCCACGACCGAGGCCAGGAACTCGCGCAGCGTGGCGGTGGTGGCCTCGCTGAACACGCGGTGCGCCGACTGCGGCTGCCAGCGGCGCAGCACGCGCCCTTCCGGCGAGCGCAGCTCGCGCACGATCATGGGCTCCATCAGCACGCCGCCGTTCGCGATGGCCGAGTACGCGAGCGCCAGCTGCAGCGGCGTCACGGTGACCTCGTGGCCGATCGAGATCGTGGGCGTGGAGCGCGGCTGCCACGACGCCGTCGGGCGCAGGCGCCCCGCCGCTTCGCCGGGGAACTCGATGCCGGTCATGCTGCCGAAACCGAGCTGCGTGGCGTAGCGGTACAGCCGGTCGGGCCCGAGCTTCAAGCCGAGCTTGCCCATCACGATGTTGCTCGACAGCCGCATGGCGTCGCGGAACGTGTACGCGGACTTCCGGTGCGTGTCGTGGATGATGCAGCCGGGCACCAGTTCGGCGGCGCCGGTGGCGGATGCCACCACCACGTCGGACGGGCGCAGCAGGCCCTCCTCCAGCGTGCCGCCGGCGGGCACGATCTTGAACGTGGAGCCCGGCTCGTACTGGTCGGTGAACGTCCAGTTCTTCGCCTGTCCCGGCGGCAGGTGCGGCACGCACGCCGACGCCAGCACCTCGCCCGTCGAGGGATCCATGAAGATCGCGAAGCCGCGCCTGGCGTGCAGCGTGTCGACCGCGCGCGCCAGGTGCGTCTCGACGATGCCCTGCAGGCGCGCGTCGATCGTCAGCTGCAGCGAGTTGCCGTCCTCGGCCTGGCGGCCCGCGGCGCCGGGCAGCCGGATCCGGCGCCCGCGGCCGTCGCGCACGAGCGTGATCCAGCCCGTCTGGCCGGCGAGTTCGCGGTCCCACTGGTACTCGACGCCGTCGGCGCCCATGTTGTCGCGGTTCGTGCGGCCGAGGATCTCGCACGCGGCGTCGCCCAGCCGGTACTCGCGGCGCGTCTGCTCCTGCACCACCACGCCGCTCAGCGCCAGCTCGCGGATCTTCTCGCCCGCCTCGGGCGGCACGCCGTGCGCGAGCCACGAATAGCCCTTCATCGCGGCGATGCGTCGCTCGAGCTTGCGGCGGTCCTCGCCGAGCAGCGGCGCCAGTTCGCGCGCGGCGCGCGAGGCGCTTTCGAGCTGCGGGCGGTAGATCGCGACGTCCGCGATGCGCAGGTCCTGCGCGAGCAGCTCGCCCTCGCGGTCCAGCAGGTCGCCGCGGTGCGGCACCAGCGGATGGTGCTCGATCTGGTTCTCGTTCGCGCGCCGCTGGAAGTGGTCGTGCAGCGCGATCTGCAGCCAGCCCACCCGGACCCACAGTGCGATCAGCCCGAGAAGAAGGCCGGCCGCGCTCACCAGCACCCGACTCTTGCGCATGTCCTTGTGGGCCAACTTCCCTCCATGGAACGGCGGATCACGCAGTCCGCCCGGCCTACACGTGCGCGGTGCGGTGGCGCGGCCGGCACGACGAGGACCGGTCGCAGTGGAGTGTGGGAATCAGTTCACGCGGCGCCCCCGTGCCGTGGCTTCCGGCACGAGCGACTGCACTTGCCGGCCCGCCCAGGCGAACAGCCCGGTGGAGCCGTGATGGCCGGTGGGCGCATCGCCCTCGGCGAGGTAGTCCGCCGGCAGCGCCACCAGCTGCGACGCATCGACGGGTTTCAGACCGAGCGAGGCCGCCATCGGGCCCAGCTCCGAACGGGTGCTCTCGCGCTCGAGCTCGGCGCGCTGCCAGTCGAGACTGGCACTGGCCTGCTGGAGCGCACGGTTCGATTCGCTCAGGCGAACGCTCAGGCTCTTCACGGTGGCCGTCTGCCACACCTCCAGCAGCAGCACACCCAGAACCGCGACGGCGACCAGCATCCAGCCGGGCCGCCAACCGAGGGGCTCGCGCGTGCGCCACGCCGGCACGCTTCGGCGCCAGGTCCCATTCATCGCGACTTCCTCCGGAACGCCCTGAGCCTCGCGCTTCGTGCGCGAGGGTTTCGGCCCTGCTCCTCTTCCGAGGGCACCACCACCTTGCGGGTGAGCACGTCCCACGCGCCGGCGTCCTCGCGTTCGCCCGCGACCGGCGGACGGCGACGCGACGCGGGCTCGGGGCCCTTCGCGAGCGACTGCTTCACCCGACGATCCTCTCCCGAGTGGTACGCGATCGTGACCACCCGGCCGCCGTCGCGCACCGCGTCGGGCAGCCAGGCCATCGCGGCCTCGAGATCCTCCATCTCCTCGTTCACCCAGATGCGCAGCGCCTGGAACACCGGCGCCAGCTTCTTCGGGTGATCCGTGCCGAGCGCACGGCCCACGACTTCCGCCGCGTCGCGCGTGCGAACGAGCTGCCCCGCACGCGCGGCCTCGACCAGGCGACGAGCGAGGCGTCCCGCCTCGCGCACGTCGCCGTGCTCGCGAAGAACCCCGGCCAGTTCCGCGGGTTCGACGGCGGCGAGCCTCGCCGCCGCCGTCTCCCCACGGCTCGCGTCCATGCGAAGGTCGAGCGGTCCATCGCTCATGAAGCTCATCCCCCGCGCCGGGTCGTCGATCTGGCGCGAGGACAATCCGAAGTCGAACAGCGCACCCGCGAGCGGCTCGCCGCCGACACTCGCGTGCGCCTGCGGCAGCTCGCGGAACGTGGCGTGGCGCAGCATCACGCGATCCCCGAAGCGCGCGAGCCGCGCGCCGGCGAAAGCCAGCCCCTCGCGGTCGCGGTCGCATCCGAGCAGCCGCGCACCGGGCTCGGCGAGCAGCACGGCTTCGGCGTGCCCGCCGTCGCCGAGCGTGGCGTCGAGGTACAGCCCCGGCCCGTCGAGCAGATGGGCGAGCGTCTCGGCGAGCAGCACCGGTTCATGACGCGCTCTCACCCGAGGCCCCGCACCACCCCGTCGCCATCAGGTCGGCGGCGGAGGGCCAGCCGGCCACGCGGGGCTCCACCCCGGACAGCCGGAACAGGTCGCGCAGGTAACGGCTCAGCCCGCACACGGCCACCGCTCCGGAGCGCGCCTCGAAGCGCGCGAGCGTGTCGACCAGCCGCGGGATGAGGCGATAGTCCAGGTGCCGGAGCTGCGACACGTCCACGATCAGCTGGCGCACGCCGCGCCCCACGAGATCGTCGAGCGTCTGCTCCAGGCGGCGCTCCGCGGAGAGGTCGATCCAGCCGCGCAGCGCGAGCACCGCGAGCCGCCCCGTGGGGCGCTCGTGCAGCTCGATGCGGGCGCCGGCGCCGTGCCGGCCGCGCGTGAACTCGAGGTTCATCGCGACCTGGTGACGCGGTGCGCCCTGCGGATGCGCGACCATCAGTGGCCCCCTCCCATGACCTTCTCCACGAGCGACGAGAAGTCGGTGACCTCTTCGATGTCGCTCTGGAACGCATCGGGATTCCAGATCTCGATGCGACCGACATGGCCATGCAGGATGGCTTCCTTGCCGAGTCCTGCATGGCTCACCAGCGACGATGGAATCGAGATGCGTCCCTGCTTGTCCACCGTCACCTTGATCGCTCCTGCGAGGAACTGGCGCGCGAGCTTGCGCTGCTCGGCGGTGCCGAGCGACCACGCGCGCAGCCGGTCCTCGAAGTCCTTCCAGTCCTCCAGCGCGTACATCCACAGACAGCGGTCTGCGCCGCGCAGCAGGACGAACACGTTCAGCGGCTCTTCACCCTCGGAAACGCGACGCATGGACGCCGGTACGATCAGGCGCCCTTTCTCGTCGATGGAATAGCGATCGGTGCCGTAGAAGGTCGCCATGGCCAAGGGCCCCTGGAGGGGCCACTCCGTTCCCGTTTCTTCCCAAACCACCCATTTCCTACCACCGCTCGCGGAAACTAAGTCCGGCGCTCGGTGGAGTCAAAAGAAAATGTGCTCCGGGCCCGCGAAAAATGCGGTCGGAACACTGCACGCGCGTGCACCGGCTCGCGCAGGTGACGCGAGCACGGGGCTCGCGTCCACCCGCGGGAGGTCGGTCAGCGCGGGTTCGTGACGGAGGACTCGATCGCCCGCAACGAGTCGTAGTCGGCCCAGTCCACCCGGTAGACCGAGTAGACGGCCGGCCCGGGGCGCGCGATGCCGAGGTTCGGCACCGAGGCCTGCATCATCGGCTCGAGCGCCTCGGCGTAGCGACTGCGGCGCTCCAGGTCCCACGCCCGGCTCGCGCGGTCGACCACGTAGTCCGGCCGTGAAAACGACGCGAACGAGAAGTTCGCCACCGCGTCCTCGGGCGTCTCGCGCCGCAGGATCGGCACCATCGCCGGAGTGACGAGGCCCGCCAGGTCCACGACGCGGCGGTGGCTGTAGTAGCCGATCGCGCCGATGTCCGGTGCCGCGATCACCGTCTGCGGCGGCGTGTTCGCCGCGAACCACTGCCCGATCGGGATCAGGCTCTGCCGCAGGCCCGCGGAGAACGAGTGCACCTGCGGCAGCACCGCGGTGCGGTACACGGTGACGTTCTGGATCAGCGCGAGCGCCGCGAGCCCCACGCCGAGCACCGCCGCGCCACGGCGATCGCGCGGTTCGGGACTGTCGCCGCCCCACCAGCGCTCCACCGCGCGCCACGCGAGCCACGCGACGATGGGCATCAGCGGCAGCACGTAGCGCGACAGCACCGGCACGCCGCGCACCACGTACAGCATCGGCACCGCGCTCACCCACAGCCACGGCAGCACGCGCTGCGCGACCCACTGGCGCGGCCACAGCCGGCGCGCGCCGAACACGAGCGCGCCGATCAGGGCGCCCGCCATCACCGCGTCGGTCGCCCCCACCACCTTGATCTGCCGCCACAGCGTGTCGAGCAGGTAACCCGCCCCCGCACCGCCGGCCACCTTCGCGGACAGCGTGTTGGGCCAGAACGTGCCGAAATACGTGCGCGCGAACGCGAGCCAGCCGCCGTAGATCAAGAGCGGCGCGGCGGCGCCGTAGAGCAGCCGGCGCAGGCCCGCGCGCGAATCCGTGTCGGCCACCAGCAGCACGCCCCACAGCAGCAGCAGGAACACGCACTCGGGCCGCGTCAGCGCCGCGAGCGACCACAGCGCGCCCGTGCGCACGGGCCGCGCGCCCCACTGCTTGCCCTCGGTGAACGCCACGAAGCCCGCGAGCACGAGCGCCACCGCGAGCGGCGCCTCCATGCCCGACAGCGACCAGCGGATCATCCACGCGTGCCCGGCCCACGTGATCGTGGCGAGTGCGCGCAGCGCGG
This sequence comes from Candidatus Eiseniibacteriota bacterium, assembly GCA_044222045.1. GTDB lineage: Bacteria > Eisenbacteria > RBG-16-71-46 > RBG-16-71-46 > RBG-16-71-46 > JBGAMH01. The sequence goes on from JBGAOB010000151.1 coordinate 10,088, forward strand.
GCATGCGCAGGTTGCGACGCATCAGCTGCAGGAACAGCACCACCGACCAGAGCGTGCTCACGAATCCGATCGCGCGCGCGGTCTTGAGTCCGTCCAGGCCCAGCGCCATGCCGTCGGCGATCAGCGACACCCACAGCGGGCTCGTCGAAGCCGTACGCGCTCGCCCGGGTTGAACACGAAGCCGTGCCCGGTCGCGGGTTGCCCGCGTACTGCAGGTGGATGTACGTGTCGTCGGTCACGTATTCGCGGACCGAGGAAGCCCGCATCAGGAACACCGCCAGCGCGAGCGCGACGGCGAGGCCGAGCTTCTCGACGCGCGTGAGCGGGCCGTTTTCGGTGAGGATCAAGGGCGCTCCATCTGGGTTGCTTCGGAGGATGGCCCCGGCGCCGCGCCGCGGGCTCAACCGCGGGCGATCCGGGTCAACTGGGCCGCGAGCCGAGCCATGGGCGGGCCGGGCGTGCTCGTCGAGCCAGCCCGGGCGCGCCCGGGCCGTGCGACCCGAGGCCTGCCAAGCCATGTACCGCGTTTCGAGCTCGCGCGCCAGCGCGGCGCGGTCGCCCGGGGCCACCACGGTGCCGCCGGCGCGCGCCACGAGGTCCGCGGCCTCCTCGCGCGGGCGCCACAGCGCCAGGATCGGCCGGCCCGTGTCCATGTACTCGTAGAGCTTGCCCGGCACCATCGTGCGCAGCCCTTCGCCTTCCGGGCGCCACAGCACCAGCAGGTCGGCGCGGCGCTGGATCGCACGCGTCTCCGCGTGCGGCAGAGGGCCGTGCATGCGCACGACGTCCGCGAGCCCGAGCGCTTCCGAGCGATCGGCGTAGTGCGTTTCGTACGGTCCCACCAGGTCCACGCGCAGCCGCCGCCGTGCCTCGGGGTGCTTCGCGAGCACGTCGCGCACGGCCTCGAGGAACGTGCCCGCTTCGGGCATCAGCGTGAGCGTGCCGGTGAACGCGACGTGGAACGCGTCCGGGTCGCCCGCGTCGGCGCCCGGCACGTCCCCCACGCCGGGCTCGAAGCCGTTCGGCAGGTGCTCCACCGGTCCGCGCACACGGCCGCCCGCCTTCAGGTCGTCCACGTGCGTGCGCGACGCGGCCAGCACCAGGTCGGCGTCGCGCAGCACCGAGTGCTCCATCGCGTCGTGGCGCGCGCGATGCCACGCCGTGGGCGGGTCGCGGAACCAGCGGCCGATCCACGGATCGCGGAAGTCGGCGACCCACGGCACGCGGTGCCGCGCGGCCAGCTCGCGCGCGGCCAGGTGCACCGAGTCGGGCGGCGACGTGGACAGCAGCACGTCGATGCCGCCCGCGGCCAGGCGACGTTCGGCCGCGGCGCGAGCGCGGTGCGACCAGCCCACGTACGAGTCCGGCAGCAGGAACCAGTCGGCGAGCGTGCGCAGGCCCGCGAAGGTTCCGCTGGGGCGTCGGCCGGGCGCACCGCCCGAGCGCCGCCGCCACGCGAGCCACGCCGACAGTCCGCTGCCGCCGCTCACGCGGATCACCTCGGTCGCGGGCGGCACGCGACTCGTGAGCGAAGGGTCCTGCACCCAGTAGTCGTGTTCCCCGGCGCACACCACGGTGCAGTCCCAGCCGTGCTCGGGCAGGTAGCGCGTCCACGCGAGCGCGCGGTGCACGCCGCCGCCCGCGAGCGGCGGATAGAAGTACGCCAGGATCAGCACGCGCCGGCTCACGCGCCCACCTCCAGCCCGAACGCCGGCAGCGGACGGCCGGCGGCGAGCGCGGCGAAGGCGTCCGCGACGTGCGCCATGTTCACGGACCAGTCGCCGCGCGCGTCCACCACGCGCGCGTTGTGCGCGCGCGCATCGGCCGCCCACGCCGGTTCGCCGAGCACGGCGTCGAGCGCCGCTTCCAGCGCGCGCTCGTCGCCCGGCGCGAACAGTCGCGCCCCGCGGCCGTGCTCC
>JBGAOB010000152.1:0-11621 GCA_044222045.1 Candidatus Eiseniibacteriota bacterium
TTGGCCTCGGTGAGCCGGCCGGCCGGGTCGATCAGCAGCAACCCGGAGGTGGCGTCCTCGAGCAGGGCCCGCACGAGCTCGGGCATGGGGGGCGCGCCGGTGCGGCGCGTGGTCTTGGTGGGCATAGGCGATCCGTCGCGCCGGCAGTATAGGGAATGCCCACGGACGCCGGAAGCGTCCATCCGAAACGAAATCGCCCGTCCCGGGGATCCGGAACGGGCGCGAGACGGAAGTGCGCTCAGTCCTCGTCGCGAAGCGCGTCGATCACGGCGCGGGCGAGCGTCTCCTTGATGTCGCGACGATCGTAGTAGCCGGCGCGGATGCGCTTGCGGACGGCGTCGATCCGGGTGGTGCGGTCGGGCTCGGTGCCGCCGACCAGCTTGAGCATCGGGCGCGGGGAAGCGGTCGTGGTGCGGGTGCGAGCGCGTGTGCTTCGGCGCGTGCTGTTCATGCGTCCTCGCGACAACCCGTGCGGGCGTTGCGGAGCGGATCAGGTCCCGGGACGGTCCTTCCGACCCGGCTCGACCGAAGATCCGGACTTCCCTTCGGCAGCGCGGCGATTCTCCTCCTGAATGCGCGCGTAGATCTCCTCGCGATGCACCTTCACATGGGGAGGCGCCTCGATCCCGAGCTTGACCTGCCCGGACCGAACCTCCAGCACGGTGATCTTGACGTCGTCACCGATTCGAATGTTCTCGCCTAACTTCCTTGTTAGGACCAGCATCGAGAAGCCTCCGCTTCGCATCAGGGCGGGTCGCCCTGTTTCTCAAGCACCGGCGATATCGGCAGACCCGTCCGAGGACTTGACGAGAATAGCGTCCACTCCGGTCCCGACCAAGTCCGGAGTCTCCGGACCCGAACCCGGACCAGCACTCCCCGCGCGAGCCGGCGGGTCGAAATCGCGGTCGGACCGCCCGAATCGCGACGTTTCCCGGCGGGCTTCCGCCCGATGCGTGGCTCGACACGTTCCGGCTGCACGCCGCACGAGGAGCGGCCATCGACGGCGATCTGACGTAGGATGCGCGCGCTGGATTCGACGTACCAAGGTTCTCCGTTCGGAGTCCCGCTCCCATGCTCCGCTGGCTCGCTCCCCGACTCCTCTCGGTGCTGATCCTGCCGATCGCCGCGTGGCTCACGCTGGCGACGGTGGAGCTTCCGCGTCAAGCCTATACCGGCGTCGCGGTGCTCTCGGACCGGGTCATGAGCGTGGACCCGGGTAGCCCTGCTGAACGCGCGGGCCTGCGTGTGGACGACCGCATCCGCGAGTTCGCGCCCTCCCCCGGCCCGCCGGGCGTCGGCCTGGATCCGCGAGCCTCGCTCACGCCCGGCGTGCCGGTGTTGCTCACGCGCGAGCGCGCGGGGCGCGTGGAGCGGGTGTGGGTCGCGCCGAGCGCGCTGCCCGAACCCGAGCGCCGCCTGCGCACGGGGCTGCTCGTGGTGGCGGCGGGCTTCCTCGTGCTCGGCAGCTGGGTGTGGGCCGAACGCCGCGACCGGCTGACGCGCGTGTTCTGGCTGCTGTGTGCCGCGTTCGCCGTCGTGCTCGCCGGCGCCCCGCGTTCGGGCGACGCGCGCCTGCACGGCGCGTTCGAACTCGTGGCCACGCTCGCTCAGCTCGCGCTGCCCGCCCTGTTCGTGCACTTCTTCGGGCTGTTCCCGGTGCCGCCGCGCTCGGGCCGCACGCCGGCCGTGGCGCGCGTGTTCTGGTCCGCCGTGCTCGCGGTGGGAGCGGGCTGGCTGTGGCAGGTGCTGTCGCCCGTGCCGATCGCGGGCCTCTACGAAGCGCTCGTCGTGGCGTCGGGCGTGCTGCTGGCCGCGGGCGTGCTCGTGGGCGTGGCGCTGTTCTTCGCGGCGTTCGCGCGCCACCCCGACCGCGACACGCGACGCCGGCTGCGCGTCGCGCTCGCGGGCACGGTGCTGGGCGCGGCGCCGTTCGCGCTGGTGGTGGGCTCGCGCAGCCTGGCGCCCGGCTGGCCGGTGCCGGGCGAGCGGCTCAGCGTGCTCGCGACGCTGCTCGTGCCGGCGTCGTTCGCGTGGGCCATCGCGGTGCATCGCGTGTTCGACTTCCGCGTGGCGCTGCGCGCGATCGCGGGGCTCGCCGCGGCGGCGCTCGCGGCGTTCGGGCTGTTCGCGCTCGCGAACGCGCTCGCCCCGCTGGGGTTGCCGCAGCTGGGCCCGGGCGCGCTCGGCGCGGCGATCATGGCGCTGCTGTTCCTCGTCGCGCGCATCCCCGCGGTGCGCGCCGGCATGATGCGGCTGGGCTCGCGCGTGGTGCCGATCGCGGACGAACGCACGCTGGCCACGGGCGCTCGCCCGTGGCGGCCGACCGCGACCGCCCCGAGGACGTCGTGCTCGAGTCCGCGTGCGAGGCGGTGATGGTGGCGCTGCGGCTGGACGGCTGCGCCGCCGTACGCGCGGTGGGCCCGAACGTGCGCACGGTGGCGCACGCGGGCGCCGCGCGCCGCGTGGAACTGGGCGGCGGCTTCCTGCGCGCCGCGTCGCGCCGCCCGCGGCGTGCCCGAGGAAGACCGCGACGTGCTCGAAGCGGCGGGCGTGCACTGGACGCTCGGCGTGCCCGGCGACCCGCCGCCGGCGGCGCTGCTGCTGGGCCGTCGGCTGACCGGCGCGTGGCTCGACGAGCACGAAAGCCGCGAGCTGGAGCAGTTCGCCGACCACCTGGCGGTGGCGCTCGAGAACGCCGAGCTGCGGCGCGAGGCGCGCTCGCGCGGCGCCATGGACCGCGCGCTCGAAGTGGCGCACGACATCCAGGTGCGGCGCCTGCCGCGGCGCGCGCCCGTGTTCCCCACGCTCGACTGCGCGGCCGCCTCGCTGTCGAGCGAGGCGGTGGGCGGCGACTTCTACGACTTCGTGCAGGACGCGCCGCGCGCGTTCACGCTCGCGGTGGGCGACGCGGCCGGGCACGGCGTACCGGCGGCGCTCGTGCAGGCCGGCGTGCAGGCGCACTTCCGCGACGCGGCCGCGCGCGCGCGCGGGCCCGTGGACGTGCTCGCGTCGCTGAACCGCCAGCTCGTGGCGATCGAGCAGCCGGAGAAGTTCATGGGCCTGCTCTGCGCACGCGTGGACGTCACGGCGGGCACGGTGCGGCTGGCGAACGCAGGGCTCACGCCGCCGCTGCTGCGGCGCGCCGACGGCCGCACGGAGGAACTCTCGGCCGGCGGCCTGCTGCTGGGCGTGAGTGCCGACGCGGACTACGAGAGCGTGGCCGTGGAGCTGGGCCCGGGCGACGTGCTGGTGGCGTTCACGGACGGCCTCACCGAGGCCACGCGAGGCGGCCGCATGTTCGGCCCCGAGGGCGTGCGGCGCGTGCTCGACGCGCATGCCCACCGGCGGGCCGCCGACCTGGTGGAGGAGCTCATGCACGCCGTGCGCGACTGGGCCGACGCGCCGATGGACGACCTCACGGTCGTGGTGCTCAAGCAGCTCACCCCGGCCGCCTCGGCCCGGCTGCGCCCGGCCCGGCCGGCACTGAAGCTCGAGGCTTTGCCGTCCGATAACTCCCGGTGAGGTGACCGGGAGTCGCCTTCCCCGCTCGCGACGCCAACCCGCGGGCGGCCGTACGCCACACGGTTGACCCCGCGGCAGGCCGGGCGCGGGACCCTCGCAAGGAGGCGCACCGTGGATTTCGGAGTCGTGATGGTGCTGCTCGACCTGCTCTGGTGGATCCGCCGCTAGCGAAGCGACACGGCAAGGACGTGCGACGCAGAAACCCCCGGGGGCATGCGCTCCCGGGGGTTTCGACGTTCGTGCCGGATCAGCGCAGCGCTTCGGCCAGTTCGCCCGCGAAGCGCGTGACGCGCTCCACCGCGCCGTGACGCGGATCCTCGGTGACGCGGCGCATGAACGCGGCGCCCACGATGACCGCGTCGGCCACGCCGCGCAGCGCGCGTGCGTCGTGCGGCGTGGAGATGCCGAAACCCACGGCCACGGGCAGCGTCGTGCGGGCGCGGATCGCGGCGACGCGTTCGTCGATCGCGCCGGCGTAGCCGCCGGCCATGCCGGTGACGCCGGTGCGCGCGAGGCAGTAGACGAAGCCGCGGCACCGGCGCAGCAACAGCCCCAGGCGGTCGTCGGACGTGGTGGGCGCCACCAGCACGATCGTGTCGAGCCCGGCCGCATCGAGCGCCGCCCACAGCTCGGGCGATTCGTCGGGCGGCAGGTCGCTCACGATGATGCCGTCCACGCCGGCCGCGGCCGCGCGCTCGGCGAACGCGTGCGCGCCGAAGCGCACGATCGGGTTCGCGTACGTCATCACCACCACCGGCAGGTCGGATTCGGCGCGGAAGCGCTCGATCAGGTCGAGCACGTCTCCCACCCCGACGCCCTCGCGCAGCGCCCACTCGGACGAGCGCTGGATGTCGGGCCCGTCGGCGATCGGATCGCTGAACGGCACGCCCACTTCCACCGCGAGCGCGCCGGACGCCGCGAGCCCGCGCAGCATCTCGAGCGTGGCGTCGAGCGACGGGTAGCCGGCCGTGAGGTACGGGATCACGCCCGTGCGCCGGGGCGAAACGGAAGCGGCGGCCTCGAAAGCCGCCGCGAGCCGGGACTTCTTCAAGCCGATCTCACCAGCCCCAGTCGCCCGGGTACGCGCCCCAGCGGTTCACCTGCAGCGGCGAGCGGACGTTCTGGAACTGCACGCGGAACATGGTGTTCGCGGACGGCTGGTAGGCGACGTCGAGGCCCTCGAGGAAGAACGAGCTGCCGCTCTTGGCGGCGTCGGGGCCGAACGCGTTGCCCAGGCGCACCTGCATCGTGAGCGGCGCGCGGAACTGGTACGAGAGGCTGGTCACCTGGAGTGCGTTCGTCTGCGAGCCCGAGCCGAAGCCCGAACCCACGGAGAACGTGCTCGACAGGTGCAGCCGGGAAGGATCGAACCACGAACTGGCGCGACCGAGCGCGCTGATGGGCACCCGCGGCTGGAAGCCGGCGATGCCCGGGTCGTAGCCCAGGCCGGCGTGAGCGGTGGCGGCGGCCAGCGAGAGCACGGCGACGATCAGTGTGGCGAGACGCTTCATGGAGTTCCTCCGTGACCGCAAAAGTAGAAACCCGCGCATGGGGCTGTCAACGGACAAGCCGTTCCCACGCGCGGGCTTTCGGACATTTCACGGGGGGTTGACCCCCGCCGGTCACTCGACCTGGATGCGGAGGACGATCTCGTAGGTGCCGCCCTTGGGCAGCGTGATCGGCACCACCAGCTGCTGCGGCTTCGCGGCCTCGGTGGCGTGGCCCTGCGGCGCGGCGTGCTGCGGAGCCACGTTCACGGCAGCGACCTGGACAGGAGCCGGAGCGGGCGTCGGCGCGGCGGCCACCGGAGCCGGCGCGGGCGCCGCGGCCACGGGGGCCGGAGCGGGCGCGGGAGCGGCGGTGACGCGCATCGGCGCGGGCTGCGACGCAGTCGGCGATGCCGGCGCGTGCGCGGCCACCGGCTGCGGCTGCGGCGCGGCTGCCGCGGCCACGGGAGCCGGCGTCGAGGCGGGCGCCATCGGCGCCACGAACGGCGAAGGCACGGCGTTCGCCACCGGCACGGCGGGAATCATGCCCGGCAGCTCGATCTCGCGGCCGTAGTCGATCTTCGTGCTGCCGTCCTCGGCGACGGGCGCCGGGGTGGCCTGCGCTTCGACGCGGATGGCCTGCGCGGGCGCCATCGGCGGCGCGCCCATCGGCGTGCGCGGCATCTCGCGCGTGGGCGGGGCCTCCTCGCGAACGCGCTCGTTCGAAGGCGTACGGCGCAGGTCGCGGGTGACCTTCTCCATCAGCAGGTGCGAGATCCCACGGAAAGTCTCGAACACGCCCTTGCCCTCCCTGGCCACCGCTTCGAAGAACGGCACCTTGCCGCCCGGGTTCAGCTCGGCGTTGAGTTCGTCCACCGAGTAGACGTTCGGCAGGTCGCGCTTGTTGTACTGGATGACCCACGGCAGCGCGTCGAGCTGCACGTTGTACTCGGCGAGGTTGGTGCGCAGGTTCTGGAGGGATTCCTTGTTCTCCTCCATCTTGCCCACCTCGGAGTCGGCCACGAACACGATCGCGTCGGCGCCCTTCAGCACCAGCTTGCGGGTCGCGTTGTAGAAGACCTGGCCGGGAACCGTGTAGAGAAGGAAGCGGGTCTTGAACCCCATGATCTCGCCGAGATCCAGGGGGAGCAGGTCGAAGAACAGCGTCCGGTCGGACTGCGTCTTCATGCTCACCATCTTGCCGCGGCTCGTGTCGGGCACGGCCTCGTAGATGGCTTCGAGATTCGTGGTCTTACCGCTCAAGCCGGCGCCGTAGTAGACCAGCTTGGCGTTGATCTCCTTGCCCGAATAGCTGACGACGACCACGATTCCATTCCTCCTGTGACGGCCCCACCCTGTCGCGAAGCGATCCCATGGAGCCCCTTGCCGCCCTTTCTCCACGGGGACTTCGAAGATCCGCGGCCGAAGCCGCAAACCGGATGGGGTCGTCACATGCGGTGCCCGGCATGCAGCCGGCCGCCAGGTCCTATGGGTGCTCCGAAGTCGTTTCGGGGCTGCCCAGCGACTCCACGGTCGGGAGATCTATCGGCGGTGCCCCCGCCGGGCTTTACGAGAGTTTTCGCGAACGCGCACGGCGGCCGACCGGACCGGTTTCCGGCAGTTGCGGGACGGCTCCCGCGGCGCGCCGCGCGGCACGGGCCGGGCCCGCGCGGGGGGCGACGGGCCTACGACCCGATCGAGCGGCCGGCGGGCGCGCACACCGCGTGGGAAAGCCGAAGCCGCCCCACCGCGACGCGGTCGGACGGCTTCGGAATCTCGGGTCGGCGTCGCGGATCAGGCGCTGACGGCCGACGCCTCGCGGACGAGCCAGATGCCCGGCTTCTCGCGCACCTGCGGCTGGATCGAGCCGGGGCCCTTGTCGTAGTGCGAGAGGAAGATGCGCTTGAGCGACTCGGACTCCTCGGCGCGGAAGTAGCGACGCGCGCGTGTGAACATCTCGTCGCGCTCGGAGTACACGAACGCCGTCACCTCGGTGACGCGCTCGTACTGGGACTCGCCGTACGCGGCTTCGGGCTGGTCCTCCATGTCGAGCCACAGCGACGCACGCGGAGTCGACACGTCGAAGTCGTGCTTCGAACTCATGAGGTGTTCCCACAGTCCGAAGATCTCGAGCGGCACGTAGCGGATGGTGCCGGGCCCTTTCGAGCCCCGCCTGCGCAGCTCGCACCGCATGAGCTTGAGGCTGGACATCGTCATCCTCCTGATGTCGGCCGCGCGGTTGCGGCGTTCCCTGCCCTCGTCGAGCGCGCCTTCCGGGCGCCGGTGGGCGCATCCTACTCATCCGCACGCCGTGCTCCAAGCACCTCGCGCGACGCGGGATCGGAGCGCGCGCGCATTCTCGCCATGGAGGCCGTCGCGGAGCCGCGATCCGACACCCGAGAACGGGCCCACCCGGCGGCCCGCGCTCGCTCGGCGCGCGGCGCCAGCGACGGCTTCGCGCGACTTCGCGGGAACACCGTCGGGCCCGAGTCCGTAGTGGGCTCCGGAATCTTGACAGCCCCCGGAGCCCCCTCTACGGTCGCCCGCAACGGGTTCCAGCCCGCACACTCGCTCCCCTGCGAAGGGATGTGCCCGCGCTTCGCGCGTGGAGCGCCTCCGCCGCAGTCCTGTCGTCACGAGCCCAGGGGAAACGGATGTCTCGACTCGTCTTCGGCTGGTTGACCGCCCTGATCGCCGGCATGCCCCTGTGGCTGGGGTACGCGATCGCGGACCTCGCGACCGAGATCCACTACCGGTTCTTCCCGGAGCGCCGCCACGGCGTGCTGGCGAACCTGGCGGTGATGCTCCCCCGCTCCAGCCGGCGCGACCGCACCCGGATCGCCCGCCGGATCATGCGCAGCTACAACCGCATGATGTTCGAGTTCTTCCGCCTGCCGCACCTGTCGCGTGAGGAGCTGTTCTCGGCGGTCGAGATCCAGGGCCGCGAGCACCTCGAGCACGCGATCTCGCGCGGCCGGGGCGTGATCCTGGCCAGCTCGCACATCGGCAACTGGGAGCTGGCGGGCGTGATGGTGGCGCAGATGGGCTACACGCTGCACGCGGTCGCCGGCGTCCAGCTGAACCGCTGGCTGTCGGGCGCGGTGCGCGAGACCAAGTCGGAGCTGTCCATCGTCACCGTGTCGCCCGAGGACGGGTTCCGCAAGCTGCTGCGCGCGCTCGAGCACAACGACCCCGTGGCGCTGGTCGTGGACGGCGACATCTACCAGCACGGCGTCCAGGTGGAGTTCTTCGGCCGCGAGATGCACTTCCCTGCCGGCCCCGGCGTGCTCGCGCAGCGCACCGGCGCGCTGGTGATCTGCGGCTACTGCGAGCGCCTGGCGCCGGGCCGCTTCCGCGTGGTGATGGAGAAGCCCTTCGATCCCGCGACGTTCGCGACCACGCACGAGCTGAACCAGGCGGTGGCCGGAACGATCGAGCGCCACATCCGCGAGCACGTGGACCAGTGGTGCATCTTCCGACCGCTGTGGGAGCCCAAGGCGGCCGAAGCGCCCGAGGCCAGCGCCGCGGCCCGGAGACAGGAAGCGTGAAGGTCGGGATCGTCTCCCAGTCGTACTACCCGCGCTACGGCGGCGTCACCGAGCACGTGCACTCGCTCGCGGTGGAGCTCCGGAAGCGCGGACACCAGGTGACGATCCTGACGAGCCACTTCCGCAAGGGCGAATCGGGCGACGAGTCCATGGTGCGCCGGATCGGGCAGAACATCCTGATCCCGTTCAACCGCGCGTTCGTGGACTTCACCGTGGGCTTCGATCTCGAGGGCCAGCTCAAGCGCGCGATCCGCGAACTCGGCCTGGACGTGGTGCACGTGCACTGCCCCACCGCGCCCACGCTGCCGCTGCTCGCGATCCACGGCTGCGAACGGCCACTGGTGGGCACGTTCCACTCCACGGGCGGCCGCACGGCGCTGCAGGACCTCTTCCATCCGGCGCTCGGGCCCCTGATGGCGAAGCTCGACGCCAAGATCGCCGTGTCGAAGACCGCGCAGGCCACCGCCGAGCTCTACTATCCGGGCCCCTACGAGGTCATCCCGAACGGCGTCGACGTGGAGCGCTTCCACCCGCTCGTGCGACCGTTCGAGGAGTGGCGTGATCCCGACCGCGTGAACCTGCTGTTCGTGGGCCGGCTCGATCCGCGCAAGGGCGTGCACGACCTGATCGCCGCGATGCCCGAGATCATCGAGCGCACCGACGGTCGCGCGCGGCTGCTGGTGGTGGGCTCGTCGTACCTGCGCCCGCAGGTCGAGGCCGAGGTGCCGTCCGTGGCGCGCCGCCACGTGCACTTCCTGGGTCACGTGCCGAGCGCCGACCTGCCGCGCTGGTACGCGACGGGCGACATCTTCTGCTCGCCCGCCACCGGCAACGAGAGCTTCGGCATCGTGCTGGTGGAGGCGATGGCCGCCGGGCGTGCGCTCGCGTGCTCGGACATCCCGGGCTACCGCACCGTCGTCACGCCGGGCGTGGACGCCGCGGTGTTCCCGCCGGGCGACGTGCGCTCGATCGCGCGCGTGCTGTCGCAGCTCGTGGAGGACGTCGACCGCCGCCACCGCATCGCCGAACGGGGCCGCCAGCGTGCGCTCGACTTCGCGTGGCCGCGCGTGACCGATCGCATCGTGGGGTTTTACCGCGTGGCGATCGGCCGCCACGGTTCGCAGCGCGCCAGGGGCCACAGCGCCGCATGTGCGGCGCGCCCCGGCCTCCCATGCGACCGACGTGCAGCCCGGCACGCGGCGCGACGCCGCCCACCGCCCCGGCGCCCGCCGCCGCGAACGGCGCGCCGCCGCCGGCGGCCCCTTCCACCGCACCGCTGCTCGCGCAGCACGACTTCGCCTCGCTCTGGTGGGGTCAGCTGGTGTCGCTGCTCGGCGACCGGCTCACGTACCTGGCGCTGTTCGGCCTGCTGCTCGAACACACCGGCCACTTCGCCGACACCACCCAGTCGTCCGTGCTGCTGGGCGTGCTCGGCAACGTGATGTTGATGCCGGTGCTGCTGTTCGCGCCGTTCGTGGGTCCGTGGGTGGACCGCTGGAACCTGCGCACCACGCTCGTGGTGTCGGACCTGATCCGCTGTGGGCTCGTGGCGCTGATCCCGGTGTCGTACGAGCTCACGCACCACGTGGGCACCGTGTTCGGGCTCGTGTTCCTGATGTTCACGTGCAACGTGTTCTTCCTGCCCGCCAAGAGCGCGATGACGCCCGAGATCGTGCCGCCGTCGCAGCTGTTGGCCGCGAACACGCTGCTGTCGATCGCCGGCATCGTGGCCACCGCGGTGGGCGCGCTGGTCGGCGGCTGGGTGGTGGACCACTGGGGTTGGCGCACGGCGCTGTGGATCGACGCGGTCACCTACCTGGGTTCGGTCGTGTCGCTGGCGCTGATCCGCTACCGCGCGCAGCCGCGCGAGAAGGCGCCCGACCGCGCGCTCGGCTCGTACCTGCGCGAAGTGGGCGAAGGCCTCGACGTGGTGCGCCGCAGCCCGCTCGTGGGGCTGGCGCTCACCGCGCTCGCGGCGATCTGGCTGGGCGGCGGCTTCCTGCACGTGGCCGGCAACCAGCACATCCAGCACGCCGCGAGCGTGCCGGGCGCCGAGCGCATCGGCATCCTGATGGCCGCGCTCGGCGCGGGCGCCGGGCTCGGCACGTGGTGGGTGAACACGCACGGGCGCCGTGTGCCGCGACCGATGCTGCTGGGCGTGGGCCTCATGCTGGCGTCGGTGTGGATGGTGGCGTTCGCCGTATCGAGCCGGTTCGCGGTGTTCTCGATTGCCGGGTTCCTGGTGGGCCTGTGCATCGCGCCCACGTTCGTGCTCACCGAGACGCTGCTGCAGGAGGGCACCGACCTGCGCCAGCGCGGGCGCGTGTTCAGCCTGCGCGACTTCGCCATGCGGCTCGGGTTCCAGATCACGATCTGGATCGCCGCCCTGCTCACGCCGCTCGTGGGCACGTCGATCACGCTGATCGTGGCCGCCGCGGTCGTGGCCGCCGCCGGCGCGCTGTCGCTGGCGTGGGGCCGGCGCGCGCCCGAACTGATGCGGAGCGACGCGGCGAAGTGAGCGGTCGGCGCGGGCGTGTGCCGCGTCGCGCGCGGGATCAGCCGCGCTCGACGCGCGGGAACAGGTCGACGCCCAGGCGCTCGCGCAGCTCGAGCCGGAACGGCTCGCTGCCCGCGCCCTCGCCCGCGCGGCGGCGGTAGTCGTCGAACGCCGCCATCAGGTCGGCGCCGTGGCGGCTGAACAGCTCGCGCCGCCCGACCGCGTCGGACAGCTCCGCGCCGTGGCGCGCCACCAGTTCGCCGATGATCTCGCGCGCGATCGCGTGCGGGCCCGACGGCGTGGCCGGCGCGGCGCGGGGTGCCCCGTCGCGGGCGCGGCCATCAGCCCCGAGGGCGGGCCGTCGTCGGCGTGCACGCCCCCGTCGGGCCCCACCCGGAACCGCACGCTGCACGCGGGGCAGCGCACGCGCGCTCCCGCGGGACCCAGCAGGGAGGGCGGCAGAAGGTAGGCCGCGGCGCAGTGGGGGCACGTGACGTTCATGGCGAGGCGGCATGGTAACGGCCTCGCGGGAGCGACGCCACGGACGGCGCGGCGCGCATCGCGGCC
>JBGAOB010000153.1:0-11272 GCA_044222045.1 Candidatus Eiseniibacteriota bacterium
CGGCGAGCGTCCACACCTCGGGGCCGACCACTTCGTACCAGCCCTCCCACGCGGCGCGGCCGTCGAACGCGTACGCGAGCGTCCGCAGCACGTCGGCCTCGGCGACCGGGTTCAGCATCTGGCGCCCTTCGCGCGGCAGCCTCGGCCGGCCCGCGAGCTGGCGCACGAGCGGCGTCTCGGGGCCCACGATCGGCGCCAGGCGCAACGTGAGCGTGGGCAGCCCCGAACCGCGCACGTGCTCCTCGAGCCGCCACAGCCGCTGCAACGCCGCGGCCTTCGCGTCGGGATGCGCGCCGAGCCGGCTCAGCACCAGCGCGCGCAGCGGCCGCCCGGCGGCGGCGCGCGTGCACGCCGCGAGGTCGAACACGAACGGCCCGTCGGAGACGACCAGCGACACGGCCCCGTCGCCCGCGGGAAGCCCGGCGCCCACGTCGTGCACCGGGCGCCCGTCGGCGGCGAGCGCGCCCACCAGCCGGTCGGCCGGTGGCGCGAGAGGCCCGGGCCGCAGGATCACGCGCCGCTCCGCAGCGCCGCGAACAGCTGCCGGCGGTGTGCCAGGTCGTGATCCGCCCACTGGCGCACCTGGTCCGCCAGCGTCATCGCGCCGCGCGCCGAATGCACGAACGGGCGCGACCACACCGCCGGGCCCGACGCCGACAACTCGTCCACCATCGCCCCGCGCACCACTCGCCACGCGGCGAGCACGGCCGCGGGGTCGCGCTCGACGTAGCGCCGCTCCTCGACCCACGCTTCCGCGGGCACGCCGGGCACCGCGGGGAACTCCTCGGTGAGCACGCGCGCGAGTCGCGGCCGGAAGATCTCGGCGTCGCAATCGTGCAGGTGACCGAGCACTTCGACCGCGCTCCAGCGGCCCTCGCCGGGCCGGCGCGCGAACGCCGCCGCACCGTGGCGCTCGAGCGCATCCGCCACCCGCGCGGGACTGGTCGCGAGCACATCGAGCACCTGCGCCCACTCCAGCTCGCTCATTCGGCCGGTCACGCGCGGCCAGTGCTCGCCGCGCTCGGGCGCCGCCGGCAGGGCGGTGATCACGCCGCGCGCGCGGTAGCTCTCGGCCAGGTCGGCATAGTGCTCGGCCCCGGTGCGGATGGCCGCACGGTGCGCGTCGTTCACCTCGCCCACCACCTTCGCCGGCATGCCCAGCACGAGCGAACCCGGCGGGATCACCTGGCCTTCGCGCACCAGCGCCGACGCGCCGATCAGCGAGCCGCGTCCGACGACCGCGCCCGACAGGATCACCGCGCCCATGCCCACGAGCACGTCGTCCTCGATCACGCAGCCGTGCACGATCGCGCGATGGCCCACGGTGACGCGCGCTCCGACGAGCGCCGGGCAGTCCTCGTCCACGTGCACGGTGGAGTTGTCCTGGATGTTCGTGCCCTCGCCGATCTCGATGCGGTCGGAGTCGCCGCGCACGACGCTGTTGAACCACACGCTCGCGCGGCGTGCGAGTTTCACTTCACCGACCACGATCGCACCCGGTGCGACGTACGCCGTCGGATCGATCTCCAGCCGGCTCGGCCAGTCGTGCGTGCGCAGGCTCACCGGATCTGCACTCCGTCGCCGACGAACGGATTGAAACGCCGCTCGTGGCCGATCGTGGTCTCGGGCCCGTGCCCCGGCAGGCAGCGCAGGTCGTCGCCGAGCGGGAACAGGCGCGTGCGGATGGAGCGCTCGAGGTCGGGCCACGAGCCGCCCGGCAGGTCGGTGCGCCCGACCGATTCGCGAAAGAGCACGTCGCCCGACCACAGCACGTCGCCTTCGCGGAACACGACGTGACCGGGTGCGTGGCCCGGCGTGAAGATCACCTCGAGTTCGCTCTCGCCCAGCGGCACGCGCATCCCGTCGGCCAGGTCGAGCCCGACCTCGGGCGGCTCCGTGGGCGGGAAGCCGAACATGCTGCCCTGCTCCGCGAGCACCTTCAGCAG
Organism: Candidatus Eiseniibacteriota bacterium; assembly: GCA_044222045.1. Lineage (GTDB taxonomy): Bacteria > Eisenbacteria > RBG-16-71-46 > RBG-16-71-46 > RBG-16-71-46 > JBGAMH01. Next base: position 1,947 of record JBGAOB010000153.1, read on the forward strand.
CGGGCGGTCGGCCGGGTGCAGCGCGTACACGCCGCCGACCGCCCGTTGCACCTCGAGCATGCCGGCCGCATGGTCGTAGTGCGCGTGCGTGCCGAGCAGCCAGCGCACCCTCAACGCGTGCTCGCGCACCGCGGCGATGACCGCCTCGGGCTCGAAGCCCACGTCCACCACCGCCGTCTCGCCCGTGGCCGGGCACGTGACGAGGTACGTGTTGTTGTCGAGCGGACCCAGGTTCAGGCTGCGACGGACGAAGGGCACGCGCGCCTCGCTCAGATGACGTTCGACTCGACCACCGCCCGCTGCTCCTGGAATCGCTCCAGGCGCAACTCGGACACGTCGAGGCTCGGACGACCGTCCACGATCCACTCGGCGATCACCTGCCCCACCGCGGGCGCCTGCATGAAGCCGTGGCCGCTGAAGCCGTTCGCGAGCATCAACCCCGCCACGCCCTTCGGAGGCCCCAGCACGGCGTTGTGGTCGGGCGTCGTCTCGTAGAGCCCCGCCCAGCCGTGCGCGATCTCGGCCTCGGCCAGTGCCGGCACGCGCTCCATCGCGGGCTCCACCACGCGCTCGAGGAAGTCCCAGTTCACGCTGGTGTCGAACGACGGCGGCTCGTCCGGATCGGCCAGGCCCAGCAGCATGCCGCCGCTCTCGCGGTGCATGTACACGCCCGACTTCATGTCCACGATCATGGGCAGGTCCTCGCGCGCGAACGCGAGCGGCTTCGTCGTGAAGCAGTGACGCCGGTACGGCTGCACCGGCAGGTCGACGCCCGCCCACTTCGCGATCTCGGCCGCGTACGCGCCGGCGGCGTTCACCACCATGGGCGTCTCGATGTCGCCCGTCGCGGTGCGCACACCGACGACCTTCGCGCCGTCCATCAGCAGCCCGGTCGCCGGCCGGCCGAACTCGAAACGGGCGCCCAGCTCGCGCGCGCGGCGCTCGTACGCCTGCGTGATCTCGTGCGGGTTGCCGAGGCCGTCCTTGGGGCAGAACGTGCCGCCGAGCACACCGTCGAGATCCACGCCCGGCACGACCTGCGCCACGCCCTCGGGCGTGAGCGTGCGCACGGGCAGGCCGAGTGCGCGCTGCATGTCGGCCTGCTTCTGGAACTGCTCCCACTGCTTCGCGTCCGAAAGCAGGAACAGGTAGCCGACCTGGAAGAACACCGGGTCGGTGCCCATCTCCTCGGCGAAGCGCTCGTAGGCCTCGATCGAGCGCATGCAGAGCTTGACGTTCACCTCGCTCGAGAACTGCGCGCGGATGCCGCCCGCGCACTTGCCCGTGGAGCCGGCGCCCGAGAACAGCTCGCGCTCCAGCACCCGAACGCCCTTCACGCCCTTCCTGCCCAGCTCGTACGCGATCGCGGCCCCGATGCACCCGGCCCCCACGATCACCACCGGCGCGGTTTCGCGCGTTGCGCTCACTTGAGCCTCCGATAGGTCTTCTGCAGCAGCAGCGCGTCGTCCTCCATCGCGGGGCTCTCGCTCACCACCCAGCCCGACACCTGGAGGTCCTTCAGCGCGCGCAGCAATTCCTTCCAGCGGAACTTCGTCTCGCGCAGCGGCTGGTGCCGCCGCTCGCCCTTGGGACCGAACTCGATGCCCGAAATGTGCACGTGCAGCCGCTCGAGAGCGTCGCGGCCCAGGCGGTCGCGAATCGCCTCCAGCGTCCTTCCGAACGCGTCGTAGTCGTTGAAGTCACCGATCGAGCGCGCGTACTGGTGCGAGAAATCGACGCACGGCCGCACGCCCTCGACGTCGGCGCTCCACGACAGGATCTCGTCGAGCGAGCCCGCCTGCGTGGGCTTGCCGGTGAGTTCGGTGCGCACGTCGATGGCCGCGCCGAGCCCGCGAAGCGTCGAGGTCACGGTGCGGAGGCCGGCCCGCACGCGCGCGTCGGCGTCCGCGACCGGGAGCCTGCCGTAGAACCCCGCATGAAAGCAAAAGGAGGCCGCCCCGCAGCGGTGCCCCAGCCGGCCGGTCTCCACCAGGCGAGCGAGGCTGCGCTCCACCACGTCGTCCGCACCGCAGAGGTTGACGAAGTAGGGCCCGTGCGCCGTCAGGGAAACATCGTGCGCCCGCGCGGCCGCGGCGATGCGATCGGCGGTCTCGTCGGACATGCGCACGCCGTTCACCCACGCCATCTCGAGATGGTCGAGACCGAGTTCGCGCGTGCGGCGGACGCCGTGCTCCGTGGAGGGCTTCGCGCTGCTGCGCGGCACGCCGGATGTCCCGAAGCGCAGCATCAGAACGCCTGCGACGATCCGAAGGACAGGCGCGGCGCCGCGCGTCCCCCGTTTTCCGGGCCCACCGGCCACGCCACGTCGAACCGCGCCACCTGGTTCAGCGCCGAGTGCGGCAGCGACAGCCGCAGCCCCAGCCCCACGTCCTCGTGCCAGCCCTTGCTCGCCGAGCCCGGCCCCCAGGTGCGGCCCGCGTCCATGAACACCGCGCCGCCGAAGCTGACCAGGTCCCAGCAGTCGCGCAGCGCGATCCAGCGGTGCTCGGCGTTGATGCGCCACGCCTGCGTGCCGCTCAGCGCGTGCACCGTGTACGCGCGCAGGCCCGAGAGGCCGCCCAGTTCGAGCTGGAAGTCGCGCGGCATGCGGTAGCCCGCCTGCCCGAGCGCCGCGATCACGGTGGTCTGGTCGCGCCACGGCTGCACGACCCAGCGCGCGCGCACGTCGCCGAGCGACTCGCGCATGCCCGAGCGCAGTCGCGCCGACCACGACGAGCGCAGCAGGCCGAAGCCGCCGCGGCCCGCGTCCACGCCCGTGTCGAGCTTCACGCGCACGTAGCCCTCGTCGGCGCTGCTGCCGAGCGCGTGCGGCGCCACGCCCGCCTTGAACGACACCGACGTGCCGGCGTCGAAATCCTCCACGCGGTCGAAACGGTCCACGCCGCGGCGCTGCAGCCAGCGCGGCCGCCACAGCTGCACGTCACTCGGGGGGCGCGCCGGGTTCGAGCCGCGTGGGCTCGAGCCGCCGGTCCCTCCACTCGAACGCCCCCACGAACCGCTGCACGGTGCCGTCGGGCGTGACGAGGCCGGTGCCCCAGTGGATCTCGGCCGACTCGGCGCGCCGGCCGAATCGCGCCACCACCTGTTCGTCGCTGAAGAGCTGGGCCTCGCTCACCGTGCGCGCCCACGAGCCGCCGAGGGCGGTGCGTGCGCGCGTCGAGAAGAACGGCAGGTCGATCGACGCCGAGTTCGACTTGCCGGCCTCGCCGCTGCCGCCGCCCACGGCGCCGCGCACGTGGGTGCCGAACAGGTTGCCGTCGGACAGCGACACGCTGCGCGACGCGCCGGTCGGATCCCGGCGGAACTGCATCGACACCGACGTGCCGAGCCCGAGCAGGTTGCGCTCGGTGAACGCGAGCGTGCCGTACGTGTGCCCGCCGCCACCTTCCAGGTTGAGCTCCGGCGACGTGGTCCAGTGGTCGCGCGTTTCCACCCGCACGTCCACCGAGTCGCCCGCGGGAAACGCCTCGACACGCGTGGGCACGAGGTAGTCCAACGCGCGCAGGTTGCGCGCCGTCTCCTCGAGCGCCGACAGGTCGAGCGTGTCGCCCGGCCGCACAAGCACCTCGGCGCGCACCGTGATCGGTCGCGTGCGCACGTGCAGCGCGTTCATGAGCGCGTACACGCGCGAGAAGCGCCCCTCGGGCAGCGGATCCCAGATCTCGTGCGTGACCACGTCCACGCGGCGTACCGGGCGGCCGGCGAGCGCGGAATCGGCGCGCGCACCGCCGCCCGGTGCGCCGTGCGCCGGAGCGGCGGTCGCCACCAGCAGCAGCACGGCGGCCCGCGCGATCACGAGGGATCGCACGGGCCGCCGCGGAACACGCGAGCGCTCAGCGCTTGGGCGCGGCACCCACCCGCTCGCGGGCGAGCTGCGCCTCGGCCGAGCGCGGGAAGCGACGGACGAGGTCCTGCAGCGTCTTCCTGGAGTCCTCGCTGCGGCCGAGACGCTCCTGGCTCAGTCCCAGCTTGTACAGCGCCGGCGGCACCCGGTTGCCGTCGGGCCACTTGGCGGGGACCTGCGCGTACTCCACCGCGGCCGAATCGAACGCGGCCTGCGCGAAGAAGCACTCGCCGATGCCGTACTGCGCGTCGTCGGCCAGCTCGACGTTCGGGAACCTCCGCAGGAAGTCGCGGTAACCCTCGAGCGCGAGCGGATAGCGCCCCTGTGTCAGGTCCTGCGTGGCCGCGTCGTAGAGCTGCACCGGATCGGGCACGGGCGCCGGCGCGGGCCCGGTCGTGCCGCCGGGGGCCGGTAGCGGCCCCGCGGGCGCCGTGGGCGTGGCCGCCTGCGGCGCGCGCGACAGGATCTGGTTCACGCGCTGGATCGTCTCCTCGAGCTTGCCTTCGAGCCGCCCCATCTGCTCGGAGAGCTCGGCCGTCGTGCTGCCGGTGGTCGCTTTCGTGCTCAGCAGGATCTCGCGCTGCTGCGAGAGCTCACGCCGCGTGTCGGCCAGCACCGTGAACGCGACCGAGTCGCGCACGTGCATCGTGTCGACGGACGCGCGCAGGCTGTCGAGCCCCGACTTGAGCAGCGCCAGCTGCGGGGCGTAGCAGCCCGTGAGCGTGGTGCTCGCCGCCAGCAGCACCGGCAGGGCGGCGCACAACGCGACGCGCCGGGCCCGGAGGCCCGGCCGCGTCGTGCGTGCGATGGTCGGTCGCGCCATCACGGCTTGGAGAACTGGGCGCGGCGGTTCTGCGACCACGCCTCCTCGCTGCTGCCCTCGGCGAACGGACGCTCCTTGCCGTACGACACGGTGGACAGCCGCGACGCCTCGACGCCGGCGCGCACGAGGTAGTCCTTCGCGGCGTCGGCACGGCGCTCCCCGAGCGCCTGGTTGTATTCCACGGTGCCGCGCTCGTCGCAGTGGCCTTCGATCGTCACACGCAGGCGCGGGTTGTCGCGCAGCACGCGCGCGTTGTTGTCGAGCGCCGCGCGGCCGGCGTCGTCGAGCCGGTCGGAGTCGAGCGCGAAGAACACCGGCTGCAGCTGCTTCGCGATGATCTCCTCGTCGGTCGGCGCGGGGGCCGTCGGCGTGGTGGGCGTGGAGGGCGTGGTCGTCGTCGGCGGCGGCGTGGTGGTCTGCGGCGGAGCCGGCGGCGGCGTGGGCGGAGCCTGCGTGGCCTTCTTGGCGCAGCCGGCCACGGCGAGCACGGCGGCGACCGCCGCGACCAGTGCGAGTGTACGGAGCAGCGAACGCATCATGAGAAACCTCCTCGGAACGAGGTGGATGGGAAGACGGTTCAAGGCCTTCCGCCCGAGTCCGGGCGTGGAGACCAGGCCGGAGAAGACGCCCTTCGGCCGCCCGTGTCCAGCCGGCGCGGGGGCGATCCGTCGAGGTCGCTGACCCACAGGCCGTAGGCTCCCCCGCGGTTGGACGTGAACACCAGGTGCCGGCCGTCGGGCGACCAGCGGGGATTTTCGTTGCTGCCGCCGGTGGCCACGAGCAGCGTGCCCGAGCCGTCGGCGCGGCACACGTAGACGTCGAAGCCGTTGCCGTTGCGGGACACCATCGCCAGCCGGTCTCCACGCGGGGACCACGCCGGCGAGTCGGTGTAGCCGAGGTCGAAGTTCAGCCGCCGCACGTTGCCACCCTCGCGGTCCATCACGTAGACCTGCGGCGAGCCGCCCCGATCCGACGTGAACGCGATCTCCTGCCCCGTGGGCGACCACGTGGGCGCGGTGTCGATGGCGCGGCTGTTCGTGAGCCGGTGCGGCGAACCGCCGGCGGCATCGAGGCGGTAGATCTCGGCGTTGCCGTCCTGGCTGAGCGTGCACGCGATCTCGCGACCGTCGGGCGAGAACGCGCCGCTCGTGTTGAGGCCCGGCCGGCCCGACACCAGCGCGATGCGGCGGTCGGCCACGCCCATCACGTAGAGCTTCGGCCCACGGCCGTCGCGGTACGACGTGAACAGGAGCCGCGAGCCGTCGGCCGACCAGCTCGGCGACTGGACGAGCGACCGGTCGTTCGTCAGCGCGTGCGCGCCCTGGCCGTCGGCGTCCATCACCCAGAGTTCCTTGTTGCGCCCGTCCTGCACCACGAACGCGATCTGCGTGGACGCGATGCCCGGCACGCCCGTGAACTGCAGCACGATGTCGTCGGCGAAGCGGTGCACGAGCCGCCGCCAGTCCGCCGCGGGGCCGCGATACTCCTTCTCGAGCACGAGCTGCCGCCCGGGGAAGTCGCGCACCTCGCCCTTCAGCACGATGCTTCCGCCCGACACGGTCCAGCGCCCGCCGACCACGCCCTGCGGCGGGTCGGGCGGAGTCTGCGGCGTCACCCACGAGCGCGTCACCGCGAACACCGCCGAGTTCAGCAGGTCGTTCGCGAGCAGCTCGTCGGCCGGCAGGCTCGAGGAGCGCGCGTTGCGGTCGCCGGCGGGCGAGAGCGGCTCGGTGCGCAGCGGCACGCGGCGCGCCTGGCCCGTGCTGTAGTCCAGCCGCACGTCGCCGCTCTGCGCGTGCGCGAGCGCCGCGCACGACACCAGCAGGACGAGCGCGGCCAGCCTGCGGAGCGCGCTCATGAGCCGGTGTACTCGAAGCCGAAGTGCACGCCGAGGTCGCCGGCCGGGAAGCCCAGCGGCAGGGGCGGCAGCGGGTCGCTGATGCGCACGGCGCGCGCGACCGACTGATCGAAGAAGTCGATGCCGCTCGATTCCTCCACCTTCACGGCGCTCAACTGGCCTCCCCTCGCGATGCGAAAGTACACGACCGCCTGCACGGGCTTGCCGCCGGCGCCGAGCCCGGCGGGCGGGCTCCAGTTGCGCGCGATCTGGTCGCGCACGAGCCGCAGGTAGTAGGCGAACTCGAAGTCGCGCGCATCCACGGACACCGAGCCGCGCATGCCGGGGCCGCCGATCGTGGCCATGGGCAGCGACGTCATCGCCGCGTTCGGAGCGGCGGGCTTGCTGGACGGCGCCGCGTTCTCACGCGGCCGCTCGGGACGCCGGTCGGGCTCGCGCTCGGGCTTCGCGTCGGGTTTCGGCTTCGGCTCGTCGAGCCTCACGCCCTCGTCCTCGGGCGCGGGCGCCGGAGCCGAGGGTGCAGCCGCGCTCAGGGCCGCCATCGCACTCGCGTCGAGCAGCGACACCTGCACGGATTCGGGTCCGGGAATCACCACGGGCATCGGTGCGCGCACGATCATCACGGCCGCCAGTGCCAGCCCGTGCGCGAGCAGGGATCCCGTGAGGGCGCCGCGCATCAGCGCTTCCGGTTCTCCGCCGGCGGCTCCGTGACCAGGCCGAGCGAAGCGACGCCCGAACGTCGCAGGCGCGAGATGAGTTCGACGACGGTGCCGTAGGGCACGCTCTGGTCCGCCTTGAGGAACACGGGGCGCGACTTGGCGTTCGCGTGGTCGAGCGCGGGTTCGAGATCGGCCATCGGCACGACCTGCTCGCCCACCGACACCGTGCCCTCCTTCTGCACCGTGATCACGAGCCCGTCGCGGACGTCGAGCCCGCGGCTCGACACCTTGGGCAGGTCGATCTCGAGCCCGCCCTGCAGGAACGGCGCGGTGACCATGAAGATCACGAGCAGCACGAGCACCACGTCCACGAACGGTGTGACGTTGATCTCGGCCATCGGGCGGCCGGGGCCGTTGCCGGGGCCGGCCATCATGCGCGCGGAGCTCCCGCTCGACGCTCGAGGTACTCGCCGGCGAACTGCTGCGCGCGCTGCGAGGCTTCCCGCAGTCGACCGAGGCAGTGGTTGTACGCGATCACCGCGGGGATCGCGGCGGCGAGGCCGGCGATCGTGGCGATGAGCGCCTCGGCGATGCCGGGCGCCACCACGACGAGCGTGGCCGAACCCTGCGCGCCGATGTTCACGAACGACACCATCACGCCCCACACCGTGCCGAGCAGGCCGATGAACGGGGCGGTGTTGCCGGTGGTGGCGAGGAAGCCGACGCGCTTCTCGAGCACCGCGATCTCGTCGGCGGCGGCGCGATCCATCGCACGCTGCGCAATCTCGAACGCGTCGTGCTGCGGCAGTCCCGCGGCGAGCAGGGGGTCCAGTGCGCGCTGGCCGGCCAGGGCCACTTTCGCGAGCACGCTGCCGGCGTGCTGTTCGGCGGCCAGGCGGCCGCCCGCACCCGCGGCCCGGAACGCCTGCAGGAACGCGCGATCGGCGCGCTCCACGGTGGCGTACAGGCGCAGTCGATCCCACACCACCGCCCACGTGTAGACCGACAGGCCCACCAGGACGAGCAGGATGAACTTGGAGAAGGCGCTCGCGTGCAGCACCAACGACGGAATCGTGGCGCGGACGCCGGACTGCAACAGGATGTGCGCGAATGGCATCGGCTTCACCTTCCTTGTGAAGTCGGGCCCGGATACCGGCCGTGGTCGTGCGGGAAGCGCGTGGACGCTAGCACAGCGGCGAAGTCTCGCCCACTGGGAAAGCGCTCGAACCACGCGTGCGGGACGTTCATGAAAGCACTACACGGACGCGCGTCCCCGGTTCCGTCCCACGTGACTGTCCGAGTCTCGTCAGGCGGTCAAAGCGGTGAAAATTCCATGCGCGACATCTCCCCGCGCCGGTCGTAAGCGGCTACGCTCCGCGGCAATCGCGACCGATTCCACACGCCCCTGCCGACGGAGAACCCCCGTGCTTCGGACATCCCTGCGCATCGCGTTCACCGCCGCCATCGCCGGCCTCGTCAGTGCGAGCCCGTCGTTCGCCGCCGAGTCCAGCGCACCCGCGTTCTCCATTCGTTCCCTGGAAGGGCGCACGATCCGGCTGACCGACTACCGCAACCGCCCCGTCGTGCTCGACTTCTGGGCCACGTGGTGCGGGCCGTGCCGGCGCTGGATGCCCGTCGTCGCCAAGCTCGAAGCCGAGACGCAGAAGAAGGGCGTCCGGTTCTTCGCCGTGAACCTGCACGAGGACCTGGCCGACGTGCGCGCGTACGTGACCGCGCAGAAGGTGCAGGTGCCGGTGCTGCTCGACGTGGACGGCGCGGTGGGCACGGCCTACGGGGCGCGCTCGATCCCGCTCACCGTGGTGATCGGCCGCGACGGCCGGGTCGTGCGCACGCTCGTGGGCGTGCACCCCGAGGAAGACCTGCGCGACGCGCTGCGCGAAGCGGGCGTCGAAGGCGTCTGAGGCTCGCGGCGCTCAGGCCGCGCGGCCCGCGATCTCCGGGGACGCGGCCAGCGCCGCGGTCACGCGCCGCAGTTCGCCGCGCACGGCCTCGAGCGCGGTGGCCGCCTCGGTCGTGTGGCCGCCGCCGGCGAAGCGTTCCGCGTCGCCCGCGAGCAGGACCAGCCGCGGCGCGAACGCCAGCGTGGCCGCGCCGCGCAGG
>JBGAOB010000154.1:0-11200 GCA_044222045.1 Candidatus Eiseniibacteriota bacterium
CTGAAGTCGTGGGGCCGCGGCCGCGCTTCAGGAACCGTCACGGTTGCAGGGACCTCGTAGGGCATGGCCGGCGTCAGCGCGCGAGTGGCGTTCACCGGCGCCGCGCAGCCCGAGCAGTCCATGCCGGCCATCCCGTCGGCGGCCCGAGCCTGATGGTCGCGGTGCACGCGGCAGTGCATGCAGTGGCATCCGCATTCGCACGTGCACGCGTGCGCGGGCTTGCGCGCCAGCGCCAGCGCATACACGGGAACGGCGGCCGCTTCCAGCGTCGCCACGAGGAGCATCAGGGTCACGAGCAACCGTCGCATCGAGGCGCAGTAAAGCAATCGGCTCCCGTGTGGGCAAGCGCGGTATCGAGGCCCGGCCCGCGGAGCGGCGCGACGGCTCGTGGACAGTTCTTGCCCGGCGTACATGTGGTCACCCGAAACGCCGCGAGGCCCGGCGTCGAGCCGGGCCCCGCGTGTCGATGCGTCCGCCGTTCGCTACTCCGCCGCGGGTTGCGGCGCGAGCTGGTAGAGCTGCTCGTAGTACTCGCGCACCATGCGGTCGGAGCTGAACGCTTCCTGCGTGCTCTGGATGCTGGCCACCATCATCTTCTGCCAGTTCTCGCGGCTCTTCCACGTGGGCACCACGCGCTTCTCGAGCGTGTCGTAGAGCGCTTCCAGGTCGCGCGCGTCGTCGCCGGGCTCGCCCTTGCCGATCGCCCAGCCGTTCACGCCGTCCTTGCACGCTTCCGGCCACCAGCCGTCCAAGATGCTCACGTTGAGCACGCCGTTCATCGCCGCCTTCATGCCCGACGTGCCGCTGGCCTCCAGCGGGCGGATCGGGTTGTTCAGCCACACGTCGCAGCCTCGTGTGAGCGCGCGGCCCAGCGCCATGTCGTAGTTCTCGAGGAAGATGATCTGGCCCGGGTGCTTCTTCGTGTTCGCCACGAGCTTGGCCACGATGTTGCGGCCCGTCTGGTCGTCCGGGTGCGCTTTGCCGGCGAACACCAGTCGCACGTTCTCGTTGCTCAGCAGCTTTTCGAGCCGCGCCTCGTCGCGCAGGATCAGATCCGAGCGCTTGTAGCTGGCGGCGCGGCGCGCGAAGCCCACGAGCAGCGCGTCGGGCGGCAGCTCGTGCCCGGTGCGCTCCTCGATCTGGTCGAGCAGGTGCTTCTTCATCTTCGCGTGCGCGGCCCACGTCTTCGCCGGGTCGCCCTTGGCGTCGCGGATCTCCTGCGCCTGCCACGTGGGCGGGTGCACGCCGTTCGTGATCGCGCCGATCGGGCACGCACCGCCGACGTCCTTCCACATCGCCCGGGACGTCTCGCCGTGCAGCTGCGCCACCGCGTTCGCCGCGCGCGACAACCGCAGGCCGGCCACCGTCATGTTGAACGGATCGCCGCCGATCGCGCGCATCTCGGCGCCCGACAGCTGCAGGCACGCACCCATGCGGCGCAGGTCCTTGAGCTGGTGCTCCTCGTTGCCCGCCTTCACCGGCGTGTGCGTGGTGAACACGATCTTGTGCCGCACCTGTTCCCACGCATCGGGGAACTGCATGCCGCCTTCCATCATCTCGGCGATCATCTCGAGCCCCGCGAACACCGCGTGGCCTTCGTTGAAGTGATACGTGTGCACGTTCACGCCGAGCCAGTTGAGCGCGCGCAGGCCGCCGATGCCCAGCAGCATCTCCTGCGCCAGCCGCGTGTCGGTGCCGGCCTCGTACAGGCGGTGCGTGATCCAGCGGTCTTCGTGCTTCAGCGGCTCGATCAGGAACAGCGGCACATGCCCGTACTTCTGCGTCTCCCACACGCGGCACGACACTTCCTGGCCGCGCACCCGCACGCGCACGCGCACGCCCGTGTCGCGCAGGAAGCTGGAGTCGTAGCCCGGGAACTCCTCGTACGGCCGGCCGTCGGCGCCGATGCGCTGCACGCAGTAGCCGCGCGCCCACAGCAGGCCCACCGCCACCATGGGCAGCTTCAGGTCGTGCGCGGACTTGATGAAGTCGCCGGCGAGGATGCCGAGGCCGCCGGAGTAGATGGGGAACGACTCGTGGAGGCCGTACTCCATGCAGAAGTAGGCGACGTGCGGCTGGCGAAGGGACATGCAAGCTCCGTGAGCGCGTAGTCGGCGAGGGAATCGAAACGGGCGCGGATGATAGGAGTGACCGCGCGCCCTGTCACGGCGGCGCGGACGGCGTCGGCGCCGGCGTTATCGGCAAGGCGCGCTTCGGGCTGCACCGCCGGGGGCGGGGCCGTCCTCTCCGCACGGGCAACGGATCGTGCGTGATGGCCGTCATTCCCACGCGGGCCTGCGGTGCACGGCCCGTCTGCGGACCGCGTGCGCGCGGCCGGGTCGAAGGTCCATGCATCGTTCCCACCGCATGCGGTCGTATGCTCGCCACCGGCGCGCGAGTCCCGCGCGCGTCGTCGGTCCACCCTCAGGACTCCCACGAGTCGGGCGATCCCCATGACGCTCACTCGACGTGCATGGCTCCGCACCGCGGTGATGGGTGCGGGAGCGCTCGCCGCCGGCCCGCTGCTCGGCTGCCACGGACCCGTGCGCGAGGACCTCGACGAGAGCCTGCCCGCCTCGGGGCGCGTCCCGCACCTGGATCCGGTCGTCACCGAGCTGCTGCGCTGGGCCTCGCTCGCGCCGAGCAGCCGCAACACGCAGCCGTGGATCGTGCGCGTGACGGCGCCCGGGCGCGCGGTGCTGGGTCTCGACCCGGCGCGGCGGCTGACGGCGCTCGATCCCGACGACACCGAGTCGCTGATCGGGCTCGGCGCGTTCGTCGAGAACTTCGCGATCGCGGCGTGCGTGCGCGGCCTGCGCGTGGAGGCGCGCGCGCGCGAGTCGCTCGCGAACCCGCTCGAGGTGGTGGACCTCGCGTGGCAGGCGGCGCCGCCGACGGAGTACGAGCTCGACCGGTTGACCGAGCGGCGCACGCTGCGCACGGGCTACTCCAGCCAGCCGTTGCGCCCGACGGACTTGAGCACGCTGATCGCGCCGCTCGAGGGTCACGTGCGCGTCGTGGATCCGCGATCGAACGAAGGCCAGTGGGTGCGCGACGGCGCGGTGGAGGCGACCCGGCTGCAGAGCGAGCGCCGCCAGACGCAGATGGAAATCGCGAGCTGGTTGCGCTGGCGCGACGACGACGCGCGTCGCCGCCGCGACGGTCTCACGCCGGAGTGCATGGAGATCGAAGGGCTCTCCAACTGGTGGGCGCGGAACACCTATTCGCGCACCACCGCGCTCACGCCCGGCTACGCGCGCCGCACCGTGGAGAGCGTGCGCCGGCGCGCATCGCAGTGCGGCGCGTGGCTCGTGGTCACCGGCAAGGACGACAGCGTCGCGTCGCGGCTCGAGACCGGCCGGCGGTTCGAGCGCATGGCGCTGCTGCTGCGCGGCCTGGGCCTGGCGGCGCACCCGATGACGCAGCTGCTCGAGGAGCCCACGCTGCGCGCGGGGCTCGTGAGCACGCTGCGGCTGCCCGAACCGCCGCGGCTGCTGCTGCGCGTGGGCTACGTCGCGCAGCAGGACGTACCGGTGAGCCTGCGCCGCCCGGTGAGCTGGTTCGTCGCGGCGTAGGCGAGCGCCCCACGCGAAACCGCCGCCCCGGCTTCCCGGTGCGGCGGTTCGTGCGTCGGGGCTTCGCGCCGTCGCGCGGCGATTCAGTTGCGCGTGGCCACCGTGCTCTGGGACCCGTCGGCGTCCTCCATCACCCAGCGCACGCCCTTGCTGCACGGGCACGTGCCACCCACGCGCTTGAGCTTGGGCATGCTCTTGGAGGCGTCCTGCGCGCTCAGCTCGCCCGCGGCCACCTTGCGGATGGCCTCGGCGTACAGCCGCATGTCGCGACTGGCGATGTAGCCCTCGTTCAGGTTCTTCGCCAGGTAGCGCAGGTAGTCCTCGACGTCGGTGAACACCTCGCCGTCGATGCCCACCATTTCGAACGCGTGCACGCCCTTGCGGCGGAAGAAGCGCTTGTCCGGAACGCGCAGCAGGTCGGTCCACGCCATGCCGTGGTGCGTGCCGCGCGACTTCTGCAGCTCGTCGAGCACCGCCTCGGCCTTGTCGGGCGCGTAGTCGGGGAAGCGCGCGCGGATGTAGCGCGTGTTCACGTCGCGGATCATCTTCTTCAGCTCGTCGTGGTAGGCCGACGAGGCTTCGTCGTTCTTCATGTCCTTGAAGCCGAACTTCACGTTGGTGTCGCCGCCGCGCTCGTCGCCGAACATCTCCATGCCGCGCGGGATCCACTTGTTCAGCGAGTGCTGCATCATCGGCATGGTGGTGAACACGTCGCCCTGCGCGGCCTTCTGCGCCCAGCGCCGCATCGGGATCACGCCCGCGGCCAGGTGGAACGCCTCCTCGCGCAGCATGGGCGGCATGCTGTCGGCCATCGGCTTGTACGCGCACACCTTCTGCATCGTGAGCTGGTACTTGCCCACGCGGTCGATGCACGCGGCGAACACCACGTTGTCGGTGTACGAGTCGTAGTCGAGGTTGAACGCGTCCAGCACGTGGCTGCCCGTGGTCATCGACAGGATCTCTTCCACCATCTGCTCGCCCGTGACACCGCCCGACACGTGGCTCCAGTCCTGGGAGAGCAGCAGGTGCAGCATCTGGTAGCCGTGGCGCAGCTCCTCGGCCATCACGCGCATGGTCCAGAACTTGTCCTCGTCCTCGGGCGCGCGGTCCACGGTGCCGGCGTGCTGCTGGATGGAGCCGAACTCGGTGGACGCCTGCGCCTTGATGATGGCCAGCAGGTGCTTGGCCTGCTCGGGCGTGAGGTCCTCGGGCTTCACCTTCTTCTTCTCGCCCTTGAAGTCGCCCACCTGGATCACGTCGGTGGTGCCCAGCTCCATCTTGGCGCACAGGCAGAACTGCTCGTCCTTGGGGAAGTACTTGTCCCAGTACTTCAGCAGCAGGTCGTAGTCCTTGAAGTTGTGGCGATGCCAGTGCTCCACGGCATCGTGGTACTTCTTCGGCAGATCGACGTTCTCGACCTTCAGCGACATGGGCGCGCTCCTCTTAGATCTTGCGTTCGAGCGCGACGAGCGGTGAATCCCCGAAGCCGATCGCCTTCAGGAAGCCCGTGAGCGCCGTGTCGTTGCGGTCCACCAGCGTGCGAACCGAGCCCGCGCCCTCCTTGCGGAAGTGCGCGCAGATCGCCTCGAACATCTTTCGTCCCAGTTCCTTGCCCCGGTAGTCGGGGTCGATCCCGAAGCGTTCGATCCAGCCGCTCGGCTCCTCGAGCCCGAACTCCCCGGCCCGGCAATCCCCCAGCATGAAGCCCACCACCTTGCCGTCGGCCTCGGCCACCTGGGAGGCCCCCGGGTCGCGGCGGGTGTAGAACATGACCCGCTGCTCCCAGACGTCCGGTCGGTAGATGCCAGTAATCTTTTCGTCGATCCGGACGATACCGTTGAGGTCCAGCTCGTCGAGCGGCCGGATTCTCACGTCGGCGGTGACTTCGGTCATGGTCGCCTCCGGTGGGGACACGAGTCGGGTACGCGAAACGGCGGGAAAGCTAGCAGATCCGGCCCCCCGGACGGCACGAAGATCGCCGGGCGCCGGCAGGCGAGGAACGAGTCGCAGCGGATCCCGGACGGCAGGCCGGGAATCGCGCCCGGGTGCAGGGTTGACCGTTCGGCGGGCAGAGTTGGTGGGCCACGCCCGGGGGGCGAGCGTGGCGGGAGGGTCTGGCATGAAGTGGCCGCTCGAAAAGCGCATCCGCGAAGGGCTCCGTGCGTTCCGCCGCTCCCGCAGGAGTGACGGGCAAGGCACGTCGACGCTCGCGCTGCTGTCGGGCGTGCTGGTGCTGGCGCTGCTGCCGTGGATCGGCGCGTGGTGGGAGGCGGGCGCGCTGCCCACCGACGGGCGCGAGTTCATCGCCAGCTCGGTGGCGTCGGCGATCGCGATCGGCTTCGGCCTGTGGGTGCTGCGCCTGCTGCGCAACGAGCGGAAGCTGGTGCGCGAGCACATGACGAACCTGGAAACGCTCACGCTGACCGATCCGCTGACGGGCCTGGGCAACCGCCGCTCGCTGGAGCGCGACCTGACGCGCGCCGTGATGCGATCGCGCCGCCTCGACATTCCGCTCACGCTGTTGTTCCTGGACGTGGACGACTTGAAGATCGTGAACGACCGCTTCGGCCACGCCGAGGGCGACGCGACGCTGCGCGTGGTGGGCCAGGTGGTGCGCAGCGGCTCGCGCGAGGCGGTGGACGCCGGCTACCGCGTGGGTGGCGACGAGTTCGTGGTGATCCTGGTGGCCGACCGCATGGGCGCCGAAGTCGTCGCGCGCCGCATGCTGGGTGCGTTCATCGAGCGCTCGCCGCACGCGAGCACGTTCAGCGTGGGCGTGGTGGAGTGGGACGGCCGCGCCAGCGTGAGCGAGCTGCTGAACGAGGCGGACCGGCTGATGTACCGCAACAAGCACATGGGCCGCCGCGTGCCGATGCACGAGCGCGAAGAGGAAGAGCTGGAGTAGGGGACGCGTCGGTCGACTCGAGCTTCCGGCTTCAGGACGACGGCGTCATCGACCCGTGCGCGGCGCGCGGCGCGCTGGCGCGGGCGAGCTACCGGAACGCCGCCACCCCGGAGATGAAGTCCGGCGTGTTCCGAACGCAGGCGGGTCGGACGGATACGGGCGCGGGGCGAACAGGCTCCGCGCCCGCGGTCGTCACGGGGCGCCGTCGACGCCGGTCACGCATGGGTCGGACCGCGGGCGGGGATGGCGGCAGCGGGGTGAGTGGCGCGGGGAACGAGAGAGGGAGCGAGCCTCCGAAGGCGCGCGGGCGTGGACGGCGTCCGCGGTGGAACCCGTGGGTGCGCGCCCCGGGCCGGAATCGCAAACTCCGGCGGGCGTGGCGAGGAGGCGGCGGGCGCGTCCGGCCGGCCCCGGCGTGCACCTGGCCCGGCTGTCGGCGGGCGGTGAGCGGGCGAGCACGAAGGTCCTCCGCCTGCATGGCGTCGGGCGCGCCGCGGAACGGGCTCATTTTCGTCCACGTCCGGCCCGACGCTGCGGTAACGTGCGCGCGTCCTTCCTCCGATCCTCCCACCCTCGTCTCGGAGTGCTTCGATGCGCATCCGCCGTATCACGTGTGCCTGTGCCGCGATCCTCGCTCTCACGCTCGCCACGGGCGCGAACGCGCAGCTGGGCGGGCTCGGCAAGGGCCTGCTCAAGAAGGCCACCGACAAGGCCGCGAAAAAAGCCGTCGACAACGCCATGCCCGAAGGTCCCGCATCCACGACCGGCGCGTACGCCCCCGCGGTCATCGGCACGCCGCTGTCGGCCGACACGCTCGACCTGGCGCTGCGCGGACTGAGCGCCATGAGCGCGCACCTCGCGCCGATCGCGCCGTTGTCCGCGCGCCGGCAGGATCTGTACGAGAAGCTCAGCCAGTCGCAGAGCGCGAACGAGAAGGCACGCGAGCGTTACGACGAGTCCGCCCGCAAGGTCGCCGACTGCCAGGACCAGTTCTTCGACGCGCTCGACCATCAGCGCGAACAGGACATGCAGAAGAAGATGGCCGAGATGCGCGGCGACCAGAAGAAGATGGCCGAGATGGCGAACGCCGCCGCCGAACTGGCGCGGCGCTCCGGCGAGCTCCAGCAGAAGGGCGACATGGCCGGCGCCGAGAAGCTGCAGCGCGACTTCTACGCCAAGATGTTCGGCGTCGACTACAAGGCCGACACGGCGGCTGCGGTGGCGAAGTGCGGCCCGCGGCCGCCCAAGCCCGCGTTCCTCGTGGAGCAGGAAAAGATGTCCAAGGAGATCGACTCGATCGGCGAGCAGATCCGCGAGCGCGAGAGCGCCGCCGAGAGCGTGGGCGCGAAGGCTTCGGGCCTCTCGCCGCACCGATTCGCCCTGGCGCGCGAACGGCTCTACACCTGGCTCGGCGACACGTCCGGAGGCAGGCCGTCGAAGAACTTCTCGTCCGAGGAGAACGGCCTCTTCTCGGCGCACCGCGCCGAGATCGAGAAGGGCTTCGCCTCGAACCGGTGATCGCGCTCCGGCGTCACACGCTCGCGGCGGCGCTCACGCTGCTCGCGAGCGCCGGACCGGTCGCGGCGTTCGCGCAGGGCCTGCCACCGTCGTCGCTGGCGTTGCGCACGCGCGCCGGCTGGTCCACGTGGTGGCGCTCCACCGACTCGACCGGCGCGTGGCTGCGCTCACGCGCGCTCGCCGAGGCCGTGCGTTGGCGGCCGGGCGCCGACGGCATCGCGTGGGGCGAGATCGAACTGGCCGGAAGCCGCGAGGCGTGGCGCACGCGCCTGGTGGTGGCGCGGCTCGATCCCGCGCGGCTGGACCTGCGGCTCGAGGCCGATGGCGTACCGGGTCGGAGCGCGCGCTGGACGATCGATCGTGCGGACACGCGTGCGGTGCTCGCGGCGAACGCCGGCCAGTTCCTGCAGACGCAGCCGTGGGGCCGCGTCGTGATCGACGGACACGAGACGCTGCCGCCGGGTACCGGCCCGCTCGCGAGCACGTTCACGATCGACGAGCAGCGCGCGATCCGCTGGCATCACGCAGGCGCTCCGGGCGGACATGCGCCCGGCGTGCGCTGGGCGTTCCAGTCGTACCCCACGCTGATCGCGAACGGACACGTCCCCATGCCACTCGCGGCGGAAGGGCTCGGCCTGGACGTGCGCCACCGCGATGCGCGCGCGGCGCTGGGCCAGTTGCCGGACGGGCGGTTGCTCGTGGCGTTGACGCGCTTCGACGCGCTCGGCCGCTCGCTCGGCTTCGTGCCGTTCGGGCTGACCGCGCCCGAGATGGCGGCGGTGATGGCATCACTGGGCGCGAGCGAGGCGGTGATGCTGGACGGCGGCATCTCGGCTCAGATGCGCGTGCGCGACGGGCGCGGGCGCACGCATCGCTGGGGTGGCATGCGAGCGGTGCCGCTCGGGCTCGTCGCGTTGCCGCGATGAGGCCGCCCGCGTCCCGTCGCGGCGCGAGTGCTCGCGTTCAGCGCGCCAGCAGCACCACGCGCCGCGTGACCGTCGCGCCGCCGGACGAGAGACGCGCGAGGTAGATGCCCGGCGGCGTGTGCTCGTCCCGCCACGTGGCGCGGTGCCAGCCGTTTCCCTCGGGCGCGTGCGCGAGCCCGGCGAGGCGGCGCCCGAGCACGTCGAAGACCTCGAGCACGAGCGCTTCGGGGGCGCTCGAGCGGAATCGGAACGTGACCGGGCCGCGCGCGGGCACCTCGTGCACGCGCAGCTCGAGCGCGGTATCGCGGTCGGGCGGCGATGGGGCGCCCACCGTGCCCGCCGGGTTGCGAAGCACGGAGAGGACGCCGGCGAACGGCCCAGTCGCGACGATGTCGCGCCAGCCGTCGCCGTCCATGTCGGCGATCACGCAGTCGACGGCCCGGTAGGGGAGCTCGATGTGCGACTCGAACTCGAGCACTCCGCCACCGAGCCCGCGGTACACGGTGAGCACGCTGTCCCCGTCGGGGTAGCCGGTCGCGACGACGACATCGGGCCATCCGTCGCCATCGAGGTCGCCCGCATCCATGCCGCGCGGACGCGAAGCCGTGGGATACACGACGCCCGCGGCGAACGTCCCGTCGCCATGGCCGAGCAGCACGGTGAGCGTCGCCGCGTCGACGTTGCTCACGAGCAGGTCGGCGTTGCCGTCCCGGTCGAGGTCGGCGATGCCGAGCCCGACCGGCGCCGCGCCGGCCGAGAATGCGGTGGCCGGGCCGGGAGTGTGCGAACCGTCGCCGAGGTGCACCGACACCGCCGCGGCTCCGAAGCTCGCCACGGCGAGGTCGAGGTTGCTGTCGCCATCGAAGTCGGCGGCGCCGAGCTGGTGCGGCGTCGCGCCCGACGCGGTCTCGATCACGGCGCCGAATCCGCCGCCCGCGAGCGCCGGCAGCACGGCGAGCTTGCTGCCAGCCTCCTTCGAGACCGCGATGTCGCGTCGGCCGTCGCCGTCCAGGTCGGCCACCGCGAGCGAGACGAGGCCGGGGCCCGCGGGGTACGCGGTGCGCGTCGCGAAGCTGCCGTCACCGAGGCCGCGCAGCACGGTGACTCCCGAGCCCGAGTAGTCCGGCGTCGCAAGATCGGGGATGCCGTCTCCCGTCACGTCGGCCATCTGCACGTCTTGCGGTTCGCCGAACACCGCGTACGACTGGAACGGCGCGAGCGTGCCGCCGGCCTGGCCGAGCAGCACGCGTACCGCCGAGGCGGCCGAGTTCGCCACGGCCACGTCGGGGCGGCCGTCGCCGTTCAGGTCGCCGACCGCGATCGTGTGGTTGAAGCCGCCACCGCTCGGGAAGTGCTGCGCCGTCCACGGCATTGCGCCGCCGCGGGCCGGCGTCGGACCGGAGGTCAACGCGAGCAGCACGGCCAACGGCAGTGCCACGCGCCCGATGCGCACGTCGAGGTCGGGCAAGGAGGTCGCTCCAGGGCGAGCCCGAGCGCGGCCGTCTCGGGGCGGTTCGCTTCGGCGGCGGTGCGTGAACGTCGCGGCCCGGTCACGCTAGCACGCGGGCGGGGCCGGACGGGCGGGATTCGCGACTTCCGGCCGCGCACGCGAATGGGCACGCGGGCGGGTCGGCCGTTCGCCCGGGCCATCGGCATGGACGCGGCCCACCGCGGCGCCCGTGCCCGCGCGAAGCGGTGTGCTCGGAGTGCGGCGCGGACTGCCCTCACGGACCGCAACGGCCTCGGCATCGCCGGGCCTCGTGCGTGCGCGAGCCTGATTCGCGCACGCTCTCCCCGGCGAATGCCGCGCTTTCCCCGCGCTGGCCGCGCCTTCGCGGCTGCATCGCGGCCGGGGCCTCCGCTACACTCGCGGCCGCTCATCCACATCCCGCCCGGAGGTCCCCATGGTCCGCAAGCTACCGCTGTTGCTCGTCGCGCTCGCCCTGGCGGGCGGCGCCTCGTACGTGATCGCCAGCACGATGCTCGACACGGGCCCGGATCCTTCCAAGACGGGCGCGCCCGGCGTGGGCGGTGCACCCGAGGAGTTCAACTGCACCGAGTGCCACTACGTGTTCGACAACCCGAACAATCTCAACGCGGGCAACGGGTACGTGCGCATCCTCGACCTGCCCGACACGTACGTGGCGGGGCAGACGTATCCGCTGCGCGTGGAGCTCGACTGCGATTCGACGCGCGCCGACCTGCTGCGCCGCTGGGGCTTCCAGCTGACCGCGTTCAAGTCGTCCGACGGGCAGGGCGCGGGCACGTTCATCATC
>JBGAOB010000155.1:0-11193 GCA_044222045.1 Candidatus Eiseniibacteriota bacterium
ACACGATCACCCAGTCGAGCAGCGCGAGCGTGCCGTCGTCGAGATCCAGCTCGCCGTCGCCGAGGATGTCCACCTCGAGCCCGTGCAGGATGGGGAACCCGGGATGACGCTCGCGCGCCGCGGCGATCTCGTTCACCGACTGCCGCACGCGCGCGGCGTCGAAGCCGTTCGCCATGGCGAGCGCCTTCGAGTGCTCGGTGATCGCCACGTACGCGTGCCCGCGCGCCTTCGCGGCCTCGACCATCGCGTCGATCGACTCGCGTCCGTCGCTGCGCGTGGTGTGCATGTGCAGGTCGGCGCGCAGGTCGCCGAGTTCCAGCAGCTCGGGCAGCGTGCCGTCGCGCGCCATCTCGATCTCGCCGTGCATCTCGCGCAGCTCGGGCGGGATCCACGCCAGGCCGAGCGCGCGGTAGAGGTCCTCCTCGGTGCGCGACGCCACGACCTTCTCGCCCTTCGTGAGCCCGTACTCGTTCAGGCTCCAGCCCTTGTCGATCGCGATCTTGCGCAGCTCGATGTTGTGTTCCTTGGAGCCCGTGAAGTACATCAGGGCCGCGCCGAAGCTGGCCGCCGGCACCAGCCGCAGGTCCACCTGCAGGCCCGACTGCAGCCGCACGCTGCTCTTGGTGTCGCCGCGCCCGAGGACCTCGGCGACCGAAGCGTGCTTCGTGAGCGCGTCCATCACGTCGTCGGCGGCGCCGCCGGTGACGAGCAGGTCGAGGTCGCCGATCGTCTCCTTGCGGCGGCGGAACGACCCGGCCAGCTCCACCTGCTTCACGCCCTTCACGCGCCCCACGCGCTCGGCCAGCTCGTGCGCCAGCGCCCACACGTTCGCGAGCAGCAGGCGGCCCGACCACTGCTGCGCGGTGGCCAGCGACTTGAGGACGTTCTGCTCCACCTTCTCGCCGAAGCCCGGCAGGTCGCGGAGCTTGCCGGCCTTCGCGGCGGCCTCGAGCTGTTCGCGGTTCTTCACGTGCAGCGTCTCGAACAGCGTCTTCACGCGCTTGGGGCCCAGGCCGTGCAGCTCGGTCAGCTCCACCACCGAGAGCGGCCACTTCTTCTGCAACTCCACGTACATCTCGGTGCTGCCCGTGGCCACGAGGTCGCGGATCTTCTGCGCCAGGTCCTTGCCGATGCCCGGCAGCTTCTCCAGCTCGCCTTCGCCGGCCGCCAGCGCCTCCACCGACTCGCCGCTGGAGCCGATCACGCGCGCGCCCTCGCGGTGCGCGCGCACGCGGAACACGTTCGCGCCGTCCAGTTCGAGCATCACCGCCAGGTGTTCCAGTACGCGCGCCACGTCGGCGTTCGTCATGCGTTCTCCCCGATGCGGCGCAGGAACTCGGCTTCGTCGATGATCGGAATGCCCAGCCGGCGCGCGTCGTCGAGCTTGCTGCCCGCGCCCGGGCCCGCCACCACCAGCGTGACCTTGCGGCTGATGGTGCCCGCGGTGCGCGCGCCCGCCAGCTCCGCGCGGCGCTGCGCGTCGGGGCGCGGCATCGTCTCGAGCCCGCCCGTGAACACCACGATCTCGCCGTCCAGCGGGCCCGGCCCGGCGCGGCGCGCCTCGGCCACCGGCTTCACGCCCGCCTTCGCGAGCCGGTCGAGCACCTTGCGGTTGCGCGCGCTCGCGAAGAAGTGCGCCACCGACTCGGCCACCTCGGGCCCGATGCCGCGGATCGTCTGCAGCTCGTCCTCGCCCGACTCGCGCAGCTTGTCCACGCTGCCGTAGTGGTCCGCCAGCAGCCGCGCCACGGTGTCGCCCACGTGCTCGATGCCGAGCGCGAACAGGAAGCGGTCCAGTCGCGGCTTCTTGCTGGCCTCGATCGCCGCCAGCAGGTTCTCGATCGACTTCTCGGCGAAGCCGTCCAGCGACACCAGGTCGATCGGCGTGAGGTGGTAGATGTCCGACAGGTCCTTGATCAGTCCCTTGTCGAGCAGCTGCTTCACCGTTTTCTCGCCGAGCCCCACGATGTCCATCGCGCCGCGCGCGGTGAAGTGCACGATGCGCCGTTCGAGCTGCGCCGGGCACGCGAGGCCGTTCGTGCAGCGGTGGTTCGCGCCCTCGCGTTCGACCTTGGCGCCGCACACCGGGCACTGGTCGGGAAGCTCGAAGCGCTTCGTGCCCTTGGGGCGCTTGTCCGGCAGCACCTCGACGACTTCGGGGATCACGTCGCCCGCGCGTCGCACGCGTACGGTGTCGCCGATCCGCACGTCCTTGCGGTCGAGCTCGTCCTGGTTGTGCAGCGTGGCGCGCGACACCGTGACGCCCGACACGTCCACCGGCTGCAGCTGCGCCACCGGCGTGAGCTTCCCGGTGCGGCCCACCTGCACCACGATGTCGAGCACCTTCGTGACTTCCTCGCGCGGCGGGAACTTGAACGCCATCGCCCACCGCGGCGAGCGCGAGCGCATGCCCAGGCGCGCGTGCGTGGAGCGGTCGTCCACCTTCAGCACGACGCCGTCGATCTCGTAGTCGAGCGTGTCGCGCTTCTCGGCCAGCTTCGCGTGGAACGCCACCGCCGGATCGAGCCCGTCGCAGCGCTTCACGTTCTTCTCCACGTGGAAGCCCCAGTCGCGCAACGCCGTGAGCATCTCCTGCTGCGTCGCGAACGTGGCGTGGTCCGCGTGCATCACGTCGTACGCGTAGAAGTCGAGCCGCCGCGACGCGGTGATCGAGGGGTCGAGCTGCCGCACCGTGCCCGCGGCCGCGTTGCGCGCGTTCGCGAACGGCTCGTCGTCGGCCTCGATCAGCCGCTTGTTCAGCGCCTCGAACTCCGCGAGCGGCATCAGCGCCTCGCCGCGAATCGCCAGCACGCCGCGCCGTCCGCCGGCCGGCCCGTCGCCGCGCAGCCGCAGCGGGATCGCGCGGATCGTGCGCAGGTTCTCGGTCACGTCCTCGCCGGTTTCGCCGTCGCCGCGCGTGGAGCCGCGCGCCAGCACGCCGTCCTCGTACACCAGCTCGATGCTGAGCCCGTCGAACTTGGGCTCCGCCATGTACGCGATCTCGCCCGCGAACAGCCCCTCGTCGAGCCCCAGGCCCTTCTTGATGCGGGCGTCGAACTCGCGCACTTCCGTCTCGCTCATCAGCGAGTCGAGCGACAGCATCGGCCGGACGTGCTTGACCTTCTTGAATGCCGAGCGCAGCGCGCCGCCCACGCGCAGCGTGGGGGAGTCCGAAGGTCGCAGGTCGGGGAACTGCTCTTCGAGGTCCTTCAGCTCGCGGAACAGCTGATCGTACGCGGCGTCGCTGATGGACGGCTTGTCGAGCGCGTAGTAGCGGTGATCGTGCTCACGGATTTCGGCGGCGAGTTCCTCGATGCGACGCTTCGCCTGGTCGCGCGTCATGGCTCGCTTCCCGCGCCGGTCAGGCGCCGGCCATCTCGAGCAGTCGTGCGAAGTGCTCGTCGGAGAGCGGCAGCACCGACAGCCGCGAGATCCGCACCAGCTCGGTGGTGGAGAGCACCGGGTCGCCCTTGAACGCCGACAGCGGCACCGGCCGCGGCAGCTCCTTGCCGGGCTTGACGTCCACCACCACGTGCCGCGGATCGGTGGCGCCCGGATCGGGGTACGGATCGCTGGCCGCCTGCGCGAGCCCGACCGCCTGCCGTTCGTCGCCCGTGTGGTAGATCACCAGGAAGTCGCCGCGGCGGATGTCGCGGAGGTGCTTGAGCGCGGTCGCGTTCGTGATGCCGTCCCACACCGTCTGCTTGTCACGCAGCAGGTCGGCGAACGAGTATTCGGAGGGCTCGGTCTTCAGGAGGTAGGTGGCCACGGGGGGGCAGGTTAGCCGTGCCGTGCACGGAGGTGCAACGGGCGGTCCCGACCGCGGCGGGGGCGGGCCAAAGCCGCCCGGGGCGGGGCCGGAGCGGCGGCGTGTGGCGGGGGTCGCGAGCGGCCGGCGGCACGCCGGGGCGCGCGCATCGCAGGAGGAGCCGTGATCGAGACGTGGGCGCATCGGGCGTGTCTCGCCGCCGTGCTGGCCGTGGTGCTCGTGGTGATCGACGCGCCGCTGCGCACGTTCCGGCAGAAGTACACGACGAGCCGCTGGCCCGAGCGGCTCGTGCTGTTGTCGATCGAAGTGAACTTCGTACTCGTGTGGGTCATGGTGGTGTTGCTGCTGGGCCGCGACGCGCGCCTGGCGCCCGCCGCGTGGGCGGTGCCGTGCGCCGTGGCCGGCGCAGTGCTCGCCTGCGCGGGCTCCGCGCTCGCGGTGGCCGCGCGGCTGCGGCTGGGCCGCTGGTTCACCGGCACGTTCGGCATCAAGCCCGGCCACGAGCTGGTGACCGACGGCCCGTACGCGATCGTGCGTCACCCGATGTACACCGGCGCGCTCACGATGATCGCCGGCTGCGCGCTGGCGTGGCGCAGCGTGGGCACGCTGGTGCTGGCGGCGGCGCTGGCGCTGCCGTTCTGGCTGCACACCGCGATCGAGGAGCCCATGTTTGCCGCGCACTTCGGCGACGCGTACCGCGAGTACCAGAAGCGCGTGCCGCGGCTGGTGCCGGGGTGGAAGCGGCGCTGACGGCGCGACGACGCGAAGTGGTTCCATCGATCGGGCTCGAATCACGCGATTCGATGGGACAACTGGTCTCGAGACCAGTGGCCGGATGGAGAATGCGCGGGGGGCCAGCAGATGATCTTTGGGTGGCGTCGGAGTGGAATCGTTCGACCGGATGGCCAGCCATCGGGGTAACCTCGTGTACCCCCCGAGCGGGACCGGAGGCCGTCTCCCCATGAAGCGCCTGTTCCCACTCACGATCGTCTGTGCCTGCGCGCTGTGCTTCGCGGCCGTTCCTCAGGCCCGCGCCGGCGATCCCGACCCCACGCAGCCCCCCGGCGACTGGCTGCGGCAGCCGCCGATCCAGTTGTGGACCGCCACGCTCGGCTGGGATGCGGTCACCAACGAACTGTTGGCGGTGGGTAGAGCGCAGGGCGCCGACCTGCTGACGCTGTGGGCATGGAACGACGCCACGGACTGGCGGCGACTGCTGACCCTGGACTCCGAGACGTTCGTGGCGTGGCCGCAGGTGTCGTTCGATCGCGCGCGAGGCTGCTTCTACCTGCTCGAGGGCACCTGGCCGACGGGTGCACTTCGGGTGCGTGCTCTGGAGTCGCGGCCGACTCCACACGCCCGGTGGCTCGGCGAGGAATTCGCGGCGTCCCGTGTTCCGAGTGGCTTGTTCTTCGACGCCCGGGCAGGGCGACTGATCGCCGCGACCGCGCCCGCCCACGGTTCGCCGGCCGATACGCTCTGGGCGTACTCGCTCGCGGACGCGGGCCCGTGGAGCGTGCTGCGGACGATTCCGCCGAGAGACTTCCGGCCCTATCAGGAGCGCGGCATCGCCCTGGCGCTCGACGCCTCTCGCGGTCGGCTCGTCTGGCAGAAGCGATACGACTGGGCGCAAGGCACGTTCGTCGATTCCACCCTCGCGCTCCCGCTCGACGGTGACGGTGGTTGGACCGTGCTCTCGGCGTTCGCTCCGCCGCGTTCGTGGCCGGCGGGCGTCGTGGTGGATTCGCTGAGCGACCGCCTCGTGATGGCGTTCACTCCGCAGTGGTGGCCACCCGCGGGATACGCGATCGTCGCGGCGCTCGACCTTTCGGGCGTCGGCGGCTGGTCGTCGATGACCGACCTCGACGGCGCCGCAGGTGATGTTGCGCTCGCCATGGGGCCCGACGGGCAGGACCTGTGGGCGTTCCCGGAACCACCGAACGTCCAGCTCCAGCGGCTGAACCGCGGCGCGGGATCATCGTGGCAGGTGCAGAACGGGGTTCCCGTGTTGCCGCCGAGCGGGTTCGACCGCCCGGCCCTGGTCGCCGACCCGTTCGGGCGCCGGCTGATCGAGTTCACGCTACCGAATTCGGACGCGCCGACCGGCGACACGCGCCTCGGCGCATGGGCAGCCCCCATGGGTTCCGCCCGCGGGTGGGCCCTGCTCGACGTCGCCGGAACCGCGCCGCCGCTGCGCTTCGCGCCGAGGGTGGTCGTGGACCCATTGCGCCGGCGGGCGCTGCTGTTCGGCGGGCGCCTCGTGTCGGGGGCGCATTCGGCAGAGGTCTGGGCGCTGTCGCTCACGGGCGAGCCACGCTGGTCACGCATCGAGACGTTTGGCGACGGGCCGGCCGCGCGCGAAGCGGCGATGTGCGCCTTCGATCCCGTGCAGGACCGGATGATCGTGATGGGAGGTTCGCCCGTCACGGGCTCGTGGGGGGACGACCTCTGGGAGTTGCGCCTGCAGGACGTGCCCAGGTGGCGTCGACTATCCGTACGTGGCGAGCTCCCGGCGGGTGATCCGGTGGAGCACCGCGTGGTGCGCGATCCCGGGGACGGCCGCCTGCACGTGCTGCCCGCGATCGACGGCGGACCGTTCGTGACGCTGGCGCCCGGCGACACGGCCACGTGGACGTCGACGCTGAACGCGCGGCCGTTCTTCCTGCACGCGTACAGCTGCGCCGCGATCCACGAACCCATCGGTCGCCGCATGATCGTGAATGGCGGGCGAGAACACCGTCAGCCCTTCGGAACGTACCTGCTGTGCGCGGCGGGATTCGCCGACACCAGCACGTGGTCCGCACTGGCGCCCACGGGGGAGAGCGGGCCGGCGAGCTTCGGACACGACGCCACCTACGACCCCATCGGCGACCAGATGGTGGTGGGCGGCATGCCGGGCGACCCCTCGATCTGGCTGCTCCAGTGGAACCGCCCCGAGCGGGCCGCGCCGTGGGCCATCGCCGCGGACGGCGAGGGCGTGCACCTCGACTGGTTCGCCAAGGGCCCGGCCGGGCTCGCGTTCCTCGTGCAGCGGCGCACGCCCACCGAGCCGTGGACCACGCTCGGCGCCCGCACGGCCAGCGGCGAGCACGTGACGTGGAGCGATGCCGCCGTGCGCACGGGCGAGCGCTACGGCTACCGGCTCGCGTGGCCGAGCGGCACGGACACGCTGTGGTGCGAGGAGTCGTGGACGTACGGCCCCGCCGCCACGGGCGCGGTGGCGCTGGCCGGCGCGTGGCCGAACCCCTCGCGCGGGCAGGCGGTGACGCTCGTGTTCACGCTCGCCGACGCGAGCGCCGCGCGGCTGGAGCTGTTCGACATCACGGGCCGCCGCGTGTGGTCGCGCGCCACGGGTGGCACGGTGGGCCGCCAGCTCGCCACGATCAACGCGTCGCTGCATCCGGGCGTGTACCTGGCGCGCGTCACGCAGGGCGTACGGCGGGCGACGGCGCGGATCGTGGTGGTGAAGTAGGTCCGCGGCTCGAGCCGCACTCTCTCACCGCCGCCCCCTCGAACGCACCGCGCGGGCGCGGTCCGGATCGCTCCGGACCGCGCGGTGTTTCAGCTCGGCAAGCGCGTGCGTGTTCGCGTCGTCATCCCCACGCGAGCGACGCCACGCTCACGATGCTCGTGTCGGGCTCCTCGCTCATCGCGTAGCCCAGCGGGCGGCCGGTCCCGGGCTCGGCGGCGCGCAGCATCGCGTACGTCGGCGCGTAGCCGCAGATGCGCGTGGCGTCGTCGTGCTGCGCGATCGCGGTGAACCAGCCGTCGGCGTCGCCCGCGCTGGCGGCGGCGATCGCGGCGTCGTCCACCTTGCGCACCTCCGCCTTCACCTCGTCGCTCAACTTGGGATCGCCGAAGCGCGGTCCCACGTGCGAGAAGTCCACGCCCGCCACGTGCAGCGTGCGCCCGCCCAGCGCCGACTCGGCATCGCGCACGGCGGCGATCAGGGCTTCGAACGCCGGTTCCTCGCGCGGCGACTTCTGCTCGTCGAGCAGGTGGTAGAACCCGCCGCACAGGATCGGCACGATCGTGAACGGCCGGCCGGCGAGCCGCCGCTGCAGGTAGATCACCTGGAACTCGATCGAGTGCTCGTCGCGGTGCACGTACTCCGAGCGATACGCCGCTTCCTCGCCGAGCGCCGCGGCGACGCGGTCCACGAACGTCGTGTCGCAGGGCACCTTGCCGAGCGGCGTCTGGAAGTGCTTCCGCGTGAGCGCGTACAGGTCGCCCACCAGGTTGTGGCCGGTGCCCCACACCACCACGCGCAGCGGCTCGGCGGGCGCTTCGCCCAGCTCGAGAAACGCGCGCGCCATGAGCGGCCCCTCGCGCCGCGGGTCCAGGTGCGGCGCCAGCAGCGCGCGCGGCACGTGCGTGGCGGCCACCGCGGCCTGCCCCTCGGCGTCGCGCCGTTTCACCGCCTCGGCGAAGTGCTCATCGAGCATCGCCTCCAGCTCGGCGCGATCCGCGGGGTAGGAGTGGCCCTCGAGCGCCGCCGGGCGGATCTCGAGCATGCGGTACTCGCTGCGGAACGTGTCGAACGCCTTCTGGAAGCGCGGCGACTCCAGCAGCAGCAACTCGTCGAGCTGGGCCACGAAGTCGCGAACCATGTTGCCTACGCGCAGGTCCTTGCTGTCGCGCATCACGGCGGCGGTGATGTCCTTGAGCGCCGTCGTGCCGTCCAGCAGCTGCAGGATGCCGAGCGCCTCCACGGGCAGCACCGGCTGGCCGGGCGTGATGCCGAGCGGATCGTTCACGAGCAGGTATTCGCGCTCGCCGTCGCGGAACGGCATCAGCATCACGCGGCGCACGCGCGGGTACTCGGGCAGGTCCTCGGCGCTCTCACGCACGGCGCCCGGCGGCAGGATGATGCGCGACGCCCCGGTGGATTCGGCTTCGGCGCCGGGCACGATCAGCTTGGGACGCGGCGCGGCGGGTTCGTTCGGATCGAGCGGGGAAGGCATGCGGGCTCCTGTGCGCGGTTGAGGGAGCGCGCAGGATAGCCGCGCCCGAGGCCGCCTCTCAAACCGGGCGCGGTGCCGGGGGCGGGGTCGCGGAACCGGGGTGCAATCGCCCCGGAGTTGAGCGAAGATGCCGGCCCCATGACTACCACTGCGATGGCGAAACTGCTCGATTCCTATCTCACCGACCTCGACGGCCAGCCCGGCTTCTGGCGCGGCATGCGCGGCGAGACGCCCGTCTTCGTGTTTAGCGACGACGAGCACGACCGCATGCGCATCATGGCGCCCGTCGGCGTGGTCGAGGAACTCGACTCCGACCTGCTGCACATCCTGCTGCAGGCCAACTACGACCGCGCGCTCGACGCGCGGTACGCGATGCGCGGCAACGAGCTCTGGTCCGTGGTGGTGCACCCGCTGGCCACGCTGGCCACCGACGACCTGCCGAGCTTGTTCGACCAGGTCGTGACTCTGGTCAAGAACACCGGCAGCACGTTCGCGTCCACCGAGCTCGTCTTCAACTCGTTCCCCGTCGACGACGATGAAGGCGCGGACGACGAGGACGACGACGACGAGGACGAAGACGACGACGACACATCCGAGTCTTCGGGTGGAGGCGGCCCCAAGGCATGAACCCGGCGATCGGCGACATCCCCGAGATCGGCATCGACGTGCGCGTGGAGCGCGGCGTCCAGCTGCCGGGGCGTGTCTGGCTGGCCGACCGTCCGCGCGCGCTGATCGGCGTGGTGCACGGGCTCGGCGAGCACAGTGGCCGCTACGCCGCGCTCGCTTCCGAACTCGTGAAGGCGCGCTACAGCGTGGTGTCGCTCGACCTGCCCGGGCACGGCGAATCGCCCGGTCCGCGCGGCGACGTGCCGTCGTGGGTGCAGGTGCGCGACCAGGTGCTGCCCGCCATGTTCACCGCGCTGCGCGGCCTGCCGGGGCAGCCCGGCGAGCTGCCGCGCGTGATCCTGGGGCACAGCATGGGCGGCGTGCTCGCGCTGGACTACGTGCTCGCGCACGGGCGCGAGCTCGCGGCCGCCGTGATCAGCGCGCCCGCGCTGCGCACCAGCATGCCGCCGTGGTGGCAGCTGACGCTCGCCAACATCGCGCGCGCCACCACGCCCGCGGCCGGCTTCCCGAACGGGCTCGAGGTGGCGGGCATCTCGCGCATTCCCGAGGTGGTGAAGGCCTACCAGGACGACCCGCGCGTGCACGACCGCATCAGCCCGCGGCTCTACTTCTCGTTCGCCGAGGCGCAGCAGCGCGTGATGCGCGAGGCGCGCCGCCTGTCCGTGCCGACCATGCTCATGCAGGGCATGGCGGACCGCATCGTGGACCCCAAGGGCGCGCTGGAGTTCGCCGGCAACTCGCCGCACGGCATGGTGCGGTTGGTGACGCTCAAGGAGACGTACCACGAGATCTTCAACGACCGCGGACGCGAACAGGTGATCCGCGACCTGCTGGCGTGGCTCGACGCCGCGATGGTGGTCTGAGCCCTCGCTCCGGGTGGCGCTCGCGGGTGCGCGCACTCGCGCGGCTCGGCGTGCGCGTGGCCGCGGTGTTCGCCCTGTGCTGCGCGCTCGTGGCCGCCGACGGCTGCGTGGAGCGCGTGCGGCGCGCCGACGCGATCGTGGTGCTGGCCAGCCTGGTCAAGCCGCACGACGTGCCGTCCGCTCGCCTCGAGGCGCGGCTCGGCCGCGGCCTGCAGCTGTACCGCGCCGGCATCGCGCCGGTGATCGTGGTGTCGGGCGGCGTCACGCGCGACGGCATCGACGAGCCCGCGGTGATGCGCCACTGGCTGTTGCAGCGCGGTGTGCCCGACTCGGCCGTTGTGATGGACGCCGGCGGCCGCAACACGTGGGAGACCGCGCGGTTCGTGTCGGCGTGGCTGCGCGCTCGCGGCGGCACACGCGTCGTGGCCGTGTCGCAGTACTTCCACCTCACGCGCACGCGCCTCGCGCTGCAGCGGTACGGCGTGCCGTGGGTGGGCAGCGCGCGGCCCGTGTACGCCGAGTGGCGGGATCTCTACTCACTGCCCCGCGACACGTGGGGACTGTTCGTGTACGCGCTGCGCAAGGCGCCCGACCCGGAGCACTCGTGATCCGCATCGACAGCGTTCGCACCGGTCGCATCGCCACGCTCGACCGTCCCGACTGGGACCACCACGAGGAGCGTACGTGGCGCTCCGCGTACCGGAAGGCCGAGGTCGCCGGGCGCGTGCGCGTGGAGCAGCTCGGGCTGGAGGGCGACCAGCAGGCCGACACCGCCGTGCACGGCGGCGAGCACATGGCGCTGCTCGCGTACGGCGCCGCGCACTATGCGAAGTGGCGCGCCGAGCTCGGCATCGCCGAGTTCGGCCCCGGCGCGTTCGCCGAGAACCTGACGATCGACGGGCTCGACGAATCCACCGTGTGCATCGGCGACACGTGGGCCACGGACGCCGGCGTGGTGGTGGAGGTGTCG
>JBGAOB010000156.1:0-10348 GCA_044222045.1 Candidatus Eiseniibacteriota bacterium
GACGGCGGCCGCGGTCGTGTCGCCCTGCACGTCGGCGAGCCAGCCGACCCACTTGCGCAGGCGCGGCGCTTCGACGAGCCACGGCAGCACGGCCGCGGGCGGCGCGTCGATCTCGACCATGCCGGTCACGCGCCCGGCGTCGGGCCGGCGGCCCATCAGGAACAGCGAGAAGAGCGCGAGCACGATGAGCCCGCCGGTGGCGATGACGAAGATCTGCACGAATCGCATGAAGGCCTCGGGATGAAGGAGGGTCGCGTCAGCGCGCGGTGGCCAGCGTCCGGTCGCGCTCGGCGCGGGCGGCGGCGAGCGCCCCGCGCGGGTCGGCGGCCGCGGTCACCGCGCGGCCCAGCACCAGCAGGCTCGCGCCGTCGCGCACCGCGCCCTCGACCGTGGCCACGCGCTTCTGGTCGTGCGTCTCGCCGCCCGACATGCGGATGCCGGGCGTGACCGCGTAGAAGTCCGGGCCCAGCTCGGCGCGCAGCCGGCCCAGGTCGGGCGCCGCGCACACGATGCCGGCCGCGCCCGCTTCGAGCGCGGTGCGCGTGAGCGCGGTCGCGGTCGCGGCGAGGTCGAACGGCTGCGCGAACCCCGGCGGCATGTGCGCCGGGTCGTGGCTCGTGAGGATCGTGACCGCCACCACGCGCGTGCTCCCGCCCGCGTCGCGGATGCCGGCGACCGCGGCCGCGATCATCTCGGCGCCGCCGGTGGCGTGCACCGTGAGCAGGTCGGCGCCGAGCCGCGCCGCCGAAGCGGCCGCGCCCTTCACCGTGTTGGGGATGTCGTGGAGCTTGAGGTCCAGGAACACGCGCCGCCCGCGCGCCTTGAACGCGCGCACGATCTCGGGGCCCTCGGCGGTGAACAGCTCCAGGCCCAGCTTGGCGAACTCGTCGCCGGCGCCGAGCGCGTCGCTCAG
Source organism: Candidatus Eiseniibacteriota bacterium (assembly GCA_044222045.1). Classification (GTDB taxonomy): domain Bacteria; phylum Eisenbacteria; class RBG-16-71-46; order RBG-16-71-46; family RBG-16-71-46; genus JBGAMH01. Next base: position 914 of record JBGAOB010000156.1, read on the forward strand.
CGCCAGCGCCTCGGCGAGCGTGGCCACGTCGTAGGCGATCGCGAAATCGGGGCGCTGCTGGCTCATCGTGCTCTCCCGCCCGCTCCGGGGCCGTGCGCGGCGCGCGGCCGCGCGGTTCACGCTCGCGGCGCGCCCTGCGCCGCGGGCGCTTCGAAACGGCCGCGCAGGTCGCTCACGCGCTGCACGCCGTGCGCCGCCAGCCAGTCGCGCATCTCGTCCACCACCCGCACCGACGCGCCCGGCTCGACGAACGTCGCGGTGCCGATCTGCACGGCCGTGGCCCCCGCGGCGATGAACTCGAGCGCGTCGCGCCCGTTCGCCATGCCGCCCGAGCCGATCACCGGGATCGCGACCGCCTTCGCCGCCTCGTGGCAGCGCGCCAGCGCGAGCGGCTTGATCGCCGGGCCGGACAGGCCGCCGGTCGCCTTGCCGAGCTTGCTGCGCATCCGCTCGAGGTCGATCGCCATGCCGACGAACGTGTTCACGGCGGTCAGCGCGTCGGCGCCGCCGGCTTCGCAGGCGCGCGCGGTCTCGCGGATGTCGGTCACGTCGGGCGACAGCTTGGCGATCAGCGGCAGCGGCGAGAGCGGCCGCAGGCGCTTCATGGTCGCCTCGAGGCGCGCGGGGTTCGCCCAGTAGCGCGCGCCGCCCGCGGCCACGTTGGGGCACGAGAAGTTGATCTCGAACGCCCCCACGCCGGGCTCCTCGCCGAGCGCGCCGAGCAGTTCGGCCAGTTCGTCCTCGGTCTCGCCGCCGATGCTGGCGATCACGGTCGCCTGCAGCTCGCGCAGCCGCGGCAGCTTCTCGCTCCGGAAGCGCTGCAGGCCGACGTTCTCGAGCCCGATCGAGTTGAGCATGCCGCTCGCGGTCTCGGCCACGCGCGTGGGCGCGTTGCCGGCGCGCGGGTGCACGGTGACGGTCTTGGTCACCACGCCGCCCAGCTTCCGCAGGTCCACCACGTGCGCGTACTCGTCGCCGTAGCCGAACGTGCCCGACGCCGTGAGCACGGGATTGCGCAGCTCGAGGCTGCCGATGCGCACGGACAGGTCCACGCGCTTCGCGGCGATCGCCCGGCCCCACTCGTGCCCGTGGCTCATTCGACGCGGTCCCAGTCGAGTTCGCGCGACTCGAACACCGGGCCGTCGGTGCAGCACATGGCCCACTCGGGGTTGCCCTTGAGCGCGGCCGCGCCGGTGGCGGTGCCGGCGGCGAGCGCGGCGTCGCGCGCCGTGGCGCTGCGCGGCAGCGGGCAGCCGCGGCACACGCCGGTGCCGCACGCCATCACGCTCTCCATGGCCAGCCACGCCTCGGCGCCGTTCGCCATCGCCCAGCGCGCGATCGCGGCGAGCATGCCGTGCGGGCCGCAGGCGTGGATCACGAGCGGCGCCTCGAGTTTCGGCGCGAGCCGGTCGAGCACCTGCACGACGTTGCCCCGGAAGCCGCGCGAGCCGTCGTCGGTCGCCAGGTGCAGGCGCCCGCCGCGCTTCGCGAGCCGCTCGCGCGCCTCGCCGAGCCCGACGAGCAGCGACTTGGTGCGCGCGCCGAAGACGAACTCGCACGTCCGGCGCTGCTTCGCGAGCGCGTCGGCGGCCATGAGCAGCGGCGCCAGCCCGCGCCCGCCGGCCACCAGCACCGGCGTGCCGGGGCGTTCGAGCGGATAGCCGCGGCCGAGCGGGCCGGTCACGTGCACGAGCGCGCCGGGCTCGAGCGCCGCCAGCACGCGCGTGCCCGCGCCGACCGGCGCGTACAGGAAGCCCAGCGTGAGCGCGCGCGCGCGCCGCGCGGCGAGCGCGATGCTCATGGGGCGAGCGAGCAGCACGGGCGCGGGCTGCGGCAGCAGCAGCTGCACGAACTGCCCCGCGACCGGCGTCTCGACCTCGGGCGGCAGGTCCAGCTCCAGCCAGCGGAAACCACCGCCGTAGTCGCGCTGCGCGCGCACGCGCGCGGCCGTCTGGCGCCAGGTGCGGGCGGCCACCGCGCTCATCGATCGTCGTCCCGGCGGCGCGTGCTGTCGCGCGGCGCGACCGGCGGCGTGAGCGGCGACACCGGCGGCTGGAGCGCGCCGGGGCCGATCGGCCGGCCGAGCGAATCCACCGCCGTGCCGGGCGGGAACAGGCCCGGACGGTTGCGCGGATCGAACCCGGGGCGGCCGGGCATGCGGTCGTCGGGCGCGGGCCCGCGGCGCCCGAGCGAGTCGGCGGGCGCGAACGCGCCGGCGCCGATCGGCGGCACGCCCGCCGGCGGTTTGGCGAGCTGGGTCGTGTCGGGCGCGGGCGGCGGCGGCGGCGCCGGCAGCTTGATGAGTTCGGTGGGCACGCGCTGGCCGGCGTCCTCGAGGTAGTCGCGCGCGGCGAGCTGCGCCTCGGTGGCCGGGTACTCGCGCACGACTTTCCAGAACAGCGAGTCGGCCTCCGCCTTGCGGTCGAGCCGGCGCGACAGCACCCACGCCTGCGCGTTGATCGCCCGGCCGGCGACGGCGGTGCCGGGATACGTGGTCGAGACGCGGGCGTACTCCTCCACCGCGCGCTCGGGCTTGTCGAGTTGGAACAGGTACAGCTCGGCGGTCAGGAACGCGGCTTCCGCCTTCTTCTCGAGCGAGTCGGCGCCGGCGCCCTTGCGGTACTGCATGATGCGGCCGAGGTTGTCGGCGCGCGTCTGCGCCTGCTGCGTGAACGGCGTGTTGCCGAACTGCTCCTTGACCTTGCCGTACTCCTCGAGCGCCCGGTCGAAGTCGTCGGCGCCCGTCTCGTACGTGTAGCCGACGCGGTACTGCGCCTCGGCCGACAGCTGCGTCTTGGGGTAGTCCTTGACCACGCCCTCGAAGTCGGCGAGCGCTTCCTTGACCTTGCCCGCCAGCAGGTGCGCCGTGCCGACGCGCATCATGAGGCGGCCGTAGTGATCGGCGCCCGCGGGCGGCAACTGGCCCGGCTGCAGCGCCGGGGGCGGCGGCGTGTGCGACAGCTCGTTGCGCAGCAGCGCCAGCTGGTCGTCGTAGCGGCGTGCGGACTCGAGGCAGTCCACCTCGCGCATCAGGTACTGGAAGCGTTCCTCGTCGTTCGGCGCGCGCACGCCGATGGCGTGGAAGTCGGCGCGGGCGCCGTCGTAGTCGCCCTGCTGCAGGCGCGCCTCGGCGCGCTGGCGCAGCGCGCGGTCGAACAGGAAGTGCTTCGGGTACCCGGACAGCACGCGCCCGGCCGCGTCGGCCGCGTCGCCGTAGCGCTGCAGCGACGACAGCGCCAGCGAGCGCTCGTAGTGCGCGAACGGCACCAGCTCGTGCTTGGGCGCGGCGGCCAGGAACTCGTCGAAGGCCGAGATCGACTGCGGGTACTTGCGCGCGTTCCGGTACGCCAGGCCCAGGTAGAACGTGGCCTCGGCCTTCAGGTCGCTGCGCGGGAAGTTGCCGCCGAAGTCCTGCAGCATGGTGATCGTCTGCAGCGGATCGTCGCGGCCGATCAGCCCCTTCGCCCACATCAGGTAGGCGTCGTCCACCCACTTGGACTTGGGGTAGTTCGACATGACCTTCTTCGAGTAGTCGATCGCCTTGAGGTAGCTCTGCGCCTGCTGCGAGTTGGCGCGGCCCACTTCGTAGGGGCGCCCGTCGGTGGCGCGGTCGTAGTACTTCCGGGCCAGGTAGTACGTGTTGTAGTACGCGCACGACGAGGCCGCGGCGGCGAGCGCCGACAGCACGAGCGCGGCGCGCACGATGCGGTTGCGGATCAGAGCGCCTCCTGCAGGCTGGTCACGTCGAGCGGTCCGCGCCCGAGCGCCTCCATGCCCGAGACCGCGGCGATCGCGCCGGCCACGGTCGTGATCACCGGGATGCCGAGCGCCACCGCGCGCTCGCGGATGGCCTTCTCGTCGTACTCGGTCTGGCGGCCGAGCGGGGTGTTGAGCACCAGCTGGATCTCCCCGTTCTCCATCAGGTCGACCACGTGCGGACGGCCCTCGTGCACCTTGAACACTTCGCGGCACGGATGCCGTTGCGGGCGAGGAACCGCGAGGTCCCGCGCGTCGCCACCAGTCCATACCCCAGTTCGACCAGTTTCTTCGCCATGAACGTGATCGCACGCTTGTCGTCGTCCCGGACGCTCAGGAACACCGTGCCGTCGGCCGGCAGCGGCTCGCCCGAGCCCAGGTGGGCCTTGGCCAGCGCCCGCCCGAAGTCCAGGTCGCGGCCCATGACCTCGCCCGTCGACTTCATCTCGGGGCCGAGCAGGGCGTCCTCGCCCGGGAACCGGCTGAAGGGCATGACCGGCTTCTTGACGCTGACCATGGTCACTTCGGGCTCGACGGGGCGGATGTCCGACAGGCGCTCGCCGGTCATGACCCGCGCCGCCAGCCGCGCGAGCGGCAGGCCGACCGCCTTGGACACGAACGGCACCGTGCGCGAGGCGCGCGGGTTGGCCTCGAGCACGTACAGCTGCTCGTGGCGCACCGCGTACTGCACGTTGAGCAGGCCGCGCACGCCGAGCGCGCGGGCGAGCACCGCGGTCGTGCGCCGCACCTCGTGCACCGTGTGGTCGCCGAGCGTGAACGGCGGGAATGACGCACGTGGAGTCGCCGGAGTGCACGCCGGCCTCCTCGATGTGCTCCATCACCGCGCCGACCAGCACGCTCTCCTCGTCGGCGACGGCGTCCACGTCGATCTCGAGCGCGCCCTCGAGGAACTTGTCGAGCAGCACCGGCTCCTCGTCCGAGATGAGCGCCTCGCGCAGCAGCCAGTCCTCGAGGTCCGCGCGGTTGTACACCACGCGCATGCCGCGCCCGCCGAGCACGTAGGACGGCCGCACGAGCACCGGGAAGCCGAGCGCGTCGGCGTACTCCAGCGCCTCCTCGCGCGTGCGCGCGATGCGGCTCTCGGGCTGGCGCAGGCCCAGCGTCTCGATCAGTTCGCGGAACCGCGAGCGGTTCTCGGCCAGGTCGAGGCCGTCGAACGACGTGCCGAGCAGCGGCACGCCCGCCTCGTGCAGCGCCTTGGCCAGCTTGAGCGGCGTCTGGCCGCCCAGCTGCACGATCACGGCGATCGGCTGCTCGGCGTCGACGATGTTGAGCACGTCCTCGGCCGTGAGCGGCTCGCAGTACAGGCGGCTCGAGACGTCGTAGTCCGTGCTCACGGTCTCGGGATTCGAGTTGGCCATGAGCACGTCGAAGCCGCGCGACTTGAGCTCGAGCGCCGCCTGCACTTGCCCAGCAGTAGTCGAACTCGAGCTGGCCGATGCGGTGGGGCCAGACCGGGATGGGCGCACGCGGGCGCGTGGACGGCGGGACCTCGGGCGCTCCTCCTCGTAGGTCGAGTAGAGTACGGCGTCGGCACGGAATGGCGCCGTGTCCACCGCCTTCATCACCGGCGCGATGCCGGCCGCCGAGCAGCAGCACGCCTCGGGCTCGGTCATGCCGAAGTGGAACGCCAGCTGGCGGTCGGCGAACCCGAGCCGCTTGGCCGCGCACGCGCTGTCGATCAGCGGTGTCGTAGCGGCGGTCAGTCGGTGATGCGCTGCATCTGGGTGAGGAACCACGGGTCGATGCCCGTCAGGCGCGACAGCTCGGCCGGCGTTTCGCTGCGGCCAGCGCACGGAACAGGTCGCGCAGCCGGTCAGGTGCGGCTCGCGCATGGTGATCTGCAGCTCCTCGAGCTGCTCAGCGCCACGGCGCCCGGCAGCAGGCCGCCCGACTCGAGCGCGCGCCAGCCCTTGAGCAGCGCCTCGGGAACGTGCGCCTGATCGCCATGACCCCGCCCACCGACTTCATCTTGTTCTTCCAGCCGGCGCTCGGTGACGTTGAACTTCTCGAACGCCCAGCGGGATCTTGACCACGCAGTAGTCGAGCGAGGGCTCGAAGCAGGCCGGGGTCTTCCTGGCGATGTCGTTGGGGATTCAGCTCCGCCAAGGTCGCCTGGCTCGCCAGCGCCGAGAGCGCGAGATCCGGCTGATCACGCGCATGTCGCTCCGCGTCCGGGTGGACGGCTGGATGTTGCAGCCGCCCGCCTTGATCTCGCGGATGATGCGCAGCGACGCGTCGCGCATCGCCTGGTAGCAGCGGTCGGACAGCGTCTGCGCCGGCGCCACGGTGATCGAGTCGCCGGTGTGCACGCCCATCGGGTCGAAGTTCTCGATCGAGCAGATGATGACCACGTTGTCCGCGCGGTCGCGCATCACCTCGAGCTCGAACTCCTTCCAGCCGAGCAGGCACTCCTCGATGAGGATGCTGCCGTTGGGGCTGGCCGCGATGCCGATGCGCGCCGCCTCGCGCAGCGTGCGCCGGTCCTTGACGAGCCCCGAGCCCTGGCCGCCGAGCGTGAACGACGAGCGGATGACGAGCGGGTAGCCGAGCTGCTCGCCCAGCGCCACCGCGTCGGCCACCGTCGTGGCGTAGCCGCTGCGCGGCAGCTGCATGCCGCAGCGCTGCATGGCCTGCTTGAACAGGTCGCGGTCCTCGGCCATCTCGATCGACGCCAGCTCGGCGCCGACCAGCTTGACCCCGTACTTCTTCAGCACGCCGCGGCGCGACAGCTCGACGGCGAGGTTGAGCGCCGTCTGGCCGCCCAGCGTGGGCAGCAGCGAGTCGGGTCGCTCCTTGGCGATGATGCGCTCCGCGATCTCGGGCAGCAGCGGCTCGACGTACGTGCGGTCCGCGAACTCGGGGTCGGTCATGATCGTGGCCGGGTTCGAGTTCAGCAGCACCACCTGGATGCCCAGCGAGCGCAGCGAGCGGCAGCCCTGCGTGCCCGAGTAGTCGAACTCGCACGCCTGCCCGATCACGATCGGGCCGGCGCCCAGCACGAGCACCTTCTTGATGTCCGGACGCTTCGGCATCAGCGCTCCCCTCCCACGGCGACCGGCACCAGCTGCTTGCCGCGGCGCTTCGCGACCGAGTCGGCGAAGGCGCGGAACCACGGGCGCGAGTCGTGCGGACCGGGCGCGGCTTCGGGGTGGTACTGCACGCTGAGCACGGGCAGCGAACGGTGCACCATGCCTTCGAGCGTGCCGTCGTTGCCAGGTCACAGCAGCACTGGCCGCGCGGTCGTGCGCACCACGCGCACGGAAGCCCGGCGCGCAGGCGGCGCAGGATGTTCCACTTCACGCCGAAGTCGAAGGCCACGCACAGCGGCTTGCCGCGGTCGGCTACGGCCTGGTTTCGCTCGGGTTCTGCTCGTCGATCAGTTCGATGCACGTCACCAGGCGCCGGCGAGCGCCTTGTCGACGAGTTCACGGCGTTCGTGGAGACGGTCGACAGGTACTTTCCGTGGTCGCAGCAGCGCGTCCACGCGCAGGCTCGGCACCTCGGGTATCGTCGTGCACGACCATGCCCTGGCGCAGCTTGTCGCTCTCCCAGTCCTCGTGAAGCTCCCTGTTCATCACCCTCCGCGCGCAGCTCGCCGGTCCTCCTCGTGGCACACGATGCCCGGAACACGCGGCCGGGCTTGGCGCCAGCATCGAGCGGGCGGGCATCATCGCGGCGCTGGCGAGCTGGTGCCTCGAACTCGACGTCGGCTGAGAACGGCCGCCCAGCCCCCGCCTTGGCCATGGTCCAGCCGGCGAACGGCGTGTTGCGGCCCTTCGAGTGCCCCACCGTGACCGCGGCGATCGGGGTCGAACAGCACGAGGGTCGGCGCATTGCCGCCTGTGCGGTGCCGCACCCAGCTCGACCAGCGCCGGCGAGTCCACGACCGGCGCGAAGTTCGACGATGCCACGCGACCTTCGGCGAAGCCGCTTGCCGCCGCCGCGGCGCGCGTGCCGGTGTCGATGGCCCGATGCAGGCGCGCACGTCCTCGGCCGAACGCAGCGGCAGGTGCATCTTGGCGCAGATCGACCAGGCTCGTCGGCGCCAGCACCGCGCGCTGGGCGTCGCGCAGCGCGCGCGTGGTCGATGCGGATGCGCGAGGTGCACTGCGGATGGGCACGACCACGCCGTCTCCGACCGCGGCCGTCATGCGCTTGCCCGTCTTCCAGTGCGGGGTCGTTCTTGAACAGGGTCAGCGTGCTCGCCACGCCAGCGTCGTCCTTCCACCGCGCGGTCCATGAGCGGGGCGAGGACCGCGCAGCGCGCGGCGACGCGCGCGCCGTTCGCGACGCCGGCTGCAGGATCACGGTGTTGCATGCATCGCCGAAGCCGCTCGGCGATGGTGGCGCGTCGACCTCGACGCCGTCGGTTCACCGTCCACCAGCCCGGGGTGCATGACGAGGCGCGTCCTCCTTCATCATGGGCGCGACGACGCCGTGTCAACGCCCCAGACGCGGGCGATCACGTTGCGCCCAGCGAGGGCAGCAGTCCCTTTTCCATGATCTGTTCCTTCTGCATGACCACGGCGTCCTCCTCACGACTTGACGCGCGGCGCCGGCCATCGCCTCCTCGAGCGAGGGCAGCAGGAGCGTCCAGCCCATGACGCCGTCGGCGTCGCGCACCTCGGCCGGCATCAGCGTGCCCGGCCGCACACCGTGACTTCGGCGCCGAGCGTGGTGAGCCCGTGAATCGCCGAGCGCGCGACGCGCGAGTGGGCGATGTCGCCGACGATGGCGAGGCGGCGGCCCTCGAAGCGGCCGGCCCACGCGTCGCGCAGGGTGTGCAGGTCGAGCAGGCCCTGGTCGGGTGCTCAGCATGCCGTCGCCGGCGTTGACGATGCCCGTGCGCGGCAGGTGGCGCGAAGCAGCAAGAGCCGCGGGCGAGCCCGACTGGGAGTGGCGGATCACGCACAGCTGCGCTCCATCGCCTCGAACACCTTCATCGTGTCGAGCAGCGTCTCGCCCTTGTTGAGCGAGGAGGCGCCGGCGTTGAACGTGAGCGCATTCGCGCCGAGCCGGCGCGCGGCGACCTCGAACGACATGCGCGTGCGCGTCGAGTCCTCGACGAAGGCGAGCATGACCGAGCAGCCGGCGAGGTCGGCGCGGTTGGGCGCGCCGGAGCGCAGCCACTCGCGCTCGAGCGCGGCGTCCTCGAGGAGGGCAAGCAGGACATCGCGCGTCATCCCCTCGAGACCGAGGAGGTGTCGCGCGTCGCTGTGCACCGAGTACCGATGAAAACGCCCCGCGCTCACAGGCGCCGGGGCAGGCGGAGCAGAGACGGACATGGTCATCCGAGTCTCCTTTCGGGACCTCTCGGGTCCCATTAAAAGGTGGTGAGTGACTGCTGGATTCGGGCCGCACTCTACGGAACGCGCCCGTCCGGTTCAAGACCGCAAGTCACGATTTCGCAGTCCGCCACGGAGCTTTCCCCGGCCGTGCACGGTGCAATGCCCGTACGGGGTGAGCGGCCGGCCGCCCGGGTTTTCCGTGAGCGAACACTGGTCGCGCCCCGGGCCCTCCCCTAGACTTCCCCCAAATGACGAGCCCCTCCCACACCTCGCGCACGCTCCTGCTCGCGCTGGCCTTGGTCGCACTGGCGGCTCCGGCGGCCCGGGCGCTCGACGTCGTGCCCGTGGACCCCGGCAGGCTGACCGT
>JBGAOB010000157.1:0-10998 GCA_044222045.1 Candidatus Eiseniibacteriota bacterium
CGCGCTGCCGCTGGCGGCGTGCGGCCGCCTAGCACCGCGCTTAGCGACTCTCACGGTATATCGCACCGGCACGCTTATCGTGACGTCCGCGCCGGCGGGAGCGGCGGTCGAGCTCGACGGCGTCGCGACCGGGCACGTGACGCCCGACACGCTCACCGGTGTCGTCGCGGGCACGCACGTCGTGCGCGTGACGCTGGGCGGCTGGAGCGTCGCACCGGACTCGATCGAGGTCACCGTCGCCGCGCAGTCGGTCGCGCAGGCCGCGTTCACGCTCACGTTCGTGACGCCGCCGCAGCAGCAGGTCGTGCTGCTCGAAGCGTTCTCGAACGTGAACTGCGTCGGCTGCCCCGCGATGGCCACGATGCTCGCGAACCTGATGGCCGAGCCCGGCCACGGCCTCGATCGCGTCGTGCTGGTCAAGTACGCGGCGAACTGGCCGGCGGTGAACGACCCGCACTACGTGGCCAGTTCCGCGGCCAACAACGCGCGCATGACCTTCTACCAGTCGTACCTCATGGTGGGCATCCCCACGCTGGTCGTGAACGGCGCGCTCGCGGGCGTCTCGGGCACGCCGCCCTCGCCGACGGTGCTGCACGACCTCGTCGATGCGCAGCTGCAGCACGACCCGGGGCTCGCGATCGACGTGCAGGCGACCGCGCTCGCGAGCGGCACCGGCGTCACCGCGACCGCCACCGTGCGCGCGGACCGCGCCGTCAGCCACGCGAACACCGTGCTCCGTCTCGCGCTCGTGCAGGACCCGGTGACGTACGCGACGCCGCCCGGCAACCAGGGCGAGACCACCTTCCACGACGTGATGCGCGATCTCGTCACCGCCGCCGGCGCGCCGCTGCCGCTCGCCGCCGGCGCCACGTTCGCGCGCACGGTCACGCTCGCGCGGCAGGCCGCGTGGCCGGTCGGCGCCCTGCGCGTCGTCGCGTTCGTGCAGGACACGCAGACGCGCGAGGTGCTGCAGGCCGCGCAGGTCCTCGTCTCGTCCGCGGCCGTGCGCGCGACCGCCACGCCGGCTCCTTCGACGTTCACCGCGGCTCCGGTGCGCACGCGCACCGAGCCCGCGCCTTCGTTCCCGACGCTCCCCCCGAGCCCACCGTCCCGTCACCCCAACGATCGAGGTAGGCCGTGAATCGACTGCCCAGACTGCTCGTCCTCGGTGCCCTCGCCTGCGCCCTGCTGGTGCCCGCGATCGCGCACGCCGTCCCGCGCTCCATGCTGCTGGAGACGTTCACGAACTACAGTTGCCCGCCGTGCGCGAGCAACAACCCGATCGTGCACCAGTTCACGAACGCGTACGGCACCGCGCTCGTGATCGGGATCCAGGACCACGTGAACTGGCCGGGGCCGTCCGATCCGTTCTACCTGCTCACGTCCACCGAAGTCGGCGGACGCCGCACCTACTACAACGTCACCGGCGTGCCCTCCAACTTCTCCGACGGCGCGACGACGGGCACGGCGAGCCTCGGCGCGCTGGAATCCGCCGCGAACGAGCGGCTGCTCACCGAGTCGCCGTTCGGGCTCACCGTCACGCACGCGGCCAACGGCGCGAACATGGACGTCACGGTGACCGTCGACGCGGTCGACGCCGTGCCCTCGGGCAACATCAAGATCCAGGTCGCGCTCATCGAGACGGCGATCCACTACGCCACGGCGCCGGGCACGAACGGCGAGACCGACTTCTACAACACGATGCGGCGGATGATGCCGGACCAGAACGGCACGACGCTCACGATCACGCAGGGCCAGCAGCAGGTGCTCCACCTGAGCACGCCGATCGTCGGGGCGTGGACGCTCGCCAACATCCGCGCGGTGGCGTGGATCCAGAACGACGACACGCACGAGGTACTGCAGGCCGCGACGTCCGAGCCGCGCCCCACGTACGCGTTCTACTTCGGCTCGCTGGCCGCCGCCGACGTCGTGCCGCAGGGCACGATGCGCGACTTCGAGGCGAAGCTCGTCAACCTCGGCACGGACGCGGACATCTACGACATCCACATCACCAAGAACCTGCCGGGCGACTGGAGCGGCTCGGTGTGCGTCGGCGCGACCTGCTATCCGCCGTTCGTCACCGACATCTCGGTGCCCGTGAGCGCGGGCACGACGGGTGCGGTGCAGGTGGACATCACGCCCATGGTGACGAGCGGCTCGGGCACGATGACGCTCACCGCGACGAGCCGTGGCAACCCCGCGAAGAGCTTCACGCGCACGTTCAAGGTGATCTCGGGCGTGCCCATCCTGTTCGTCGATGCCGACTACGGCTACAACTTCGAGACGTGGTACACCGCCGCGCTCGACTCGACGCACGAGACCTACGCGACGTGGGACCGCTCCGCGCACGGCAAGCTGAACGCCAGCCAGCTGCAGAAGTTCTTCATCGTGATCTGGAACGCGGACCTCGCCTACCCGGCGCTCTCGACCGACGACATGGCGGCGCTCGGCACGTTCCTCGACCAGGGCGGCCGGCTGTTCATCAGCGGCCAGGACATCGGCTGGTCGCTGTGCGACGTGTCGAGCCCCGACCGCACGACGGCGTCGGTGGCGTGGTACCAGAACTACCTCGGCGCCACGTACGTGATGGACGACACGAACATCCTGACGGTCACCGGCGTCGCGGGCGATCCGATCAGCAACGGACTCACGTTCACGATCTCCGGCGGCACGGGCTCCGGCCTGCAGGACTATCCCGACGAGATCAACCCGCGCGCCGGAGCTTCGGCGCTGTTCACGTACGCGACCGGACGCGAAGCCGGCGTGCGCTACCAGCTCGGCGCCGCGAAGGTGGTCTATCTCGGGTACGGCTTCCAGGCGCAGAACACGCTCGCCAGCCGCACCACGCTGATGAACCGCGTGCTCAGCTGGTTCGACATCGACCTGCTCGGCGCGCCGAACGGCACCGACGTCGCCGGTCACGTTCCACGAGCCGCGCGCGATGCCGAACCCGTTCGGCCCCAGCACGAAGGTCTCGTTCGTCGTCGGCGGTCGCACGCCGGTGGCGACGACGGTGACGGTGTACGACGTGCTCGGCCGCAAGGTGCGCACGCTGTGGAACGGTCCGGCCGGGCCGGGCGAGCGCTCGGCGACGTGGGACGGCCGCGAGAGCTCCGGCGCCCTCGCGCGCAGCGGCGTCTATCTCGCGAACGTGCGCGTCGGCTCGACGACGCACACCGTGAAGCTGCTCCTCACCCGCTGACCGGGAGTGCAGGGATGACGTTCGCGAAGGGACTCGGCCACACGGGCACGGCGGCGCTGCTCGCCGCCGTGCTCCTCGGCGCGGCCTGTGCTGGCGCTCGCGGCCGACGCCGGCCGGCGCGCGCGGCGAGGCGCCCGGCCACGGCGCCCGGACTGGACGCTGCGCACCGCGGACGGGCGCGAGGTGTCGCTGCACGGCGCGCTCGCGAAGGGGCCGGTGCTCGTCTCGTTCTGGGCGCTGTGGTGCAACCCGTGCCTGCGCGAGCTGCCGCACCTCGATGCGATCGCGAAGGAGACCGAGGGCCGGCTGACCGTGCTCGCGGTGAACGAGGACGGGCCGCGTGGCGTGGCGCGCGTGCGGCCCTACCTCGCCGCGAAGGGCCTGCGGCTGACGGTGCCACTCGACACGTCCGGCGACGTCGCGCGGCGCATGCAGGTGGGCGACGTGCTGCCGTTCCTCGTGCTGTTCGACGCGCAGGGCCGCGAGGCCTACCGCAGCGTGGGCTATCGCGACGGCGGCGAGGTGCTGCTGCGTGAACAGGTGCGTCGCGTGTTCGGCGAAGCGGCGTCCGACTCCGCGCACACGCCATGACGTCCGGGTGGCGGCGGGGGATCGCCGTTCTGGCGGCGGCGTGGTGGTGCGCGGGGGCGGTGCTCGCGCGCGCGCAGGTCGCCGGCGCGGCGCCGACGGTGGGCGGCGGGCGGGTGGCCGTCACGAACGAGCTCGAATACTCCTACGGCACCGCGACGCGGCTCGAGATCGTGGAAGACTGGCTCGACCTCTCGTGGTCCCAGGGCGACCTGCGCGCGGGGCTGCTGTTCGACCACCAGGCGCCGGGCGAGGAGGGCGGCCGCGTCAGCGAGGTGCGCCACCGGTTCGTGGAGTTCTCCACGCACGGCGTGGACGTGCGCGCCGGCCACTTCTACGGGTTGTTCGGCCGCGGGCTCTGTTCGCCGCGCGCGAGGACCGGCGCATCCGCATCGACACCGCGCTCGACGGGCTGATCGCGTCGGGTCGCCACGGGCCGCTGCGCGGAACGGTGTTCACCGGCACGCCCCGGGCGCTGCACGTGGACGTGCGCGGCGGCGACGCCGAGGCACGGCTCGGCGGCGGGTGGGCCGCGGGCGCCTCGGGGCTCACGTGGCGCGCGGACCCCGGTGTGCGCACGGACGGCTCGGTCCGCCGCGAGTGGGCGGTGGCGCCGCGCGTCACGGGCACGCTGCCGTTCGGTGGCCTGTACGCCGAACTCGGCTGGAAGCGCGGCTGGGACTACGAGCCGGTGCCCGACGATGTCGCGCAGCCCGGGCGCGCGTTCTACGGATCGCTGCAGCTGTTCCACGGGCCGCTCGGCCTGTCGCTGGAGGCGAAGGACTACGACCGTTTCTCCGTGCTGCGTGGCGCCGACGGCCGCACGCCGCTCGGCAACCCGCCGTCGCTGACGCGCGAGCACCTCTACACGCTGCTGAACCGCGCGCCGCACGCCTCGAACGCCGACGACGAGCGCGGCCAGCAGGCCGAGCTCACGTGGGACGCGCCGGGTGGCTGGGGCACGCTGCTGAACGCCAGCCGCACGCGCAAGCACGACGGCGCGACGGTGTTCGAGGAAATCTACACGCAGGTGGAGCAGGAGCAGCTCGGCGCGTGGCGCGTGCGTGCGGGCTTCGGCTACCGCGAGAGCGAGGGCCTGCGCCAGGTGGTGGTGGGCGAACTCGGCTGGCGCGCGGACGAGCGGCGCAGCGTGGCACTGAAGGCCGAGCACCAGCACGTGCGCATGGGTGGCGGCACGGGGTTCGATCTCGGAGCGTACGACGAGGAGTTCGTCGAGCTCGAACTCGACGTCGCGCCTGCGTGGTCGATGTCGGCGATGCTGGAGGTGAACGACAAGTTCGACCTTCAGCGGGCGTTCGGCGAACGTCGCGGGCCGTTCCCGGCCGCGCAGGTCGCGTACGCCACGCCCGATGGTGCGCGCATCGCGGTGTGGGCCGGCAAGCGGCAGGCCGGGTACCTCTGCTCGGGCGGCGTGTGCAAGTACGAGCCGGCGTTCCAGGGCGTGGAGCTCACGGCGACGGTGCGGTACTGAGCGCTGCGGCGAGGGCCGACGAACCGGCCCTCGCCGCGTTCGCAGTGCGCCGCCCGGCCCTGCGTTCAGCGCGCGCACTCCCACTTCTCGAGCAACGTTCCGCCGCAGCCGCAGACCGGGCAACGGTCGATCGCACCCGCGAACACGCTGCCGTCACCCCGGCACAGCGTGTAGCAGGCACGCTCGGGACCGTCGGTCAACGCCGGTGAACTCCAGGCGTGCGCCGCGAGCATCGGCCCGGCCGTGTCGAGGTTCGCGAGCGCCTGCCGGAACACGCGCTCGTGCGTCGACTCGGCCCCGCGCGCGTCGTTGAGCGATTCCAGCGCTTCGTAGCGGCACTCCGCGCGCGGGAAGCCGGCGAGCCACGGGTAGGCCGCCAGCCGCTCCGTCATCTCGAGCGCGATCGCGTGTTCGGGTGGTCACCATCGTCCCCACGTCGACGGCGTCCGCGGCTTCCGGACCCGGGCGCTCCGTCGAGCGAGCGCCCGAGCGTGCCGCTCCATGTGCACGGATTCCGCGCGGGCGGCCAGTCGGAACAGGCACGCCACGGAACCGAGCACTCGCGGTCGGCCTGGTCGGCGTACGCGTGGTAGCGCCGGGCGGCGTCGGCCTCGCGCGCCCACGCCAGGTCCAGCGCGATGCGCGTGGCGCCGTCGGCGGCGCGAAGGCTGTCGGGGCCGGCTACCAGCATCGTGAGCAGAAGGCCGGCCGCGAACGTCGGGGTCCTCGAGTTCCTCATGGCACACCTCCTTCCGCCTTCCGGCGTGTGCGCTTGGCTCGTCGCGCGACCCCGCCGGTGGACTCCGGCGGCGTGGCGCGGAGCGTGTCGTCACGAGGTTCTTCACCGGGCATCGCGTGCGGCCTCCGCGGCCCGGTTCGTCCGCCCGTCCACGCGTTTCGATACGGCGAGGGCCGTGGCGGGTGACGGCGTGCCGGTCGGACGACGGCATTGCGCCGACGGACGCACCGGCGAAGCGGGGAGGCACGCCGCTCCACCGGCGCGGGTGACCGAAGCCCGACGCTCGTCAGGCTCGGCGCGCCTGCGGGATCAGCGCGACGCCCAGGATCACGAGCCACAGCGGCAGCACGACGTTGTTCGCGTCGGCCACCATCGACACGGACGGCGTGACGTTGCGGAACATCGCGACGAGCCCGACGCCGCCCGCCGCGAAGCCGCCGATCGCGAGCCAGCGGGGATGTTGCGTCGAACGCCCCATCGCGAACGCGGTCAGCACGAAGAACAGGCTCAACGCCAGCTCGCCCACGAACTCGCCGATGAAGTTGCCGAGGTACGAGTTGAGCCCGGCGAACACCGCGTCGAGCACGGTGCGCTCGGCCGCGTCGGCGAGGGCATACGCGCGGCCCAGTTCCCACTGGATGCTCGGCCAGCGCAGCAGCCCCAGCATCATGCTGATCGCCGCGAGCATGAACGGGCGTCAGCACGCGCCGCGCCCGGGGCCGCACCGCGCAGCGACATCGCCACGCCGACGCCGGCCGGCACCAGCAGCAACGGGATCAGTGCGTACAGCGACCATACCGCGCGGCCCATGGTGCCGAGCGCGATCAGCCGCGGCAGGACCTCGGCCGCGGGACGGTCGAGCACGTCGGGGTAGTCGAACGTGGCGGCCAGCCAGCCGAAGACGGCCAGGAACAGGATCGCGGACAGCACCAGCGCCCAGCCTCCGGTGCGGACGGCGGCGATTTCCTGCGGGCGGCTCATCGGATCACTCGATTCGGCATCGATGCACTCCTCGGTCGGGGCAGGACACGCCGGTGGCGCGTCGGGTCGGGACGAGCAGCAACGAGCGGATCGGGGGCCGGCAGGCTCGCACGCCGCCGGTGGAGCGCCTATCGAAATGTGCTGCGGTCGCCCGTGACGGCGGCAGGCGAGCCGTGTGGGCGGTGCATGATCGAGCGGTCGCAGCGGTCTGCGGCGCCGGCGCATCGCGCCAGGCGGCGGTCGACTCGCCCGTTCACCTCGCCCATCCAGCGAGGGGGCGCAATGCCCCACGCCGCCCCCGGATCGCGTCGACGACGCGGCGATGGAGCGCAGCGGGCGGCGGTCCGATACCGCCCGAGTGAAAGGGGTACTCGGCGACCCGTCGATTCGCGCCGGCCGCGCTGGCGCTCGTGTTCGTGTTCGGTTGCGCCGGGCCGGCGAAGCTCGCCCAGCGCAGCCAGGAGAGGCTCGACAAAGGTGAGTACGGACGTGCGGGCTTCGCGCTCAACAAGGAGCCCGGCAACGCGAGTGCACGTGCCGCGGCGGCCGAGGCCGGCAACGCGATGGCTCGCGACTGGGAGCGGCGCATCCACGCGCTGGCGCAGTCCGACAGCCTCGCCGCCGCCGAACAGGTGCTGGCCCTGAACGACTTTCGCGTGGGCGCCTCGCGCTACGCGCCGGTCACCGTGACGCCGACGTGGGCGGGCGAGGAGACCGCGTCGTAAAAGGCCAGGGCGCGGCGCGCACGTACTACCAGCGCGCGACGGCCGGACTCGCCGCGGCAGCGCCGCCGAAGCGCGCGTACTTCGGCTTCGGCGAGTCGCAGCGCTTCGTCACCGACTACCGCGACGCCGCGAAGCAGGCCGACAAGGCGCGCGACCGGGCGTTCGCGCGCGTCGCGATCGTGCCGTTCGCGACGGCGGGGAACCGGGCGATGCTCGGCCGCGACGTGGCGGCGGCGTGGCGCGACGACCTCGCCGAGCGGCTGACGCCGCCCGACGCGCCGTTCACGAGCGTGCTCGGCAGCCCGGCGATCGAGCAGCAGATGAACCTGTCGCAGCTGGGCCGGCTGTCCCGTGCGGACGCCATCCGCCCGCGAATGTCATGCAGCGCGTGGTGTGGGGCTCGATCGGCGACGTCGACTCGAAGACGACGCTGCACCTGTTCACCGAGCGCATCGCGCGCCGCGTGACGCAGAAGGACGCCGAGGGCCACACGGTGACGCGCTGGGTGGACGAACCGGTGGAGGTCGTCTCGCGCGTGCGCACGGTGACCGTGGACGTGGACTACGAGGTGATCTCCACGCGCGAGGGCGCCACGCTGGCGCACAGGAGCGCGCAGCGCTCCACGAACGCGCGCGTGGTGTGGACGTCGTTCGCGCCGGAGGGCGACCTCGCGAACTACGTGCACGTTTCCGACGAGACGCGCGCGTCGATCCCCGACCGGGCGAAGGCGATCGAGGCGCGGTGGAAGGACACGTGCGGTGAGGGCACGACGCTGCGCCAGGTGCTCGAAGCGCGCCGCGCCGCGCGCGACGGCGGCCGCTACGATCGCGGCGACGCTGAAGGCTTCGCCGGCACGGCGTTCGTGTTCCTGCGGTGGAGCTGCCGCCGGTCGACGACCTGCTTTACGCCCGCGCTCGCACGCGGCTGGGAACCGCTGCACGCCGACCTGCTGCGGCTGGATGCGACGGACGACGTGGACCTTAGGTCGCGATGTCGGGGGCGCGCGCCGAGGCGGCGGTCCGGGAAGGGGAACGAGGCGCGGCGAGCGATCGCCGCGCCTGCGTGCTTCGGAGTGAAGGAGGCTGGAGCCGCGCGGCCACGCGCCGCGCCGGAAGGGGAGAAGCGAAATCCCCCTTGAAGGGCTCCCCTCGGGCCGGGTAGTGTTCGCGACTTGAACGAGCATTCAAGCCGCGACCACCCCCGTTTCCTGGAGGCCCTCGATGCGCCTGTCCGCCGTCACCCGACTCGTCCTGCCAGCCCTGTTCGCGCTGCTGTTGCCGGTGGCTCCCGCGCGCGCCGCCCTGCCCGAAGGGGTCACCGAGACCTCGTACGTCCTGCCGGGGGGTGAGCGCGTGCTCGAACTGTCGGCCGACGTTCCGGCCGGCGTGCAGGACGTGTGGGACGCGTGGGCGACCAGCGAGGGCTTCCGTGCGTGGGCTGCGCCGTTCGCGAACGTGGACCTTCGCGTGGGCGGCGCGGTCGAGTCGTCGTACGACCCGAAGGCGAAGCCGGGTGATCCGAACAACATCCGCAACGAGATCGTGGCCATGGTGCCCCTGCGGATGTTCCTGATCCGCAACGTGCAGGCCCCGGGCAAGGTGCCGTTCGACGCGGCCACGTTCCAGAAGACCCAGACCGCGATCCTGCTGAGCCCGCTCGACGACAAGCACACGCGCGTGACCGTGACGAATGCGGGCTACCTCGCCGGCGCTCCGTGGGACGGCGTGTACGCCTTCTTCCGGGAGGGCAACGCCTGGTCGCTCCAGCAGCTCCGCTCGCGATTCGAGAAGGGGCCGACCGACTGGGCCAAGGTCATGGCGCCGAAGCCGTCCGCGAAGCCGTGACGGCGGACACCCGCACGCGCATCGTGCGCGCGGCGATGGAGCTGTTCTGGGAGAAGGGCTACCAGTCCACGTCCATGGCCGAGCTGTTCGTGCGCGCCGGGATCAACGCCGGCAGCCTGTACCACTTCTTCCCGGGCAAGCAGGACGTGCTCGTGGCCGTGCTCGCCGCGTACCGGGAAGGCATCGGCGCGATGCTGCTGGAACCGGCGTGGGCCGGGGTCGACGATCCCCTGGAGCGCGTGTTCGCGTTGCTCGCGCGCTACCGGGCGCTGATCGTGCAGACCGACTGCACGTACGGCTGCCCGATCGGCAGCATCGCGCTCGAACTGCACGAGCCCGACCCGGTGGTGCGCGAGCTGCTCGCGGCGAACTTCGACGCGTGGACGGGAGCGGTCGAGGGTCAGCTGGCCGCCGCGGGACCGCGGTTGCCGGCCGACATCGACCGCCGGGCGCTCGCCGAGTTCGTGCTGACCACGATGGAGGGCGCGGTCATGCTCACGCGCACGCACCGTGACGTGGGCTACTTCGACCGCGCGATCGCCGAGTTGCGGCGGTACGTGGAGCGGCTGCAGGCGGGAGCGCCGCCATCGCCGGCGGGCTCGTCGCGCGGCACCGGGTCACGTGCGGCGACGAGCCGTCGGCGCACGCGCGGCTGAGCGAAGCGGGGGCGGAGACTCGCTCGAGCTCCGCGACATGCTCTCGCGGGTGCTCGTCGGCGATCGCATTTCGCCGCTCGGGGAATGCGTGCGAGAGGTGCATCGACATTCGCCGTGAGTGTCGCCGCTCGTTCCGATACGGCGAGCGATCCATGCGCGTCTACGACTCCCGTACCAGTTGACTCCCCCCAAGCGCCGGTTCAGCATGCCGAAGGTTTGGGGTCCTCTGCGTGGACCCATCACGACCGGCGCCACTCCCGATGGCCCAACGGCCGTCGTCGCAGCACTCCGGCGCATCCGCCACGGGGTGTGGAGGTACAGAAGCCGGCTCCAACTCGATCGAGGGCCCCGGGCCGCACCGGCCCGGCATCCCCATGCCGCATCCGTACCCAGTGACTCCACCGCGCGAAGGAACGCCGGGTGAACGAGCGATCCCCGCGGGCTGGATTTCCGAGCCTCGACCCCGATCGAGGCCTGTTCAGGGGACCTTCATGGCTTTGGTGATCGGCATTCCGTCTGAAGTGGAACCGGGCGAGAAACGTGTCGCCACGGTGCCCGAAGTGGTGGAAAAGCTCATCAAGCTGGGCTTCTCCGTGACCGTGCAGAGCGGGGCGGGCGACGCCGCGAACTGCGACGACGCGTCGTACACCGCCGCCGGCGCGAACATCGCGCTCACGGCGCAGCTGCTCTGGGCCAACTCGGACGTGATCTTCAAGGTGCGCCCGCCCCGGCTCGACGAAGTCGCGTTGATGCGGCCCGGCGCCACGCTGG
>JBGAOB010000158.1:0-11005 GCA_044222045.1 Candidatus Eiseniibacteriota bacterium
GCCGCCGCCGCACGGGCCGGCCGCAGCGAAGGCACGGAAACGTCACGCCCGCGGGCGCGAGCGCGCGCATGGGCGCGGGGCGTGCGGGCGACGGCCGCCGGTCGGCGAGCGCACGCTTCGGGCGCGCCGGGCTCACCGCGGCTCCACGCTGATCACGGCGGGCAGCGGCACTTCGGCGCCGGGCGCGGCGGGAGCGGCGGCGGTGCTGTCCCAGTGCCCGAAGCTCGCGTAGCGGAAATCGCCCACGTGCACCATCAGCTCGGCCTCGAGCCCGCCGTCCATCGACATGGCGTGCGTCAGGTGCAGCGGCGCCTCCATCAGCACGGTGGCGAAGTCGCCGAGCGTGTAGCCGCCCTCGCTCACCAGCACGAGCAGCCGACCCTCGCGATCCTCGGCCACCACGGTGCGGTTCGCGATGCGATCGGTGCGGCGCACGCGCGCGCCGGCCTGGCGGTCGAACAACATGTACGACTGCGCGACCTGCCTCCACCCCGGCCGGTGCGCGTCGAGCTTCACCTCGTCCAGGTCCAGCACGCGCGCGTCGCGCGGCGTGCGCGTGCCGCTGTCGGGCTCGGCCACGAGCGCGGCGCGATACGTGGGATGCAGCTCGGTCGTGATCGCGCGGCCGTCGCTCACGAGCAGCCCCATGTAGCCGTAGTTCGGGTAGTACTGCCCCGCGTTGAACACCGCCGACGCGCCCAGCCGGCGCTGCCATTCGGCGATGCCGGGCGGCGACGACGCGGGCAGCTGCGCGTAGTGGTGCACGCGCACGCGCACGCGCGCCGGGTCGGCGCGCAGCACGGCGATCGCCGACGACCCGCGACGGCACCACGGCTCGCCCTGGATCGTGGTGAACTCCAGTCCGGGGCGGAGCGTGCGCCAATACGGCGGATGGGCGTTGCGCCACAACGCGACGGCCGCCACCACCACCACGATGGGCAGCAGCCAGCGCGCATGGAAGATGCGGGGTCTGGGCATGGCGGGCGGATTCTCCGGGCGGCCCCGTGGGGCGTCAATGCGCCGCGGCGCGCGCGGCGTTCAGGCCCGGCCCGCGTGCTGGCGACGCGCCTCGCGCACCAGCAGCCAGTCCGCCACGTTCTCCAGCGTGAGCAGGCCCACGAGCCGGCCACGCGACAGCACCGGCAGCGCCGACGCCGACTGCGCGCGCATGCGATGCAACGTGCCCTCCAGCGGCTCGTCGGCGTCGACCGGTTCCACGTCGAGCCGCACCACGCGCCCGACCGGCGCCTCCTCGCCCTCGGCCTGCAGCCCGCGCACGAGGTCGGCGCGCGACAGCATGCCGAGCAGCCGGCCATCCTCGAGCACCGGGAAGTCCTGCTGGCTGCCGGCCACGAGCAGGCCCGCGGCGCGCTGCAGCGTGTGACGCGTCTCGAGCGTCTCGAACTGCGTGAGCATGGCGGCGCTCACCGGCACGCCGCTCATGGCGGTGCGCGTCTGCACGAACGCGCGCTCCTCGGCCGCGGACATGAACACGAAGATCGCCACCAGCACGAGCGTGGGCATCTTCGCGAGGATCGCCACCGCCACGAACACCAGCGCGAAGCCCTGGCCCACGAGCGACGCGATCCGCGTGGCGCGCTCGAACGGCAGGCGCATCGCGAGCAGCGCGCGCAGCACGCGGCCGCCGTCCATGGGGAACGCCGGCACCAGGTTGAACGCCAGCATCACGAGGTTCGCCGCGAACAGGAACACCAGCCAGCGGTCGGTGCCGTCCGCGAGCACCGACACCGGGTCGGGCACGCCCCCCGTGAACGCGAGCACCAGCGCGATCACCGAGGCGATCAGCACGTTCACGAACGGGCCGGCCAGCGCCACGACGATCTCCTGCACAGGCTTGTCGGGCATGCGTTCGAGGCGCGCCAGGCCGCCGATCGGCAGCATCACGATCTCGCGCGTGCCGATGCCGTAGCGGCGCGCGGCGAGCGCGTGCCCCAGCTCGTGCAGCATCACGCACGCGAACACCGACAGCAGCACGCCCACGACCTCGAACGCTTCCCGCACCGAGCCGGCCGCCCACATCGGGAACAGCACCAGCAGCAGCAGGAACGTGACGTGGATGCGGAGCCGGATTCCGGCGATGCTCCCGATTCCGAACGACCAGCGCATGCAGACCCTCCGTGCGCGCCTCGCGCGCGGCCACTGGGATGCGGCGAGGCCCGCAGAGTTGCACGTCGGGATCGCGTGGGCCACCCGCGGCCGGATCGCGTCGGGTCGGGGATCCCCCGGGCCGGCGCGGGGCGGCGGCCGGGATCGCCGGAAGCCGCCTACGCCGCGGCGTCCGGCGCGGCGCCGTCGCGCGTGCGCAGGCGGCGCAGGCGGTGCCAGCTCTCCTCCAGCGCGAACAGCGCCGGCTCGCGGTCGTGCCGCTCCATCGCCACGAGCCGCGCCTGTTCGCCGAGCGCGTGCCGCCGAGGCGTGTCGCGCAGCAGTGCGGCGACCGCGTCCGCGAACGGTGCGACCGGCCCGGCGGGCACGAGCAGCCCGTCCTCGCCGTGGCGGATCAGTTCGAGCGCGGCGCCCGCCGCGTGCGCCACGACGGGCCGCGCCCCGGCCATGGCCTGCACCGTCGCCACGCCGTGCGGCTCGGGCGCGAGCCCGGGCGCCACCGCCAGGTCGCACGCGGCGACGAGCCCGGGCAGGTCGTCGGGCGTCGCGTCGGGCAGCCAGCGCAGCTGCGTCGCGAGCCCGAGCTCGGCCGCCTCGGCGCGCATGGCGTCGACGCCGCGCGGGTTCGCCGGATCGCGGCCGATCACCACCAGCTCCGCCCCGGGCACGCGCGCGTTCAGCGCCACGAGCAGGTCGAGAGCGCGCGCGATGCCGTGCGCCTCGGTGGGAGCGCCCGCGAACAGCACGCGCGCGCCGGTGCGCGGGCCGAGCACGGCATCGGCCGGCGCGTCGGCCGCGGGCCCGAACCGCAACGTGTCCACCCCCACGGCGCGCCGCTCCACCGCGCGGCCGAGCGAGCGGCTCGTGCGGTCGCGCGCCCACGCCGAGCGCGCCACGAGACGCGTGGCGGTCGCCACCATCCGGTGCGCCGCGTGCATCGCGAGCTGGCGCTCGGGGCGCGTGCACGCCGCGCACGACGGTGCGGGCCACGCCATGCCGCAGCCCGTGCCGCCGGGCTGCTGGAGCAGCGTGGACTCGGGGCAGATCGCCGCGAAGTCCCACAGGTCCAGCATCACGGGCCAGCGCGCGAGCCGCGCGCACGTCGCCTGGCTCCAGCCGCCGACCGCCGTCACGTGCACCACGTCGGGCTCGCCGTGCAGCGCCGCCGCGAGCGCGTCGTCGGCGTGCGATGCCGGCACGTGCGACCACGTGGGCCCGCGCGCGCGCTCGCCCCCCGGGCGCGACGAGGCCGCGGCCTCCGCGGCGGCACCGTCCGCGACGGCGTCGCGGATCAGTGCGTGCACGCGGTGACCGCGGCTCGCGAGATGTCGCGTCAGCTCATCGAGCCAGGGGCCCGGTCCGTCGAGGACGCCACAGGCATCGGCGTCCGCGACCAGCAGCACCTTCACGCGGCACGGTCCTCTCCTTCGTCCCAGGGCAGCGACTGCTCGTCGTCGAGTACGTCCTGTGGCGGCAGCGGATCATCGGCGAAGTCGAACGCCAGCTCGGGCCCGCCCGGAGGCTCCGACGCCCACTCGGGCAGCTCGGCGCCGTCGCGGCTCTTGCCGTCGCGATAGGCGACCAGCGCTTCGAGGTCGTGGCGCGCGGCGGCGTGGCCGGGGTGGATCCACAGCGTGTGGCGGAGCAGGCGGATCGCGTCCTCCACGGCGCCGAACTCGAAGCACGCCGAGGCGACCACGTAGAAGAGTCCGGGATGGTGCGGCGAGAACGACAGGCCGCGCAGCGCGCGCGCCATGGCCTCGCGCGCGTCGTTGTCCTCGAGCGCCGCGAACGCGGCGCGCGCCAGGAAGCGGGCCGCGTCGGGATCGGGCGGCAGGTCCAGGCCGGGCACGTAGCGGCGGAGCGATTCCTCCACGCGGCGCAGCGTGGACGTGACGAACGGATCCAGTCGCGGTCCGTGCGAGTGCTGCACGCGGTCGGCGAGGTGTTCGAGCGCGACCAGCAGGTCTTCGAGGGGGGGATGCGGCGTCGATTCGGACACGTGGTGCTCCCTCAGGAAGGCCGGGAGCACTCCGTCTCCCGCCACGGGCCGGCGGTGCGCCGGCACGGGCGTTATCGGACCCGGGCGCGCGGCTCTGAACGGTGGTCTCAGCCGCGTGGAGAGCGGCCCGGGCGCGCGTCGCAGCGACGCGGGTGAAATGGCGGGCGCGCGCGGCGCCCGCCCGTCACACCTTCGCCCAGCCGGGATGCGCCGTGCGCAGGAACTGCGCGAGCACGCGGCCCGCGACCGAGAAGCGGTACTCACGGTCGCTGCGCACGTCGTCGATCGGCGCGACGTCTTGGTCGAGCACCGCGAGCGCCGTGCGCGCGGACGCCGGCGACGGCTTCGCGCCGACCAGCGCGGCTTCCACGGCGCGCGAGCGCACCGGTGTGGGCGCGAGGCTGCCCCACGCGATGCGCACGTGATCGGGCGCGCCGCCACGGCCCAGCCGCAGCACGCCGGCGCACACCACCTTGGAGATGCTCTGCGCCGCGCGCGTGCCGACCTTGCGGAAGAACGTCTTCGCGCGCGGCGGAGTGGGCGGCAGCTCGATCGCGGTGATCAGCTCGTCGGGCTCCATCGCGAGCTGGCGGTACCCGCGGAAGAACTCCGACGCCGGGATCGATCGCTCGCCGCGCACGGAGCGCACGCGGATCACCGCGTCGTGCGCCAGCAGCACCGGCAGCGAGTCGCCGGCGGGCGACGCGTTCGCGATGTTGCCGCCGAGCGTGCCGCGGTTCTGGATCTGCGCCGCGCCCACCACCCACGCGGCGTGCGCGAGTGACGGCCAGCGACGGCGCACCGCGTCGTCGGAGCCGATGTCGGTGAACGTGGTGAGCGCGCCCACCTCCAGCACGCCGTCGCGGCGCACGCGCAGCCCGCGCAGCTCGCGCAGCGGCTGCAGGTCGAGGTACGCGGGCGCCGCGAGCTGGCCGGCGTTCAGGTACACGAACAGGTCGGTGCCGCCCGCGAGCGGCACGAGTCGCTCGCCGCCCTGCGACGCGTGCAGACGCTCGAGCGCGTCCTTCAGCGAACGCGGGCGCTCCACGCGCATCTGCGAGATCGCGGCTCTCATCGGCCGGTCCTCCGCGCGGCGGCCTTCTTGCGCGCCGGACGCGCGGCCTTCGCGCGCCCGGCCGGCGCCTTGCGCGCGGGCGTGGCGCTGCGGGCCGACACGGAGCGCTTCTTCGCGGCGCCGCGGCCCGCGGGCGACGGCTTCGCGGCGCGCTTCGCCTGGCCGGCGGCGGCGCGCACCGAGTCGACGATCTTCTGGTAGCCGGTGCAGCGGCACAGGTTGCCCGCGAGCGCCTGGCGCACGGCGGCGTCGCTCGGCACCTTGCCCGGCATCGCATCGAGCAGCGCCGACGCGGTGACGAGCATGCCCGGCGTGCAGATGCCGCACTGCGCGCCGCCCATCTCGACGAACGCCTGCTGCAGCGCCGACAGCGAGCGGCCCTTCGCGAGCCCTTCCACCGTGACGATCTTCGCGCGGTCGGCGTGGATCGCGGGCACGAGGCACGCGTTCACCGGGCGGCCGTCCAGCACCACGGTGCACGCGCCGCACTCGCCCTCGCCGCAGCCTTCCTTGGTGCCGGTGAGCGCGAGGTCCTCGCGCAGCACGTCGAGCAGGCGCTTCATGGGCGCCACGGTGGCCGTGCGGCGCTTGCCGTTGACGGTCAGCTGGATCGAGACGCGGGCGCTCATCGCGAAGCTCCTTCCATCGCACGGCGCAACCGCTCGGGCGTCGCCGGAATCGTGTCGAGTCGCACCCCGGTCGCCTGCGCGAGCGCTTCGATCACCGCCGGCGCGGGCACGTCCATGGGCAGCTCGCCCACGCCCTTGGCGCCGAACGGTCCGCGCGAGTACGGCACCTCGACCAGTTCCACCTCGATGGGAGGCGTGTCGGCGGCCGTCGGGATGATGTAGTTGGTGAGCGTGTGGTTCCACACGCGGCCGTCCTTCCAGCGCAGCTCCTCGAGCAGCGCCCAGCCGAGGCCCTGCAGCGTGCCGCCCTCGATCTGCCCGGCGCACAGCACCGGGTGCACGGCCTTGCCCACGTCCTGCGCGGTGACCACGCGCACCACGCGCGTCTCGGCGGTGTCGAGGTCGACTTCCACCTCCACGGCGAGCGCGCCGTACGAGAACACGCCGTACGCGTCGCCCTGGTACGTGTCGTCGCTCCACACGATGTCGTGGGGCTTCTGGTACTGGTGCTCCACGCGCAGCGCGCCGCGTTCGCGCACGAACTTGCGCGCGATGCGGCGGAAGTCGTCGGCACCGCCGATCGGCTGCTCGGCGTACAGCTCGAGCTTCTCGCGCATCGTGCGCGCGCACTGCTGAAGCAGCCCGCCCACCACCATCGTGGTGCGCGACGCCACCGTCGGCCCGCTGTCGGGCACCTGGTCGGTGTCCGCGGTCTCCACCATCACGAAGTCCGCCGGCACGCCGAGCGTCTCGGCCACGATCTGCGAGAACACGGTGATGGCGCCCTGCCCGATTTCGGTGTTCGCGGTCAGCACGCGTGGCCGGCCGTCGGCCGTCACGTCGATCGCCGCGCGCGAGGCCAGCTTCACCTCGCCGCTGCCCGTGAAGCCGCCGCCGTGGTGCACGAGCGCGAAGCCGAGGCCGCGGCGCAGCCGCCGGCCGTCCCTGCTCGCGCGCCCGGCTCGTTCCGCGCGTTCGGCCGCCGCGTTTTCCTTCGCGATCGCGGCGCGCCGCGCCTTCCAGCCCGCGCGCATCGCCGTGCGCTCGAGCACCTCGTGCGCGCCCACGCTCTCGCGCAGCGACTGGCCGGTGGGCGTGACGTCGCCCTCGACCACGGCATTGCGCCGCCGCAGTTCCACCGGGTCGATGCCGAGCACTTCGGCGATCTTGTTCACGTGGCACTCGGCCGCGAACAGCGTCTGCGGCGCGCCGAATCCGCGGAACGCTCCGTTCGGCGGCGTGTTCGTGGCCACCGCGCGCGCGTGGATGCGCGCCGCCGGCCAGCGGTACGGCCCGGCCGCGTGGATCGCGCCGCGCGACAGCACCACGGGCGACAGCGTGAGGTACGCGCCACCGTCCATCACCACGTCGGCGTCCCACGCCACGAACGTGCCGTCCCGCTTCACGCCCGCGCGCACGCGCACGCGCGCCGGGTGGCGCTTGGTGGTGGCGGCCAGGTCCTCCATGCGGTCGTACACGATCTTCGCGGGGCGGCCGCTCTTCCACGCGATCAGCGCGGCGTGCGCGCCGATCACCGACGGGTAGTCCTCCTTGCCGCCGAACCCGCCGCCCGTGACGGTCTGCACGATGCGCACCTTGTCGGCCGGCAGCGCGAACGCGCGCATGATCGCGCCGTGCACGTAGTACGGGCACTGCAGAGAGCCCCGCACCGTGAGCCCGCCGTCGGCCGTGCGCTCGGCCATCATCGCGTTGTTCTCGATGTACAGCTGCTCCTGGTGCCCGCAGTGGTACTCGCCCTCGATCACCAGGTCCGCGTCGTCGAACGCGGCGTCCAGATCGCCGCGTTCGATGCGGATCTCCTTGAAGACGTTGTCCTCGCCGCGGATCACGGTGCGACGCGCGAGCGAATCGTCGATCGACAGCACCGGCTCGAGCGGCTCGTACGTGATGCGCACGGCCTTCGTGGCCGCCTCGGCCTTCTCGGGGTCCTCGTGCGCGAGCAGCAGGATCGGCTCGTCGGCGTGGTTCACGCGGTCGACGGCCAGCAGCGGCTGGTCGGTCTCGATCGTGGCGACCACGTTCTCGCCGGGCACGTCCCGGTGGTCGCAGACGGTGACGCCGGACCAGTCGAACGCGGGATCGAGCTCCACCCTGAGGATGCGGCCGCGCGCGATGGTCGAGCGCACGGTGCGCCCGTGCAGCACGCCGGGCACCTTCAGGTCGTCGAGGTAGAGGGCGCGGCCCGTCACCTTGTCGTACGCGTCGAACTTGGGAACGTTGACGCCGACCGAGGCCGGGAGGTTGAGCGTGACGCGAGCGGAGCGAGCCGGTACTGCCGATCGGGAGCGCGACATGCGGCAACACTAAGCGGCACGCGCGTCTCGCGCCAACCGCATGTGCCCTTCCGGGCGATGCGCGGTTCTCAGTCGCCGCAGCGCGGACGGCCTTCCACGCACGGCTGCGGCGCGCGCGTTCCGTGCCGATCGCGGATCAGCCCGTGCCGCGAGCGCCGGCGCCGTTCCCTGCTGGTGCACGCGGCGCCGAGCAGGGCAGACTGCCGCCGCGAACGTGCGCGACGCGTGCGTCACGCCGCCTCCCCGACGACGCCCGGAGACCTCCCTCGTGATGACGCCGCGCCCGACTCGATGGTGCCTGCGACGCGCCGGCGCGATCGCGCTCGCCGGCCTCGCGCTCCTCGCCGCATTCGCGGCGCCGCGCGCGGCGGACGCCGCCACGCTCAGCGGCTTCGTGCGCGCGGCCGAGAGCGGCGAAGCCATCCCGTACGCGAACGTGCTGATCGGCGCACTCAAGCGCGGCGCGCCCACGAACCAGTCGGGTTACTACGTGCTCACCGGCGTGCCCGCCGGCACGTACGACGTGACGTTCTCGATGATGGGCTACCGCGCCGAGCACCGCTCGGTCACGCTCACCGAAGCCTCGCCCGTCGCGCTCTCGCTCGAGCTCGCGACGGCGCCGCACGAGATCGAGGCGGTCGAGGTGCGACCGCAGCGCGTGGAGACGGGCGCCGAGCCGGGGCGGCTGCGGCTCGAGACGTCGCAGCTCGCGACGCTGACCGCGGTCGGCGAGGCGGACCTCTTCCGCGCGGTGCAGTCGCTGCCGGGTGTGAGCACGCTGTCGGACTTCTCGGCCGGCCTGTACGTGCGCGGCGGCAGCGCCGACCAGAACCTGATCCTGCTCGACGACATCGACGTCTACAACCCGAGCCACCTGTTCGGCTTCTTCAGCACGTTCAACGTCGACGCGGTGAAGAACGTCGACCTGCAGAAGGGCGGCTTCCCGGCTCGCTACGGCGGCCGGCTCTCGAGCCTGCTCGACGTGCACAACCGCGACGGCAACCGCAAGCGCTTCGCCGGCACCGCGCGGCTCGGCCTCGTGGCGACGGGCGCGACGCTCGAAGGACCGTGGAGCCACGGTTCGTGGATGGCGTCGGGCCGGCTCACCAACCTCGCGGGACTCGCGCGCGCGGCGCACATCGACCTGCCGTACGGCTTCCACGACGTGCAGTCGCGCGTGAACTGGGACCTCGGCACGAGCGACCACACGAGCCTGAGCGTCTACTCGGGACGCGACCACCTCGACTGGGATCGGCCGGGGCTCACGCTCGGCCTGCGCTGGGGCAACACGACGTGGAGCTCGCAGTGGACGCACGTGTTCACGCCGCGGCTCTTCTCGCACACGATCCTCGGCCACTCGAAGTTCGACTCGCACACGGACGTCGAGTTCCACGACTTCGGCTACCGAGCGCGCAACGGTGTCGAGGACCTCGCGCTCAAGCAGGACCTCGCGTGGGCGCCGTCGGCGGCGCACAAGATCGACGCGGGCTTCGAGGTGAAGCAGCTCGACTTCGGCTTCCGCAGCGCCGTGGGCGACGCCGACCCGCTGCAGTTCGACTACCACGGCACCTACGCCGCGCTCTACGTGCAGGACGCGTGGCGGCTCTCGCCCGAGTGGCGCGTGCAGCCGGGGCTGCGCGTGGACCACTACGACAAGGGCGGCTACTGGCGCGTCGATCCGCGGCTGTCGGTCGAACGGTCGCTCGGCGACTTCGCGCGCGTGCACGCGACGTGGGGTCGCTACCACCAGTTCCTGAACCTCGTCTCGCAGCCGGGCGCGAGCTTCGCCGACCTGTGGTTCCCGGTGGACCGCACGCTGTCGCCGGGCGAAGCGGACCACTGGATCGTCGGCGCCGACCTCGGACCCTTCCCGGCGTTCGACGTGAGCGTCGAGGCGTACGTGAAGCCGTACCGCAACGTCGTCGAGTTCAGCCAGGAGTTCGTGCGCTCGCTCGTGCCCGCCGACGCGACGATGGGCCAGCTCTTCAACACCGGCACGGGCCGCTCGTGGGGCGGCGAAGTGCTCCTGCGCGACCACCTGCGCCACTGGGACGGCTGGGTCGGCTACACGTTCGGCATCGCGCGGCGGAGCATCCGCGGATTCAACGACGGGATCGAGTACTACCCCGACTACGACCGGCGCCACCAATTCGTGCTCGTGCAGCGCCGTCCGCTCGGCCGCGCGTGGAGCACGAGCGTCACGTTCCACTACGGCTCGGGCCAGCCGCTCACGCTGCCGACGGGCCGCTATACGATCGTCGACGTGAACGGCCGCGCGTACGACGCCACGGTCGACGGCGAGCGCGGCACGTCGCGGCTGCCCGACTACCTGCGCCTGGACGCGAGCGCCGCGTGGTCGTTCCGCGCCTTCCACCGCTGGAAGAGCGAGCTCGAGATCGAGATCGTGAACCTCACCAACCACCGCAACGTCTACATCCGCCGCTGGGACACCTCGAAGAACCCGGCGCGCTTCGACGACATCACCATGCTGCCGCTGCTGCCCACCCTCAGCCTGAAGACGGAGTTCTGACCGTGCGCGCGCCGGTGCTCCGCTTCGCGCTGCTCGCCGCCGCGCTGCTTTCGGCCGCGGCGCTGGCCGGCTGCGGCCGCGATCCCGCGCGGCCGTCGTACGTGCGCGAGACGACGCTCTTCGGAACACTCTACGTGGGCGAGCCGCTCACCGCGGCGAACGCGATCACGCTCGGCGAGACGCGAGCGGTCGACGCGCCGTACGACCTCGACGAGGCGCTGGTGAGCGGCGCGCTCGTCACGCTGTGGGCCGAGGGCGCTGCGCAGCCGGAGACGCTCGCGATGGTCGCGCCCGGCCGCTACGCGAACCCGTCGGTCGTGATCCTGC
>JBGAOB010000159.1:0-11167 GCA_044222045.1 Candidatus Eiseniibacteriota bacterium
GAACAACATGATCTCGGGCGTCGTGAGCCAGGCCACGCCGAGCGACGCCACGATGGGCATGTACATCGTGGCTGCGTCGGGCGGCACGACTCGCGTCGCGTTCAACTCGGTGTCGATGACGGGTACGCGTGGTGCGGCCACGAACCCCAGCTTCGCGCTCGCGCTCGCGGGCACGGACGCCGCGGTGGAACTGGCCGGCAACGCGTTCGCGAACACGCAGACGTCCACCAGCACGGGCAAGAGCTACGCGATCGGTCTCGCGTACTCGACGTACGCCAACCTGGTGTCCGACCACAACGACCTCTACTCGGCGGGCGGCAACAGCGCGTTCGCCACGGTGGGCGGTCTGACGGCCGGCACGGACCAGGCGAACCTCGCCGCGTGGCAGCTCACGACGGGCAAGGACGCGGCGTCGATCTCGGCCGACCCGCTGTGGGCGGCGACGAACGACCTGCACGTGCTCGGCTCCGGACCGGCGTCCCCGCTGGCGAACGCGGCGCTTCCGGTCGCGGGCGTCACGGTGGACTTCGACGGAGCGGCGCGCTCGGTCACGCCGGACATCGGCGCGGACGAGTTCGACACGTACCTGCTCACGCTGACGGCGGTGAACGGCTCGGTCGTCGCCGCGCCGACGGGCCCGAACTACTACCCGGGCACCGCGGTGCTGCTCACGGCCACGCCGAACGGCGGATACACGTTCGTGAACTGGACGGGTGACGCGAGCGGGACGACGGACACGGTCACCGTGCTGATGGGCGGAGACCGCAACGTGACCGCGAACTTCGCCGGTATCACGCACACGATCACCGCGACCGCCGGTGCGGGTGGCACCATCACCCCGTCGGGTGCCGTGGTGGTGGCGGACGGTGCGAACCAGGGCTTCACGATCACGCCGAACCTCGGCTACGCGATCCTCGACGTGGTGGTGGATGCGGTCTCGCAGGGTGCGATCGGCACGTACACGTTCAACAACGTGACGGGCGATCACACGATCGCCGCCACGTTCGTGTCGGTCTCGCAGCTCTCGATCAACGACGTGACGTTGGCCGAAGGCAACACCGGCACGACGGCGTTCGCGTTCCGGGTGCATCTCGCGCCCCCGAACAGCGACACGGTCCGCGTGACGGTGAACACGGTGAACGGCACGGCCACCGCGCCGTCGGACTTCACGGCCATCGTGAACCAGGTGGTGACGTTCGCCCCGGGAGACACGGACCAGGTCGTGACGGTGCTGGTGAACGGTGACACGTCGGTCGAGCCGAGCGAGTTGTTCACGGTCGTCCTGAGCAACGCGGTCAACGCGTCGATCTCGGACGGCACGGGCAACGGCACGATCACGAACGACGACGGCACGACGGGCGCCATCGGCGGCGACATCCCGATGCACCCGTACTTCGCGGCGGCGTACCCGAATCCGTTCCGGGTGAACGCGTCGCTGGAGTTCGGCCTCAGCACGGAGGCCCCGGTGAGCCTGCGCGTCTACGACGTGACGGGTCGCCAGGTGCGCGTGCTGCGGAACGACGTCAGCGCTCCGGGCCGCTACCGCATCACGTGGAACGGTGCGGACGACTCGGGCCGGATGCTGCCGGCCGGTCTGTACCTGGTGCGGATGGAGACCCGCGGCGCGGCGTTCACGCGGCGCGTTTCGCTGGTCCACTGATCCCCGCGGCGAGAGCCGCGATTCGATGCGAGCGGCCGGTCCCGGAAGGGGCCGGCCGCTTCGTTTCGTCCCGCCGGACCGGCGCCGCGCGTCAGGCGCGGCCGCGCTGGCAGCCGGGGCAGAAGAACGTGGAACGCCCGCCCTGCACGATGCGCTTCACCGGCGCACCGCAGCGCCGGCACGGCTCGCCCTGGCGGTCGTACACCAGCAGCTGCTCGCCGTACTGGCCGGGCTCGTTCCAGATCGTGCGGTAGGTGCTGAACGTGGTCCCCATGCGTGCGATGGCCGCTTCGAGCACCGCCGGGATCTCCTCCGCCACGCGAGCCCACTGCGCGCGCGTCAGGACGCCGGCGCGACGCCGCGGGTCGACGCCGGCCCGGAACAGCACCTCGCTCGCGTAGATGTTCCCGAGTCCCGCGATGCGGCGCTGGTCGAGCAGGAAGTTCTTCACCGCCACGCGCGCGCCGCGCGCGAGCGCGTGCAGCGACTCGGCCGTGGGCCGCTGCACGAGCGGATCGGGTCCCAGCAGCCGCAGCGACGGATCGCGGGCGAGCGCGTCCTCACGCACCACGCGCAGCATGCCGAAACGGCGCACGTCCTGGAACCACAGCTGCGACCCGTCCACGAACTCCAGCCACAGGTGCACGTGCGGGAGCGAATCGTCGCGTTCGGCGCCCTTCGGCCAGAACAGCCAGCGGCCGCTCATGCCCAGGTGCGACAGCAGCACGTCGCCGTGATCGAGCGAGGCGAGCAGGAACTTGCCCGTGCGCCGCACGTCGCCGAGCGTCCGCCCGGCGAGGCGCGCGGGCAGCGAGGCGAGCGACGACGTGCGCAACCGGTGGCGGGACGTGCGCGCGCGTGCGATGCGGCGCCCGGGCACGGTGGACTGCAGCATGCGGCGCACGGTCTCGACTTCGGGCAGCTCGGGCATGCCGGGCAGGGTCGGCGGACCGGCGCGCGGGCGTCAAGGCGGCCGGCCCGCACCGGGCCCGGCGCGGCGCGCCCGCGTGGAACGCGGGCGGGAGCCGTCTGAGCCATTGCGCCCGCTTTCTCGCGCGTGGCATCCTGCGACCGCAAGCCGAAGATTTCCCCCAGGCCCCGGCAGGACGACATGGACGATCGCTCCCGCTTCGACGAGTTCGCGCGCCTCGCGACCGAACAGCGCAACCCGCGCACCATGGACCTCGACACCCTCGAGATCCCGGAACTCGTCGCGCGCATCAACGCCGAGGATCGGACGGTGGCGGACGCCGTCGCCCGGGAGCTGCCGCACGTGGCGCAGGCCGTGGAGCGCGTCGTGCACTCGTTCCGCAACGGCGGCCGGTTGATCTACGTGGGCGCCGGCACGAGCGGCCGGCTCGGCGTGCTCGACGCTTCGGAGTGTCCGCCCACGTTCGGCTCGGATCCCGACATGGTCGTGGGCGTGATCGCGGGCGGCTACGCGGCCGTCGTGCGCGCCGTGGAGGGCGCGGAGGACCGCGAGGCCGAGGGTGCGAAGGCGATCGACGACCTGGAGATCGGCCCGAACGACACCGTGATCGGATTGGCCGCCAGCCGGCGCACGCCGTACGTGGTGGCGGCGGTGCGCCGCGCGCGCGATCTGGGCGCGGGCACGGTCTACGTCACGTGCACGCCGCGCGAGGAGTTCGCGATCGACGTGGACGTGGCGATCTGCCCGGTGGTGGGCCCCGAGGTGCTGATGGGCTCGACGCGCATGAAGGCGGGCACCGCGCAGAAGCTGGTGCTCAACATGATCACGACCGCCGCGTTCGTGCGCGTGGGCAAGGCCTACGAGAACATGATGGTCGACCTGATGGCGAACAGCGAGAAGCTGGTGGAACGCGGGCGCCGCACGGTCATGACGGTGACCGGCTGCGACTTCGAGACCGCCGGGCGCACGCTCGAGGCCGCGGGCCGCAGCGTGAAGACCGCGATCGTGATGCTGAAGCTGGGCTGCGGCCGCCACGAGGCCGAGCACCGGCTGGCCGAGGCCGACGGATTCGTTCGGCGCGCCGTGGACGGCGCGCGACCGGGAGGGACCCCATGAAGGCACGCACTGCCGTCGCCGCGCTGGCGATGCTCGTGCTGTCGTGCGCACCGGCGGGCAGGAAGGCGGACGCGCTGGTGTTCTGGCAGTTCTGGCCGCTCGAGGTGATCCAGCCGCTCGTGCAGCGGTTCGAGGCGGAGAACCCGGGCGTGAAGGTGAGCGTGGAGCAGCTCACGTGGGACAACGGCCGCGACAAGATCACGGCCGCGGTCGCCGCCGGCCAGCCGCCCGACCTGTGCGAACTGGGCTCCACGTACATGCCGCGCTTTCTCGCGGCGGGCTCGCTGAGCGACTGGAGCGCCGGCGTCGCCGACCAGCGCGGCGCCCTGCGCGGCTGGGAGCTGTGCACGGTGGGCGACGCGATCTACGGCATGCCGTGGGTGCTCGGCACGCGCGCGCTGTTCTGGAACAAGGCGCTGTTCGCGCGCGCGGGCCTGGACACGACGCATGCGCCCGAGACGTGGGACGACGTGCGCCGCGCGGCGGCGCGCATCCAGAAGCTCGGCGGCGGCGTGCACGGCTACGGCGTGTCGGCCGGCGACCGCCAGAAGCTGTTCAAGAAGTTCATGCCGTACGCGTGGGGCAACGGCGGCGAGATCCTGTCGGCCGGCCTCGACTCGGCGCGCTTCGATTCGCCCGAGAACGTGCAGGCGCTGGAGTTCTACCTGTCGCTGCGCCCGGTGGGCACGATCGGCATGCAGGACCAGCTCGACCGCGAGTTCAAGGAAGGCCGGCTCGGCCTGCAGATCTCGGGCGCCTGGCTGCTGAAGCAGATCGAGAAGGAGGCGCCGGACCTGCGCTACGGCGTGGCACTGGTGCCGAAGCCCGCCGCCGACCGCGGCACGCACGCGTCGTTCGCGGGCGGCGAGGTGCTGGTGAGCTTCACGGCCTCGAAGCGCAAGGAGCTGGCGCTGCGGCTGGCGCGCTTCCTCGTGCAGCCGGAGAACGCGCTCGCGCTGGCGCAGTCGGCGCAGAGCGTGCAGCCGGCCACGATCGGCGCGGACACGCTCGCGTGGTACCGCGATCGTCCGGGGCAGGCGGCGATGATCCGGCAGTTCGAGACCGCGCGCTTCACGCCGAACCACCCCGAGTGGGACGCGATGGAGCAGGCGATCGAGGAGGAGGTCGAGCAGGCGCTGTACGACCGCAAGACCGCCGCGCAGGCGGTGAGCGACGCGAGCGCGAGGATCGCGGCACTGGCGGGGAAGAAGTAGCGCGTGCGGGCCTACTCGCGGGGCGCGGCCTGGGCGTTGATGTCGCCCTGGGTGGTGGCGTTCGCGCTGTTCGGCGTGTACCCGTTCGCGTTCTCGCTCGGCGCCTCGTTCACCGACTACTCGCCGCTGCGCCCGGAGGCCGCGCAGTTCGTGGGGCTGGCGAACTACGCCGAGGCGCTGCGCGACCGCTCGTTCTGGAACGCGCTCGCGATCACGGCGGTGTTCGTGGTGGGCACGATCCCGTTCACCACCGCCGGCGCGCTGGCGCTCGCGCTCGCGGTGCAGCCGGCGTTCCGGGGACGCACGTTGTTCCGGGTGGGCTTCTTCCTGCCGAGCGTGGTGTCGGTGGTGGTGCTGTCGCTCGTGTTCAAGGCGCTCTACGCCCCGGGCGGGTCGCTGAACGCGCTGCTCGGCGCGCTGCACCTGCCCACGCCCGCGTGGCTGCTCGATCCGAACACGGCGCTGCCGGCGATCATGGCGATGGACGTGTGGGCGGCGTGCGGCTACTACATGCTCGTGTTCCTCGCGGGGCTCGAGTCGATTCCCACCGACCTGCACGACGCCGCGCGGCTGGACGGCGCGGGCCGCTGGGCTCGTTTCGTCCACATCACGCTGCCGCTGCTGCGGCCCACGCTGCTGTTCGTGCTCGTGGTGAACACCATCCGCAGCCTGCAGATCTTCGCCGAGGTGTTCGTGATGACGCGCGGCGGCCCGCTCGGCAGCACGAGCACGCTCGTCTACCACCTCTACGAAGAGGCGTTCTCCCGCTTCCGGCTGGGCTACGCGAGCGCGGTGGCGTACCTGCTGTTCGCGATCTCGCTGGTGTTCGCGTGGCTGCAGTCCCGCGCCGTGGGCGCGCGCGAGGAGGCGGGCGCGTGAGCGCGGCCGCGGTGGAGTCCGGGCGCGAGACCGCGCCGCCCGCCCCGTGGGGCGCGTCGGCGGTGCGCTGGCTGTGGCTCGGGCCGCTGCTGCTGACCATGCTCGCGCCGTTCGCGTTCATGGTCGTGCTGTCGCTCGCGCCGGCGGCCGGCGATTCGTTCGCCCGCGCGCTGCGCGGGCCGTGGGACCTGTCCGCCTACCGCGCGTTGTTCGGGCAGGCGTCGGTGCCGCGCTACCTGCTGAACAGCGCGATCGTGTCCGTGGTGGTGGTGACGTGCAACGTGTTCACCGCCGCGGGCGCCGGCTGGGTGCTGGGCCGCCGGCGCGTGCCGGGCGAGGGCTTCTGGATGTTCGGGATCCTGGCCACGCTG
Organism: Candidatus Eiseniibacteriota bacterium; assembly: GCA_044222045.1. Lineage (GTDB taxonomy): Bacteria > Eisenbacteria > RBG-16-71-46 > RBG-16-71-46 > RBG-16-71-46 > JBGAMH01. The sequence goes on from JBGAOB010000159.1 coordinate 6,172, forward strand.
ATGGTGCCGAAGCAGGCGCTGATGATCCCGCTCTACCTGGTGCTCGCGCGGCTGCACCTGCTCGACACCTACGCCGCGCTCGTGCTGCCGTTCGCGGTGGACGCGTTCAGCATCTTCCTGGTGCGGCAGGCCGTGCGGCAACTCCCGCTGGAATTGGAGGACGCCGCGCGCGTGGACGGGGCGAGCGACTGGCAGATCTTCCGCGAGGTGGTGCTGCCGCTGCTGCGGCCGGTGCTCGCGGTGGTGGCGATCCAGTCGTTCCTCACCAACTGGAATTCGTTCGTGTACCCGCTCGTGTTCGTGTCGTCCGACCGGCTGCGCACGCTGCCGGTGGGGCTCGCGCTGCTGTCGCAGACGGAGCACAGCGTGGACTGGAGTTTCCTGATGGCGGGCTCCACGGTGGCGTCGCTGCCGGTGCTCGCGGTCTTCGTGTTCGGGCAGCGCCGCATCCTGTCGGGCCTGCTCGCGGGAGCCGAGAAATGAACGACACGCACGACGCGCTGTCGGTGGTGCGCCGCTGGCGCGAGAAGCCGGAACACCTGGTCGTGGGCCTGATGACGGGCACGTCCGCCGACGCCGTGGACGCGGCGCTCGTGCGCTTCCGCGGGCAGGGCCTGGAGGCCCGCCACGAGATGCTCGCGTACGAGGAGACGCCGCTCGACGACGCGCTGCGCCGCGAGGTGCTGCACGTGGCGTCGGCCGAATCGCTGCCGCTCGAGCGCGTGATGCGCCTGGACGCGGCGCTCGCCGAGACCTACGCCAGGGTGGTGGACACGCTGCTCGAGCGTTCGGGCGTGCGCCGCACGGACGTCGAGGCGATCGGCTGCCACGGCCAGACCGTGCGCCACGTGCCGCGTTCGCCCGGCAGCCGCGCGCTCACGCTGCAGATCGGCTCGGCGTCGACGCTCGCCGAGCGCACCGGCTTCACCGTGGTCAGCGACTTCCGGTCCCGCGACACGGCCGCGGGCGGCGAGGGCGCGCCGCTCGTGCCGCTCGCCGACTGGTGGCTGTTCCGTTCCCCGGACGAGTCACGCGTGCTGCTGAACCTGGGCGGCATGGCGAACGTCACGCACCTGCCGCGCGGCGGCGGCCTCGACGACGTGGTGGCTTTCGACACGGGCCCGGGCAACGCGGTGCTCGACGGGCTCGTGGGCGAGGCGACCGCCGGGCTCGCGCGCCACGACGACGGCGGCCAGATGGCCGCGCGCGGCCGCGCGAGCGAGGCGCTGCTCGGGGAACTGCTGGCCGATCCGTTCTTCGACCAGCCGCCGCCGCGCTCCACCGGCCGCGAACGCTTCGGCCACCGCTACGCCGTGCGGCTGCGCGAGATGGCCGAGTCGCTCGGGCTGTCGCTCGAGGACACGCTCGCGACCGCCGTGGAGCTGACCGCGGCCAGCGTGGCGCGCGCCGTGCGACGCTTCCTGCTGCCGCGCCGCGGCGTGGACGCCGTGTACGCGAGCGGCGGCGGCGTGCGCAACGCCACGCTGATGGTGGCGCTGCGCCGCAACCTCGACGGCCTGCGCGTGGAACGGCTCGACGACATCGGCGTGCGCTCCGACGCGAAGGAGGCGCTGGCGTTCGCGCTGCTGGCGCACCTGACGCTGTCGGGCGAACCCGGCAACGTGCCGGGCGCCACGGGCGCGGCGCACCGCGTGCCGCTGGGCTCCGTGACGGCCGGTGCGTGGAAGGGAGACGCGCATTGAGGCCGGTACGCGCCGCCCGGCCGGCGCGTTCGCGTCTCGCGGCGTCCGCCGCCGCGCTGGTGCTGTTCGCATCGTCGTGCGCGCCGCGCGTGAGCCCGGCGCCGCCTGCACCTCCGCCCTCGCGGCCGGCGCCGACCGCGCCCGCGCCCGCGCCGACGCCGACGCCCGCCGCGACGTCCACGCCGTTCCGGCTGGACGGCGAACCGTCGTACGACATCGGCCTGGGGTGGGATCTCGACAGCACGCGGGTCGAACCGACCGCGGCCGTGGAGCTGGCGTGGCGCGGTCCCGACGGCGAACAGACCGCCTCCACGACGGCGGCGATCGCGCTGCGGGCGTCCGGCGCTCAACTGCTGGTGGAGCCGCTCGACCGCAACCGCGCGGTGCCGCTGGCGGTGCTGGAGTCCACCGACACGCTGTGGATCGGCCGCGCCTCCGCCGAGCGCGGAGACGAGAGCGCGATCCGCTGGAACGGCAAGGCGTGGCGCGGGCGCTTCAAGGTGTTCCTGGGGCCCCGCGGCAGGCTCACCGTGGCCACGCGCGTGCGGCTGGAGACCTACCTGCTCGGCGTGGTGCCGGGCGAGATCGGGGCGCTGAAGGACTCGCTGCTGGAGGCCGGCCGCGCGCAGGCCGTGGCGGCTCGCAGCTACTCGTTGTTCTATCGCGGCCGGCGCGGCAGCGAGGGCTTCGACCTCTACTCGACGGTCGAGGACCAGGTCTACGGGCCGATCGATTCCGAGCGGCCGCTCGCGACCCGTTGCGTCACGAGCACGGCCGGCCTGGTGGCGCTCGCGGACGGAGGTCCGATTCGCGCGAACTACCACGCGACCTGCGGCGGCATGCTCGCCGAGACGTGGGAGGCGTGGCCGACCGAGCCGCGCTCGTACCTGGTGAGCCACCGGGACACGGGCTGGGGCACGGGGGATCACTGCGCCACGGCGCCGAACTTCCGCTGGCGCGAGACCTGGACCGCGGAGGAGTTCGCGGCGAACGTCGAGCGTTTCGGACCGACGCAGCAAGTCGTGATGCCGGTCTCGGGGCTGGGCGAGCTGACCGACGTGCGCGTGCTGTCCCGTTCGCGATCGGGCCGCGCATGGCAGCTGGTCGTCACGGGCTCGCGCGGCGAGGTGCTGATTCCCGCGTACTCGATCCGGCAGGTGCTGCGCCGCGGGGGCAGGGCCGACCAGATCCTGCGCTCGAACCTGTTCAAGATCGCCGTCGAACGCGACCCCGGCTCGGGGCGCGTCCTGCGCGTGGTCGCGAGCGGTGCCGGCTCGGGGCACGGCGTCGGGTTGTGCCAGGTGGGTGCGCTCACCATGGCTCGCGCCGGCGCGAAAGCGGACGAGATCCTGCACCACTACTACACGGGGGCAGAGCTGAAGCGCCTCTACTGACCGGTCGCCGTGAAGGGGCGGAGGACCGGCGGGACCGGGGCAACGGGGCCCCGCGACTGGCTTTGACAGCCTCGGAGGTCGCGGGTATTGTCCCGCGGCCTCGGCGGGCTGTGCCCTCACGGGTCGGCGTACCGAGGTGCGGGGTTGTAGTTCAGTTGGTTAGAACGCCTGCCTGTCACGCAGGAGGTCGCGGGTTCGAGTCCCGTCAACCCCGCCATCGTCTCAAGCTTCCGAGCGCGCCGGACCTTCCAGGTTCGGCCGCTTTCTTTTTGCCCCGGCCCGCCGGCCCCGGGATCGCGAACGCGGCAGCCGGATCACCCGCCGACCCCGCGGGAGTCCCCGGTGAGAGGTTCAGGCGATGGGTGTTCGCACCCGGCCATGCTCCAGCGGTGGAATCGGTTGCGGCCCTCGTTCGACCGCCCGACGACCCCTCGGGGAAAGCACGCGCGCGCACCGGATTTCCGGTTGACCCTCGGGGGGCCATTCGTATACTGCGCCTGCCTTTGGACGGCGACTCGCGTTCTGGACGCGATTCGCGCGCAGCGCACGGCATCCCGCGATCCCGATTCTGACGAAGGCGCCCGACGCCGGAGTCCCACGAGGTGGCCATGTTTCGCAAGAAGGGCGGAGACGACGAGGAGTTCGACGTCTTCGATGAAGAAGAAGTCGACGAGTACGGCGAAGACGAGGGCGACGAGGAAGAAGAACTTTACGACGACGACCTCGACGACGAGTTCGACGAGGAAGACGGCGACTTCGACGAGGACTTCGACGAGGACTTCGAGGAAGAAGACGAAGAGTTCGGGGAGATGGACGAGGAGGAGGAGTAGCCCTTCTCGACGCCGGCCGCGCCGCCGCATCGCGGGAGTGGACCGGAGCATCCGAGTCGTCGAACACGATACGAACATCCCGGGACCCCGGCTGGCGTTGCTGGTCGGGGTTTCGCGTCCCCCGCGCGATCGCGTGATCGGCACGCGCGTTTCGCCGCCGCCCTGCCGCGGGCTCGAGCCCAGCGAGAGGCCATGACCATCGCCCGAATCCAGCTCCAGCGCGGCCAGGATCGCCGCGTGCGCGGCGGCCACCCATGGATCTTCAGCAACGAGGTGGACGAGTGGCAGGGCCCCGTCGAGGACGGGGGCATCGCCGACGTGGTCGATTCCCGCGGGGCGTTCCTCGGCCGTGCGTACGTGAATCGGCGCAGCCTGATCTGCGCCCGGCTGCTCACGCGCGGTCGCGACGAGATCGACGCGGGTTTCTTCGTGCGCCGGCTGGAGCGGGCGAAGCGCTTCCGCGAGGCGGCGCTGCCGGGAGAGGGCGCGGTGCGCGTGGTGTACGGCGAATCGGACCAGCTTCCGGGGCTCGTCGTGGATCGCTACGCGGACGTGCTGGCCGTGCAGGTGCTGACGCTGGGCATGGAGTCGCGCCTCGACGTGCTGCGCGAGGCGCTCGAGCACGTGTTCGCGCCGCGCGGCGCGGTGCTGCTGGGTGACTCGCCGCTGCGTGCCCTCGAGGGGTTGCCCCAGGAGCGGCGCGCGTGGTGGGGAGACGTGCCCGAGCGGGTGGAGGTGACGGTCGGCGGTTTCGCCCTCGAGGCCGACCTGTTGTCCGGCCAGAAGACGGGGCTCTTCCTGGATCAGCGGTTGAACCGTCGTCGCGCGGAAGAGCGCGCGGCCGGCCGCCGCGTGCTCGACCTGTTCTGCTACCAGGGCGAGTGGGCGCTGCACGCCGCGCGGGGCGGAGCGACCAGCGTGCTCGCGGTGGACTCGTCGGAGCCGGCGCTGAACGCGGCCGCCGCGAACGCGAAGCGGGCCGGGCTGGACGACCGCATCGGCTTCCGTCGCGGCGATGTGTTCGAGGTGCTGCGCCAGCTCGAGCGCGCCGGCGAGCGCTTCGGGATGG
>JBGAOB010000160.1:0-10925 GCA_044222045.1 Candidatus Eiseniibacteriota bacterium
GCCTGCGCGCCGTAGCCCGTCTCGAGCGGCGTGCCGAAACGCGCGGCGTTGTACGCCGCGTGCCCCGCCACGGCCAGCGCCATGCCGGCCACGGGCAGCAGCCACGCGCGCGGGCGGCGCCAGCCCGCCGCGGCGAGGCACGCGAGCGCGAGCGGCGCCAGGGCGAGCTTGGCCGAGATCGCGAGGAACGCGCCGAGCGCGGCGGTCCACTCGCCGCGGCGCGCGCCCGAAGGCGAAGCGTCGGCGCCGGCGCGCGCGGCGCCCGCGAGTGCCAGCAGCAGCCCGAGCGATTCCAGCGGCTCGGCCAGGAAGCTCTTGGCGTACACCCACACGGGCGTGGAGAAGCCCAGCAGGAACGTGGCGGCGAACGCGGCGCGCGCGCGCACGCGGAAGCCGCGCAGCACGGCGTAGAACGTGGCCAGCAGCAGGGCCGTGACGAGCGCGTTGAAGAACGACGCCACGAATCGCGCCGCGAGCACCTGCTTCTCGGTGCGGAATCCGGCCGCGGAAGCCGCCGCCTCCCCGGCCGCGACGAACGGCAGCGCGAGCACCGCCTGCCCCGCGGTGTTCTTGCTGTAGAAGCGGCCGTCGGGCCCCTGCAGCGTGGCGCCCTCGGGCACCGCGATGCCGCCCCGCAGCATCGCGTGCGCGAGGTCGAACATGGTGACCTCGTCGCTGCCCACGATGCGGCCGCCGCCCGACAGCGCGAACACGAGGAACGCGGCGAGCGCGAGCCAGAACGGGGCGCGGGACGGGTGCGGGGTCACGCGGAGCCCTCCGACCGCGCGCCCGCCGGAAGCGGCACGGGCGCGGCCAGACACGCGCGCGCGCGTTCGCGCTCCTTCGTGATGCCCTGCGCGAGCAACGCGTACCGGATCGTGCCTCCCAGCAGCAGCAGCAGGTACGCAATTGCCCCCGCGGCAAACGCCGCGGTCTTGCGCGGAGACGCCGCCAGCAGCGCGGTGCCCGCGAGCGGCAGACCCACCCACAGCGAGCCGAACCATGCGCGCGATTGGAGCAGCGTCTCGAGTCGCTCGGCCTCGGTCAGTTCGAGCAGGTCGGCCAGCGAGAGCGCATGACGGTGCAGGGCCCCGAACAGCAGGCCCAACGCGCTGAATCCGAGCCCATACAGCGACACGATCCACAGCATGTCGTCCCGGTGCACGGTGGGCCCGCCCAGCCCCACGCGCTGGTCGACCAGCCAGCTGAGCACGAACTTGAGCGGGTATGTGTAGAACACCACGATGAACAGGATGCCGGCCGTCAGCCAGGTGGTGCGATCGTCCTCGAGCCCGTAGCGACGATTGAACCGGTGATGGTTCAGCCAGACGGTGAACAGCACCAGGAACGTCAGGGCGAACGTCACGAAGCCGCGCATGATCCGCAACAGGTCGCCCGAATCGTCCGGCACGTCCAGCGACACCACCGCCAGCGTCATGGAGAAGCCGATCACGGCGTCCGCCAGCGCCTCGGTGCGCGTGGGCTCGGTGCCCCGGAACCGGAACGGCAGGTCCTTCGGGCTGACGCGCTGATGGACGCGCTCGCGCAAGCCCATCATGCCCACCCCCTTCCGGGCTTCAACTCGCCCAGCAGGTCCACGGTGCTCGCGGCGAGCGCGGCCCAGGAGTGCTCGGCCTGCAGCGCGGCGATGTGCGGCGCCATGACGGGCGCGAGACCCTGATCGAAGAACCGCACGACCGTGTCGGCCAGCGCGCGCGGATCCTCGGGCGTGCACGTGAGCCCGGTCTCGCCGTCGCGCACGGTCTCGGTGATGCCGCCCACCGTGGTGGCGATCACGGGCGAGCCGAGCGCGTACGCCACGTGCGTGACGCCGCTCTGCGTGCCCGAGCGGTACGGCAGCACGGTCACGTCCGCGGCGCGGAACAGCGCCTCCACCTCGTCGTCGGGGATGTAGCGGTTCAGCATCCGCACGGCTCCCTCGCCCGCGGCGTTCGCGAGCGCCACGTAGCGCTCGGGCTTCTCGTAGAACTCGCCCGCCACCACGAGCGTGGCGCCGGGCCGGCGCGCGCGCACGAGCGGCCACGCCTCGAGCAGCGTGTCGAGCCCCTTGTAGTGGCGCACGTAGCCGAAGAACAGCGCCACGTCGCCCGAGAGGCCCAGCTTTGCGCGCGCGGATTCGCGCGTGAAGCGCCCGCGGTCGAACTGCGCGTAGAACGGATGCGGTACGCGGCGGCGCGGCGCGCCGGGCTTGAGGTGGTCGAGATCGCGCTCGACCGAGTCGGACATCACCAGGTAGCCGTCCGAGTTGCGCATCATCCACCGCGAGAAGGCGGCGTCGTAGGGCTTGGGCTCGTGCGGCACGAGGTTGTCGCACACGAGCACCACGCGCGTGCCCCGCTTGCGCAACGGCCCGACGCTGCTCGCGAACGCCGGCGCGAAGAACGGCATCCACCACTTGAGGATCACCGCGGCCGGCGCGAAGCGCTCGAGGTGCGCGGCGACCCTGCGCCACGTCCACGGACCGATCGAGTCGAGCATCGCTTCGGTCGGGAAGCGCGGCCGCGGCGCGTCGGGATCGAACTGGCTCGTGCCGGGAAACAGGAAGTCGGGGTACTGGCGCGTGAACGTGACAGCGCGCACCTCGGCGTGCGACTCGAGCGCTTCGCCGAGCAGGCCCAGGTACTGCGCGAGCCCGCCGCGCCACGGATGCAGCGGACCGAGCAGCGCGATGCGGCGCGAGGCCGCGGGCCCGGTGCGGGGCGGGGCGTTCATCGGGGCCGGCGCGTCAGCGCTCCCGCCCCACCGACCACGACTGCAGACCGCGGTTCTCGAACTGGAACGGCACCACCTGCACGCCGCGCTTCTCGAGCGCCGCGGCCACGCGGTGACGGCGGTCGAACTTCGTGAGCAGCAGGAAGTACCCACCGCCGCCGGCGCCGGGCATCTTGCCGCCGATCACGCCCTCGCGGCGCGCGAGCCGGTAGAGCTCGTCCACGTGCGAGTTCGAAATGCCCTCGTCGAGCTTCTTCTTGTGCTCCCACGCCTGGTGCAGCAGTTCGCCGAAGCCGTCGATGTGCCCCAGCAGCAGCGCACGCGTCATCTCCTTCGTCTGCACCTTCAGCGCGCCGAGCGCGTCGACCGTGCTCTTCTCGCCCTTCAGGTACGACGACGTCTGGCGCTCGATGATCTTCGCGGACTGGCGCGTCTGCCCCACGTACGCGAGCAGCAGGCGGTACTGCAGCTCTTCCACCGTCTCGCGCCGCAGCCGCAGCGGCGTCACCACCGTGCGCTGGCGCTCGAACTCGATGAAGTTGAAACCACCGAACGACGCGGCGTACTGGTCCTGGCGGCCGCCGGCGAGACCCAGGTCCACGCGCTCGATGCGGTACGCGAGCTCGGCGAAGTCGTACGGCGACAGGTCCAGCTTCAGCCACTCGCGCAGCACGCCGAGGATCGCGATCACCAGCGTGGACGAGGCGCCGAGGCCCGAGCCGGGCGGCGCGTCGGAGTGCGTCCACAGGTCGGCGCCGCGGTGCACCTTGAGCGCGCGCACGGCCGCCTTGAGCAGGTCGAGCTGGCCGTCGAACCGCAGGCGCCGCGGGTGGTCGTACTTGGCGATCAGGTCGTAATCGAGGCTCGCCAGCGTCAGCCGCGTGTCGCGGCGCGGGCGCAACAGCGCGTACGCGTACTGGTTGATCGTGGCCGACAGCACGCAGCCGCCGTGCTGCTCGGGGTACGGCGACACGTCCGTGCCGCCACCGCAGAACGAGATCCGCAGCGGCGCGCGGGCCCGGAAGTAACGGCTGACCGAAGGCTTCATCGCGCGAGCTCCTTCTCGGCGCGCGCCCAGTCGTCGGGCGTGCCGATGTCCCAGAACCTGCCGGGCGACTCGAGCCCGTGCAACTCGCCGCGTTCGGCGAGGCCGGGGAGCACGTCGCGCTCCAGCGAGAACGCGCCCTTCGGCAGCAGGCGCCACAGGCGGGGCGAGAACACGTACGCGCCGCCGTTGACCCACGCGGGGCCGCGGAACGACGGATCCTTCTCCACGAAGCGCGCGATGCGGCCGTCGTCGCGGCTCTCCACGCGTCCGCGGCTCGCGGCCTCTTCGACGCGGAACAGCGCCACCGCGCCGAGCGCGCCGTGCTCCCAGCGCGCGCGCTCCAGCCACCACGGGTCCACCTCGGCCAGCGTGTCGCCGTTCAGCAGCAGCACGGGACCTTCGACGAACGGCGTCGCCAGCGCGAGCGCGCCACCGGTGCCGAGCGGCTCGGGCTCCACCGACCACTCCAGCGCCACGCCGCCCGACCAGTCGCCGAGCGCCTCGCGCAGCCGCTCCGCCCCCACGCCGGCCAGGATGACCGCGCGCCGCAGCCCGCGCGCGGCGAGCCATTCGAGCTGGTGCACGAGGAACGGCCGCCCGCCGATCGGCGCGAGCGCCTTGGGCAGGTCGCCGAACTGCGGTCGCAGGCGCGTGCCGAGGCCGCCCGCCAGGATGAACGCCTTCATGGGGTCTCGGGGAAGTTGAGCCGGCGACGCTCGGGGTAGTCCATGCGCGCCGACTGGTGCGCGATCATCTCGCCGAGCAGGCCCATCAGCACGAGCTGGATGCCGAGCACCACGAGGCCCGCGCCCAGCAGCATCAGCGGCCGCACGCGAATCGGGTCGCCCTGCAGCCACTGCGCGACGAACCACAGCCCCAGGCCGATGCCGCCGAGGAAGAAGATCAGCCCGATGCGGCCGAACACGTGCAGCGGCTTCAGGGCCGAAGTCGAGATGAACGCCGCGGCCATCAGGTCGAGGAAGCCGTTCACGAAGCGCGCGGCGCCGAACTTGGAGCGGCCGTGGATGCGCGCGCGGTGGTTCACCGCCAACTCGGTGACGCGGAATCCGCGCCAGTGCGCGAGCGCGGGCATGAACCGGTGCAGCTCGCCGTACACCTCGAGCGCGTCGACGACCTCGCGGCGGTACGCCTTGAAGCCGCAGTTGAAGTCGTGGAGCTTGATGCCCGCGACCGACGACGTGACGAGGTTGAACAGCTTGGACGGCGCGGTCTTCGTGATCGGGTCGTGACGCTTGAGCTTCCAGCCCGACACCAGGTCCCAGCCCTTGTCGAGTTCGGCCACCAGCTTCGGCAACTCGTGCGGGTCGTCCTGCAGGTCGGCGTCCATCGTCACCACGACGTCGCCGCGCACCGCCTTGAAGCCCGTCGCGAGCCCGGCGGACTTGCCGAAGTTGCGGCGCAGCAGGATCACGCGCACGCGCGCGTCGGCGCGCGAGAGCTCCTCGTACACGCGCTCGCTGCCGTCACGCGAGCCGTCGTCCACGTAGACGATCTCCCACGGCCGGCCCGTGGCGCCCAGCACCTCGGTCAGCTCACGATTGAGCTGCGGCAGGCTCTCGGCCTCGTTCCACGCCGGGATCACCACCGAGATCCACGGCCGCTCGCTCACGCCGCGCCTCCGTAGAGCGTGCGCGCCCACGCGGCTTCGGCCGCGAGCCCGTCGGCGATGCCCACCTGCGTGCGGTAGTCGAGATCCTGCTGCAGCCGCGTGGCGTCGGCGCGCGTGCGCAGCGGATCGCCCGGCGGTCGCGGCTCGAAGCGCACCTTCGCCTTCACGCCGAGCGACTGCTCGAGCAGCGCGATCGCCTCGAGCACGTCCACCTGCGAGCCGCCGCCGATGTTGTAAACGCCCTGCGGCGCGCTGCGCTTCCACGCGCGCACGTTGGCCTCGATCGCGTCGGTGATGAACGTGAAGTCGCGCGACTGCTTGCCGTCGCCGTACACGGGGATCTCGTCGCCGCGCAGCATCGCCTTGCAGAACTTGTGGAACGCCATGTCGGGTCGCTGGCGCGGACCGTACACGGTGAAGTAGCGCAGCGCCGACACCGGCAGACCGAAGTTGCGGCCGTACAGCAGCACCAGGTGCTCACCGGCGAGCTTGCTCACGCCGTACGGCGAGAACGGCCGCGGCAGCAGCGTCTCGTCGGTCGGGTAGCGTTCGGCGTCGCCGTACACCGACGACGACGACGCGTACACGAACCGCTCGAGCTTCACCTGCTTGTAGCGCTCGAGCAGCCGCTGCGTCGCCAGGATGTTGTGGTGCGTGTAGGTGGCGAAGTCCGCTCCCCACGACGCGCGCACGCCCGCCTGGGCGGCCTGGTGGAACACCACGTCCACGTCGGGCAGCGCCGCGAGATCCGCCGCGCCCAGGTCCAGCTCGAGCAGGCGGAACTTCGGGTGCGCGAGCGCGGGCGCGAGGTTCGCCCGCTTCAGTGCGACGTCGTAGTAGTCCGTGAAGCAGTCCACGCCGGTCACCTCGACCCCGTCGGCGAGCAGGCGCTCGCTGAGCGTGGAGCCGATGAAGCCGGCACAGCCGGTCACCAGGGCGCGCGTCGCGGCCACGAAGGAATCCCTCCTACGGCAGGTTGACGGGCGGCGCGGGCAGCGCGCTTCCCGGCGTGCGCATCTGCAGCGGCGGCAGCCCGAGCTCGCGGCGGCTCTGCTCGAGCAGCATCATCGCCTGCGGGTCGTTCGGGTGCCCCTCGATCCAGCGCTGCAGGTAGCCGAGTGCGCGCTCGCGCGCGCCCGCCTGCCACAGCGCCGTGTACGCGCCCATGTAGCCCTGCAGGTAGTTCGGGTCCAGCTCGATGCTGGCGTCGAACTCCTTCACGGCCGCCTCGACCTGGCCCTGGTAGGCCAGCGCCGCGGCGTGGTAGTAGCGCGCCTCGGGATTGCCCGGGTCGCGCTGCGACAGCGAGCCGAACAGCTGCAGCGCCTTCGCCGTGTCGCCCGCTTCCATGTAGAAGTTGCCGAGCGGCAGCAGCACGTCGGCGAACTCGGGGAACATGCGCTCCACGCGCTCCATCTCGGCGATCGCCTTGGGCAGGTCCCGCTGCTCGTGGTAGTGGAACGCGAGCTGCAGGTGCGCGGCGGCGTAGTTGCGCGTGAGCGTGGAGGCGTTCTCGTCCTTGTAGACCTTCTTGTCCCACGAGCCGTCGGGCATGAACAGGCCGCGGTACTTGAACGTCTCGTACATCGCCTTGCGCGTGGCCGGCTCGTCGAAGCCCGCCTGCGACGTGTCGGCCTTGACGTCGTACACGAGGCCCTGCAGCGCGAACTGGCGGTCGTACCCGAAGTGCTCGGGCACCGTCACGGCGAAGTACGGCTGCTTCACCCACGTGCCGTCGGCGCGACGCGAGTTGTCCAGGATGTGGTGCACCATGATCTCGTTGGTGTAGATGATGCGGCCCGACGAGTCCTGCACCGCGCCCTGCCCCAGCTCGTCCACGATGCGGTCGTCGAACGTGATCGGCACCCTGGGCTCTTCGTCGCGCAGCTGGCGGATGTACCAGTCCGTGTTCAGCAGGCTCAGGTTGACCACGCGGACGTCCTTGCGGAAGCCCTCCACCTGCTGGATGTACCAGAGCGGGAACGTGTCGTTGTCGCCGTTCGTGAACACGTACGAGTTCGGCGCGAGCGGGGCCAGCATGTTGTAGGCGTAGTCGTGCGCCACCCAGTTGCCGCTGCGGTCGTGCGTGTACCAGAGGTTCGCGCACAGCAGCACGGGCATCACGCCGAACAGCGCGCTCGAGCCCACGGTGGCCATGCGCTGGGCGCCCTCACCGTCGAACGCACGGCGCACGTAGCTGATCGCCCACGCGACGCCGAGGCCGATCCACATGGCGTAGGCGTGGAAACCGCTCTGGAAGAAATAGTCGCGGTCTCGGACTTCGTTGTTGCTGAAGTTCAGGAACACGATCATGCCCGCGGTACTCAATCCCAGGAACACGAACGTGTACCAGAAGGTCTTCTTCTCGCGGGACATCTGCCAGATGCCTCCGGCGAGCCCGAGCAGCAGCGGGATCGTGGCGCCCACGGGCATGCCGGCGAGCGGCCGGTCCCACGACGAGCCGATCCAGAACTTCGGAAGGATCGAGCCCGGCTGCGCCTGCGCGTTGTACAGCGGCCACTGCCGCCCGAAGTAGCGCCAGAACTCCTTGTCGAGCTGCGTCTGCATCGTGCCGCGGCGCGGCAGCAGGTGCATCTGGCCGTACTGCTTGCGCTCGAGCAGGTCGCGCAGCTTGTCCCAGCTCGCGGGCGCGCCCTCGTTGATCGCGGGCGCGAGCTTGGCGCGAATCGGCAGGTAGGCGTGCGTGGAGTAGCCCGCGAACATGAGCACGAGCGCCACCAGCAGCACGCGGCCCTCGCGGTGCTTCAGCGACAGGATGGCCATCGGGCCCACCACCGCGAGCACGGCCGCGGCCACGGCCACGGGGCCGAACGGCTTGTCGCCGAACGCGAAGTACATCGCGAACGCCCCGAACACGGTGGCGGCGGCCACGACCAGGCCGGAAAGCTTGCCCTTGAACGCGTACACCAGGAACGTGACGAGCGAGAACAGGATGACGAAGCCCGCCATCTTCTCGAAGCCCTCGGTCACGCGCACCAGCACGAGGAACGGCATCAGGAACAGCACCGCGACGTCGCGGTCGACGAGCGCCACCAGCACGAGCAGCGGGATGCCCATGATGCCCACGCCCAGGTGCAGTCCGACGCTCAGCCACATCACGTACGTGGCCACGAGCAGCGGTCCGATCGTGGGCTTCACGTCGTGGGCCTCCCACCACTTGAGGCCCAGCCAGAACACCAGGATCTGAGCCAGGCTCATCATCTGGTAGACCTCGGCCTCGATCGAGTTCTCCCAGAACGTGTCCGAGAACGCGAGCATCAGCGCGCCGATCAGCGCGGCCACGATCGCCACGCCCTCGTGCCACGGCTGGCGCTCGGTGCCCTGCGCCTTGCGGATCAGCCGCAGCGTCGACAGGTAGGTCAGCAGCACGCACAGCGCCGCGGAGACGGCCGACAGGCCGTTCACCCGCTGCGCCACGTTGCCGAGCGGGAGCAACGTGGCGACCCGGCCGATCAGCACGAAGAACGGCGTGCCGGGGGGATGGGGCACGCCGAGGATGTACGACACCGCGATGAACTCACCGGAGTCCCAGAACGGGACCGTGGGCGTCAGCGTCAGGAAGTAGACCGCCCCCGCGATCAGCAGGGCGATCAACGCCACCAGCGATGCCGCGCGCTGGGACAGGGTCATGCTCCGGGCCTCCGCGTGGAACGGTCCTCGGCACGTCGGTGCGGGATGCGAACGAGGAACACCAGCCCTCCGATCAGGCTGACCGCGACCGCGACGAGGTACGTGGTGAACTGCAGCGAGAACGCCGAGGCCTTGTCGAGCCCCACGAGGCCGAACAGAAGGATGCCGGCCCCTTCGCGCACCCCGATGCCGTTCAATGAGATGGGCAGCGAGACTATCACCGCCAGCAACGGCACGAAAAGAAAGAAGTAGGTCACCGGAACGTCCAGCCGGAGCGCGCGGGCCACCAGCACGTGCACGCCGATGCGCATCACCTGCACGCCAAATGCGATCGCGAACAATTCCAGAATGAGTCGCCGCTGCCCCCGATAGCGGGACATCCGGTCGGCCAGTTCGTCGAGCGACGGGCCCAGCCGTCCGAGCCCGATCCGCGTGAGCACCCGCTCGAGCGCCGGCAACAGGCCGGGATGGAACACCGCCCACAGCATGAACACGGCGATGCCGAAGAACGTGACCACGCCCAGGTAGGCGACCTGCAGGTGGAAGCGGTCCAGCACGGGCAGCGTGCTCACCACCGCCAGCGCGCCGAGCGCGATCGTGCCGATGAAGCGGTCCATCAGCACCGTGGACAGCGCGGTGGCGCGCGACGCGCGCCCGCGCGACGCGTCGAGGATGCGCGCGAAGTCACCGCCGACGTTCGCCGGCAGGAAATTGTTGAAGAACAGACCCACGTGGTAGTACGCGCACACTTTCCAGAACGGGATCGTGATGTCCACGGCGCGCAACAGCCGGTTCCACTGCCACGAGCCCAGCACGTTGCTCACCACCAGCAGCAGGAACGCGCCCATGAGCCATCGCGGATCGGCGTGGCCGATCACCTGCGTGATGCGGTCCCACTGCACGCGCTGGAACAGGAACGCGAACAACAGCACGCTGATGCCGATCTTCGCGGCGAACAGCAGGACCGGGTGCCCCTTGCGCTTCGGCTCGCTCATGCGCTCTCCCCCGCGCCCGTGAGCGCGACGAGCGAGCGCCGCGCGCAGTCGTCCCAGCGGAAGCGCGCCGCCCACTCCCGACCCGCGGCGGCGAGCCGGTCGCGCAGGGCCGGGTCGGCGAGCACGCGCACGAGCGCGTCCACGAGCGCCGCGTCGTCGTCGTACGGCACGAGCAGGCCCGTCACGTCGCGCCGCACCGAGTCGCGCAGGCCCGGGCTGTCGGCCGCCACCACCGCGGCGCCGCACGCCCCCGCCTCCACCACGGTGAGCCCCCAGCCCTCCTTCGGCGACGGCTGCACCACGAGCCACGACGACTGCATGCGCCGCACCTTCTCGGCGAACGGCAGGAAGCCACAGAACTCCACGGCGTCCGCCACGCCGAGCGTGCGCGCCTCTTCCTGGAGCCGCGCCTGGTCGGGGCCGTCGCCGATCACGACCAGCTTCGCGCCGGGCACGCGCTCGCGCACCTTCGGCAGCGTGCGCAGCACCCAGGCGACGCCCTTGTAGCGGCGCAGCCGGCCCACGTACACGATCGTCGGCTCGGCCGTTCGCGCCACCGACGGATCGAACCGGTAGCGCTCGTGATCGAGCCCGCAGTGCACCACCGCGATCCGGTCACGCGCCACGCCCCGCGCGATCAGGTCGTCGCGCGTGCTCTCGGAGATCACGAGGAAGCGCGAGCGCCGGTACGCCCACGGGATCAGCCGCTCCAGCGCCACGACGTACGTGGCGATCAGCGCGTTCGCCTCGCGGTAGGCCGTGTCGCCGAACAGGTGCGGCACGATCACCGCCACTTCGGCTCGCGTCCAGTGCGCGCAGAAGCACGGCACCTTGTTGATGTCCTCGACCACCAGGTCGGGCTCGGCGT
>JBGAOB010000161.1:0-10985 GCA_044222045.1 Candidatus Eiseniibacteriota bacterium
CGCGACTCCACCTGGCGGTGCTTGACCAGCAGGCAGGTGGTGCCGCCGGGACCGAAGCGGAAATCCACCCCGTCGCAGCACGACTTCATGATGAAGATGCCGCGGCCGCGCATGTCGAACAGGTGCTCGGGCGAGGTGACGTCCGCCGTCAGCTTGCTCGGGTCGAAACCCGTGCCCTGGTCCTGGACGCACACTTCGACGCGGTCCGGGTGCAGCGTGAAGGTGGCCTCGAAGTACTTGCTCGGGTCCTGCTTGTTGCCGTGCTGCACGGCATTGGTCCCGGCCTCGATCACCGACATGCTGAACTGCGAAGTCGTGTCTTCGTCGAATTCCATGCGCTCGCAGACCGCGATGGTGACGCGGTCGAGCACGGACAACAGCTCCAGCCGGCTGGGCAGCCGAAGCGTGATCACGTCGGGGGTCGAGAGATCGGCCATGGGATGGATCAATGGGTGCGGTTCTCGATGAACGCCCGGAGCAGCTCGAGCGCCCGTGCAAAGTCTTCCGGAATCGGCGATTCGAATCGAAGCGACGCGCCCGTCACGGGGTGAGCGAGCTCGAGCTGGGCCGCGTGCAGAGCCTGGCGACGCAGCACGCGAAGCAAGGCGTCCGCGAGGCTACGCTCCGAGGGCCGCAGGCTCAACGTTTTTCTGACACGGCCACCGTAGACCGGATCGCCCACCACGGCATGGCGGACGGCGGCCATGTGCACGCGGATCTGGTGCGTCCGCCCGGTCTCGAGCCGGGCCTCGACCAGAGTCGCGAGCCCGAAGCGCTCGAGCACCTTCCAGTGCGTGCGCGACGGGCGGCCGCCGCCGCGGACCACCGCCATGCGCTTGCGGTCCTTCGGATCGCGCCCGATCGGCAGGTCGATCCAGCCGGAGCTGGGACCCGGGTCTCCCCAGACGATGGCGTGGTAGATCCGGTGCACGGTGCGCGCGCGCAGCGCCTCGACCAGGACCTGGTAGGCCGTCTCGGTCTTGGCCACCGCGAGCAGGCCCGAAGTGTCCTTGTCGAGCCGGTGCACGATGCCGGGGCGTCCCTCGCCCCCCACCTCGGCGATCGCGGGCGCGTGGTGCAGCAGGGCGTGCACCAGCGTGCCGCTCTGGACGCCCGCACCCGGATGCACGACGAGGCCGGCCGGCTTGTCGAGCACGAGCAGGTGCTCGTCCTCGTGGACCACCACCAGCGGCCGCGCCTCGGGCTCGATCCGCGACGCGCGCCGCGGCGGGACCTCGAGCTGCACGCGGTCGCCGTCCTTGAGCTTGAGCGACGCCCGCGCGGTGCGCCCGTTGACGAGCACGCGGCCGCCGTCGATCAGGGTCTGGACGCGGTTACGGCTGAGCCCGATCCGCGCTCTCGCCAGCCAGCGGTCCACCCTCTGGCCCGCCGCTTCCGGCGGCGCCGTCAGGTCGATCGTGCGGTTCATACGACTCCGTTCCGGTCGCGTCGCCGGCCGGGGCCGGCGCGGACGCGCTCGCGTGATCGTGCTCGTGCTCGCTGGTCCACGCGAGCGCGAACAGCACCACGCCGCTGGTCACCGCGACGTCGGCGACGTTGAAGACCGGGAACTCGTGCCCGCGCCAGGCGAGCAGGATGAAGTCGACGACTTCCCCGGTGGTGACACGGTCGATGAGATTGCCCACCGCACCGCCGAGGATGAGCGCGAGCGAGAGGTGCCGCGCCACCGACAGCTGCGCGTGACGCAGGAACAGCACGACGACCGCCGCCGCGGCGACGACCGAGAACACCCAGAGCGGGAAGCGGCCGCCCGCGAGCAGCCCGAACGCGATCCCGGAGTTGCGCGTGTAGGTGAACTGGACGAGATCGCCGATCACCCGCACCGGCGGGCCGTAGCCGAGGTGCTCGGTCGCGAGACGCTTGCTCCACTGGTCGAGCACGACCATCGCGGTCGCGATCCCGAAGAGCAACGCCGGCGAACGCTTCACTCGTTGCCCGGGGCGAGGCGGCCCGCGCGCTGCTCCTTCTCGAGCTTCTCCTGCTCCTCGAGCGACAGCCGCGCCCACGGCAGCGCCTCGAGGCGCGCGCGCGAGATCGGCTTGCCGCTCGCCTCGCAGATGCCGTACGTGCCGCCGTACAGGCGGCGCAGCGCGTCGTCGATCTCCATGAGCAGGCGGCCTTCCTTGGACGCGATGTCGAACGCCTTCTCGCGCTCCATCGAGTCCGTGCCGGCGTCCGCCATGTGGAACGAGTAGCCCGAGAGTTCACCGGCCGAGTCGCGCGGGTTCACCTTGAGCACCGTGCTCTCGAGGTGGCCCATCTCCTTCATGATGCGCGCGCGCTCCTGGAGCAGGCGCTGCTCGAAGTGCTTGAGGTCGGCTTCGCTGAGTCCCTTGTCGCTCATGGATTCCTTCGTCGGCCGCGCGGGTACACCCGGACGCTGCGGCAACGGCCGCACCGGTCCGGTGACACGCGGGCTCTTGGCTGTCGTCTTGGCCATCGCCTCCGGCGGCAGCACGCCGATCGGACGAACCGACGGCGGCGGAGCGGGCACGAGCTTGATCTTGATCGGCTTCGCGGGCTTGGCCGGCGCGGCCACCGCACCCTTGCCCACAGCGCCCTTCGCGGGAACGACCTTGCCGGCCGCGCCCTTCACGGGGACTCCCTTGCCCGGTGCGCCCTTCGCGGGGGCATCCTTCGTCGGCGCACCCTTCGCGGGCACGCCCCTGGCGACCGGCGGCTTCGTCGGAGGCACCGGGCGCGCCGCCGCCGCCTTCGCGGGCGGCGCCGGACGGGCGGGCTTCGCCGCCTTCGCCGGAAGCGCCTTGCCGTGCGTGGGCCGTGCCGGGGCCTTCGCCGCGGACTTCACGGCGGGCTTCGCGGCTGGCTTCGGCTGCGGCCGGGGCGCGGCCTTCACCGGCTTCGCCGCCCGGGTCGGCTTCGCGACGGGACGGGCGGGCTTCTTCGCGGCGCTCTTCGGAGCCGACGCTTTCTTGCTGGCGCCCGTCTTGCGCGTGGTGGCCATGGTGGTCTCCTTCGTCCTGTGGACGCGCGTCTCGCGCGTCACTCCTTCGCTTCGTCCAGACGACGCACGATCTCGGTCACCAGTCGGGTGAGCACGGGCGCCGCTCGTCCGGCCACCTGCAGCACCTGCGGCAGGCTCACCGGTTCGAGCGCGTCCGGGAGACACGCGTCGGTCACCACGTTGAAGGCCAGCACGCGCTGGCCGCCGTGCACGGCGACGATCGCCTCGGGCACGAGCGACATGCCCACGACGTCGGCTCCGATCGCTCGCAGGAACCGGTACTCGGCGGCGGTCTCGAGCGTCGGCCCGTGCACCGCCACGAACACCCCGCGCTGGAGCGGGATCTTCTCGTCGAGCGCCACCCGCTCGGCGAGTGCGACGAGCGCCCGCGAGTAGGTCTCGCTCATGTCCGGGAAGCGCGGACCCAGTTCGTCGTCGTTCGGACCGATCAACGGGCTGCTTCCCATGAGGTTGATGTGGTCGGTGGTGACCACGATCTGTCCCGGCCTCATGTCCGGGTTCATGCCGCCGCACGCGTTCGTCACGACCAGCGTCCGGCAACCGAGCGCTTTCAGCACGCGGGTCGGGAAGCCGACCTCCGTCATGCCGTAGCCCTCGTAGTAGTGCACGCGGCCGCGCATCACCGCCACGGGGCGGCCGGCGAGGCGCCCCAGGTGCAGCTCGCCCGCATGGCTCTCGACCGTGGAGTGAGGGAAGTGCGGGATCTCCTCGTAGGGCACCACGACCTCGCCGTCGAGCGCATGCGCGAAGTCGCCCAGCCCGGTGCCGAGGATGATCCCCACCTCGGGCACGAGCGGGCACCGCGCCTTCACGTGCGCGGCGGCCTCGCGGATGTTGTCGAGCAGCTCACTGGCCATGTTCGCCCTTCACCGTCGAGCACGCGGCGTGCAGCCGTTGCTCCATCTCGCCGGGGGTCACGCCCTCGACGTCGATCTGCTTCGCGCGCGAGCTCAGCCCGCGCGCCACCACCACCTGGCGGCGCTTCAGGCCGAGCACGTCGGCCAGCAGCTCCGCCACCGCCTCGTTCGCGCGGCCACCTTCGGCCGGCGCGGACACCGCCAACTTCCACTCTCCGGTCGCGAGACGCCCCATCACGCCCGGGCGCCGGGCGCCCGGATGCACGCGCACCGCGAGCCGCACCGCCGTCACATCGGCACCGCCATCGCGCGCAGGAACCCGACGAGGAACCGCTGCAGGAACATGATCGCGAGCATCGCGATCAGCGGCGCCACGTCGAGCCCACCCAGCACCGTCGGGAACAGCCGACGGATCGGATTGCAGACCGCGTCCGACACGCGTTCCAGAAACCGCACGATCGGTGAAAACTGATCGCCCACGCGCACCCACGACAGCAGTGCGTTGACCAGCAGGATCAGCCACAGCGCGTTCAGGGCGACATCGATGACACCCGCCAGCGCGCCGAACAGGAACCCCATCCCGCCACCGCCTCCTCAGGAACGCGCGCCGAACAGTGCGGAACCCACCCGCACCATCGTCGCGCCCTCCTCGACGGCGACCTCGAAGTCACCGCTCATGCCCATGGACAACTCGGGGAGCTCCCGACCCAGCCGGGTCTCGGCCCGATCGCGGAGTTCGCGCAGCCGGGCGAACCCCGACCGCGCGTGCTCCGCGTCTTCGACCGGAGCCCCCACCGTCATGAGTCCGGCCAGCTCCAACCCCGGAAGGCCCGCGAGCCCTTCGAGGAGCCCGGGCAGCGCCTCGGGCGCCGCTCCGAACTTGCTCGCCTCCCCACTGACGTTGACCTCCGCCAGCACGCGCACCCGGATCCCGGCATCGAGTGCCCGACGGCTCAGCGTCCCGCCGAGCTCGAGGGCGTCCACACCGTGGACCAAGTCGAACATCTCCAGTGCTTTGCCGGCCTTGTTGCGCTGCAGGTGGCCGATCATGTGCCACCGGACCGCGCGACGCGGAACGGTGTGCTGGTGGAGCTCGGCCTCCTGGACCCGGTTCTCTCCCAGGTCCATGAGGCCCAGACCCACCGCCTCGGCGATCACCTCGACCGGCAGTGTCTTGACCACGCCGATGAGCGTGGCGCTGCCTGCCGGCCGACCGGAACGTCGTTCGGCCTCGGCGATCCGGCTCCGGACTTGAGCGAGCCGGTCCTCCAACAGCCGCGGGGCTTCGTTCACGAGCCGCGGGAATCTAGTGGGGAGCCCATGTGCTGTAAAGCGAAAAGCCCCCTCCGGGGCTCCCGGCGGAGAGTCCGCGGCCGGCGGGCCCGGGGCGCGGACGGGGGCCGGGCGTACCCGCCGGCCCGGGAACCGGCCGCGGAGCCCTCGCCGGACCGCGACCGGCCCGTACGCGAACGCGGCGGTCCGCGAATCGCGAACCGGCGCGCGCTTGGTGGAGGCGGCGGGAATCGAACCCGCGTCCGAAAGCCCATCCCCAGGGAGTCCTACAGGCGTGTCCGGCCGTTTGAATCTCGCGCGCTCCGCTCCGACCGGCGGGATCTTCGCGCGCCAGCCCGAAAAGGTCTCGTCCGCCGCGGTCGGGCCGCCGCTTTGGACCAGCCTGCGATTGTCTGGCGCCCGCTCCGGCCCCCACAGGCGGGGTCCGGGAAGGCGTCACTGCCTATTTAGGCAGCGAGAGCCATCTGCTCGTTGGCAGATGAGTGTTTCCCGCTTTTTTGACGAGGTCACGGGTCCCCGGCCTGCACTTCCTGCTTCAGTGCCCCCGTCGAAACCGATCGCCCCCGACGGGAAGAGAGACGGGCGGGCGTTGGCCCGAAGCAGGGTCCTGAGCTGGCGTGCCCTCCTGGCCACGTCCTGCTCGCCGCTCGCCCGTCACTGCGCGTTGAGATGCTCCCGACCGGTGCCGGGAACCGCTCAGAATGGAATGTCGTCGTCCGGGCCGCCGCCGAAGTCCGCCATGTCGTCCGGCGGGATCGTTGCCCCCATGTCGTCGGGACCGCGGTCCATGCCCGGCGCACCACCGGCGCCGGGACGGCCGCCGATGAACTGGATCGAGCGCGCGACCACTTCGGTCGTGTAGCGCTTCTGACCCTGCTGGTCCTGCCACTGCCGCGTGCGCAGGGCGCCTTCGATGTACACCTCGCGCCCCTTGGTGAGGTACTGCTTGGCGAGCTCCGCCTGCTTGCCCCACACCACCACGCTGTGCCACTCGGTGGCTTCCTGCATCTGGCCGTTGCGGTCCTTGTACCGCTCCGACGTGGCCAGTCGCAGGTTCGCCACGGTCTGGCCGCCCTGCGTGTAGCGCACCTCGGGGTCTCGGCCGAGCCGACCGATCAGGATCACCTTGTTGACGCCCGCCATCGCTGCTCCTCACGGATGATGTTCCGGGGGCCTCCCGCGGGGGCCCGTTGCCTTTCGAAGTGCGCGGAGCATAGGGCCCGCGGAGCCGCGTGGGAAGCGCCTCGTTTGACGCTCCCCTCGCGGCTGGCTACATTCCCGGCCCTGATTCGCCACCGAATTCGTTCGGGGCGTGGCGCAGTCCGGTAGCGCACCTGCTTTGGGAGCAGGGTGTCGGAGGTTCAAATCCTCTCGCCCCGACCAGCTTGCCACCGGAAGCAGGCGTCCAGAGCGCCTGTAGCTCAGTCGGATAGAGCAACGGATTTCTAATCCGTCGGTCGGGGGTTCGATTCCCTCCAGGCGCGCCATCGTGGGCCGCGCCATCCGACCCGGCGAGGCGGTCCGGGCAAGCGCGCGGCAGGGTTCAAGTTGGCGGTGGATGTAGCTCAGCTGGCAGAGCATCGGGTTGTGGTCCCGAGGGTCGCGGGTTCGAACCCCGTCATCCACCCCATCTTCCTTCCACTCGAAGGGCCCCGGGCGCAGGCGCGACCGGATGCGGCGAGGAGTGGGCCGACGGTCGTCGAGCGCCGCGGCCGCGATCGGAACGCTCGGACGGACCCGGGGCCGCTCATGAATCGACGCGCGAAGATCGTCTGCACGCTGGGACCCGCCACCTCGACGCTCGACTCGATCCGCGAACTGGTCGCCGCCGGCATGGACGTGGCGCGGCTCAACTTCTCGCACGGATCGCGCGACGATCACGCCCTCGTGTACCAGCGCGTGCGCCAGGCCTCCGACGAGTCGGGCCGCGCCGTGGCCGTGCTCGCCGACCTGCAG
The DNA here is from genome assembly GCA_044222045.1 of Candidatus Eiseniibacteriota bacterium. GTDB lineage: Bacteria > Eisenbacteria > RBG-16-71-46 > RBG-16-71-46 > RBG-16-71-46 > JBGAMH01. The sequence continues at coordinate 7,114 of JBGAOB010000161.1, forward strand.
GGCCCCAAGATCCGCCTCGCCACGTTCGAGGACGGCGAGGCGTGGCTCGAGACGGGCTCCGAGTTCACGATCACCACCGAGGACGTGCCCGGCGACGAGAACATCGCCTCCACCGTGTACGCCGAACTCGCGCGCGACGTGAGCGCCGGCGACACGGTGCTGATCGACGACGGCAACGTGCGCCTGCGCGTGCTCGAGACGGACGGCATCCGCGTGCGCTGCCAGGTCGAGGAGGGCGGCCGCATCTCCGACCACAAGGGCATCAACTTGCCCGGCGTGTCCGTGAGCGCCCCCGCGCTGAGCGAGAAGGACCGCGACGACCTGCGCTTCGCGCTGTCGCTCGGCGTGGACCTGGTCGCGCTGTCGTTCGTGCGATCGGCCGACGACCTCGCCGACGTGCACGCCGTGATGGACGCCGCCGGCGCGCGGCTGCCGGTGATCGCGAAGCTCGAGAAGCCGGAGGCGGTGGAGCGGCTCGAGGCCATCGCGACCGCGTTCGACGGGCTCATGGTGGCGCGCGGCGACCTCGGTGTGGAGATCCCGCTCGAGCAGGTGCCGCTCGTTCAGAAGCGCGCCGTACGCATCGCACGCGAGCGCGGCAAGCCGGTCATCGTGGCCACGCAGATGCTGGAATCCATGGTCCAGCACTCGCGCCCCACGCGGGCCGAGGCCTCCGACGTGGCGAACGCCACGCTCGACGGCGCCGACGCGTTGATGCTGTCGGGCGAAACCAGCGTCGGCCGTCACGCGCACGACGCCGTGCGCACCATGGCGCGCATCATCGCCACCGTCGAAGCGCAGAGCCTGGGCGCGATCCCACGCATCGCCCGCCGCCCCGAGAGCCGGCAGGAGGCCATCGCGAACGCGGCCACGCGCATCGCCGAGGACCTGGGTGCCCGCGCGATCGTGGCGTTCACGGAGACCGGCTCCACCGCGCGGCGCATGGCCAGCCACCGCCACGGCACGCCGTTGCTGGCGTTCACGTCGCGCCCCGAGACGCGCAGCCGGCTCGCGCTGCAGTGGGGCGTGGAGACGTTCGTCGTGCCGCGCATGGCGCACACCGACGAGATGATCGCGCAGGTGGATCGCGCGATGCTCGAGCTGAAGCGCGGGGAGCCCGGCGACCTCGTGGTGATCGTGGCCGGCACGCCGCCCGGCACCGTCGGCAGCACGAACACGCTGCGCGTGCACCGGCTCGGCGGGCACTGACGCGCGTCAGCGGCGCTCGACCGCCTCACGTACCGCCGATACGAGCTGCTCGCGCGTGAACGGCTTGGGCAGCACGGGCCACGGCAGTCCGCCCGACTCGCGGGCGAGCACGTCGCCCGGGTAGCCCGACATCAGCACGACGCCCAGGCCCGGCCGCCGCTCGAGCACGCGCCGGGCGAGCTCGGAGCCGCGCAGGCCCGGCATCATCAGGTCCGACAGCAGCACGTCGAGCGGCCCCAGGCGGTCGAGCATCTCGATCGCCTCGTCGCCCGAAGCGGTGGCGTGGACCTCGAAGCCCTCGCGACGCAGCAACGTCTCGACCAGCGTGCGCACCGCGCCCTCGTCCTCCACCACGAGCACCACGCCGCGCACCGTCGATCGCGTCGCGGCTCGAACGTCGCGCGCGTCGTCGCCCATGTCGGGCCGCGAGGTCGTGCGCGGCAGCAGCAGCCGGAACGTCGCGCCCTCGCCCGGCTCGCTGCGCACCTCGATGAAGCCGCCGCACTGCTGGACGATGCCGTAGACGGACGCCAGTCCGAGGCCGGTGCCCTTGCCGGGCTCCTTCGTGGTGAAGAACGGTTCGAACAGGTGCGGCCTCACCTCGGGCGGGATGCCCGGGCCGGTGTCGCTGACGGACAGCACCACGTGCGGCCCCGCCTGGCCGGCGCCGCGCGCCGCGAGGTCGCGCGCGAGCACGTCCTCCTCGCCCACCGACAGCGTCAGCCGGCCCTGCCCGTGCATGGCGTCGCGAGCGTTGATCGCCAGGTTCATCAGCGCCTGCTCGATCCAGCTCGCGTCGGCCACGACCCACGAATCCGTGGTCGACTCGCGGACCACGAGTTCGACCCGGTCCCCGAGCAGCGTGCGCAGCAGCGGCCGCACGCGCTCGAGCATCGCCACCAGTTCCACCACCTGCTCCCGCGCGGGCTGCCGACGGCTGAACGCGAGCAGCTCGCGCGTGAGCCGCGCGCTGCGTTCGGCCGCGAGCTGGATCTGCTCCACCGCCTCGTGCTTCGGATCCCCTTCCGGCAGCGCACGCGCCAGCAGGTCGGCGTGCCCGAGGATGGCGGTGAGCATGTTGTTGAAGTCGTGCGCCACGCCCCCCGCGAGCCGCCCGACCGCTTCCATCTTCTGGGCCTGCAGGAACTGCAGCTGCGAACGCCGCAGCTGTTCCGCCTGGCGCTGCGACTCGGTGATGTCGCGGAACACGGTCACGCCGCCGGAGAGCTCACCGCCTTCCCGCAGTGGGTACGACCAGCGTTCGAAGACTCGCCCGTCCTGGAACTCGAGCGTCGAGTACTGCGTGCGACCGGCGCCGAGTCGGAAGCGCCGCGCGGCCCGCAGGAAGCCGTCCGGGTCCTTCATCTGCGGCTGCACGAAACCCATCATCTCCTCGAGGTCGCCGCGAGCCACGAGGTCCTCCGGCAGGCGCCACATGCGGGCGAATTGCTGGTTGTGCGCGATCAGCCGGCCCCGCACGTCCGTCACGGCGACGCCGTCGGTCGTGGCCTCCAGGATCGCCCGGTGCAGCGCGACCATGCGCTCGAGCTCGGCCAGCAGGCGCCGCTGTCCCGTCACGTCCCGGTAGGCGACCACGCGCCCGACCACCCGGCCCTCGAGCCGCCGCGCGTTCGACCAGCGCTCGAGCACGCGGCCGTCGCGCAGCCGCACGTCGAGCAGGCGCGCGTCGTCCGGGTCGCTTTCGATCTCCGACACGCGCCGGCGATGTGCGTCGGGGTCCTCGCACTGCGGGCGGACCAGGTCGAACGCGTCCTGGCGCGTGCGGCACGCCTTCATCTGCTCGGGCGTGAGGTTCCAGATCCGCTCGAACTCCGCGTTCCACGCTTCGATCGTGCCGTCGAGGCGGTGCACGAGCAGGCCGTCGGCCGTCGCGTTCAGCGTGGCGCCGGCCAGCGACACGGCGTGCCGCAGTTCCGCCAGCATGCGCAGGCGCTCGCCCAGGTCGCGCGCCACGCCGAGCACGCGCCCGTCGGGCAGTTGCGTGCCGGTGAGGTCCACCGTCACCGGCGTGCCGTCCGCACGCAACAGCACGCGCTCCAGGTGAACGGAGGAGCCTTCGCGCAGCCGGTCGAGCTGCAGGGGCGTCTCCACGAGCGACTGCGGCGCGACCAGGTCGGCCAGCGAGCGGGTGCGCAACGCCTCGACCGTGTAGCCGAGCAACTCCACGCCGCGGGCGTTGCACCACAGGTACCGGCCCTCGGCGTCGGCCACGAACACGGCGTCCGGGAGTCGCTCGAGCAACTCGCGCTCCGCCAGGGACACGTCCGTCCGGGTCGATGCGCGAGCACTCACGGGCCACTCCGGTCGTCGCCGCGACGTGCGCGGCACTTGGGCGTCAGGCCGAAGCCAGTTTCCGCACCAGATCCTGCGCCGCCAGCGCGCGATGGGAAAGGACGTTCTTCTCGTCCAGCGTCATTTCCGACAGCGTGCGACCGGTGCCCGCGACTTCGAAGACCGGGTCGTAGCCGAACCCGTCCCTGCCACGAGGCGCATCCACGATCCGTCCTTCGAGAACACCTTCTCCGATGAGGTCGGGTTTTCGCCCCATCCATTCGTCCTCGGGGAAGCACGCCACGCACACCGTGCGGAAGCGCGCCGTCCGTTCCTCGGGCCCCGTCTTGCGCAGCGCGTCGAGCAGCTTC
>JBGAOB010000162.1:0-10842 GCA_044222045.1 Candidatus Eiseniibacteriota bacterium
GCGCGTGTGCACCGAGGCCAGCGTCCGTGTGAAGACGCTGCCGGGGCTCTCCGACCTCAGCCACGGCGCGAGGCCGTCGCTCTCGCAGATGCGCGACATCCGCATCGAGGACCTGCTCGGGCGCGAGCCCGTGCAGCTCGACCTCGAGGAGGTCGGCGCGTTCCTGCGCGGCAAGCGCATCCTCGTCACCGGCGCCGGCGGCTCGATCGGCTCCGAAATGGTGCGCCAGGTCTCGGAGTTCGGGCCGACCGAGCTCGTGCTGCTCGATCACGCCGAGAACGGCCTGTACTTCATCCACAACGAGATCGTGTCGCAGCGCCCGGCCTACCCGGTGCATGCGATCGTGTGCGACATCCGCGACGAGAAGGGCGTCGAGGCGACGTTCGCGCGCTACCGCCCCGAGGTCGTCTTCCACGCCGCGGCGCACAAGCACGTGCCGCTGCTCGAGACGAGCCCGCGCGAGGCCGTGCTCAACAACATCGTGGGCACGCGCAACCTGGTGGACTCCAGCGACAAGCACGGCGTCGAGAAGTTCGTGCTGATCTCCACCGACAAGGCCGTGAATCCCACGAGCGTGATGGGCGCGTCGAAGCGCGTGTGCGAGATGCTGCTGCAGAGCGCCTCGCAGCGCAGCCGCACGCGCTTCTGCGCGGTGCGATTCGGCAACGTGCTCGGCAGCGACGGCTCGGTGATCCCGCTGTTCCAGCGCCAGATCCAGCGCGGCGGCCCGATCACCGTGACGCACCCCGAGGCGCGCCGCTACTTCATGAGCATTCCCGAAGCGGTGCGGCTGGTGCTGCAGGCCGGCGCGATGGGGCGCGGCAGCGAGGTGTTCGTGCTCGACATGGGCGAGCAGGTCCGCATCCAGGACCTGGCGCGCCAGCTCGTGCGGCTGGCCGGCCTGCGCGAGGGCGACGACATCGAGATCGTGTTCACCGGCATGCGCCCGGGCGAGAAGCTGTACGAGGAGCTGCACTCGCACACCGAGGAAACGCGCATGACGCGCCACGAGCGCATCCTCACGTGGGAGTTGGAGTCGAAGCCCGAGGCCGTGCTGCGCGCCGAGGTGTCCGCGCTCGAGGCCGCCTCGGAGTCGTGCGGAGACCCGGCCACGCTGAAGTCGCTGCTGCACGGCATCGTGCCCGAGTACCGTGAACCCACGCCTGAGGAACTGCAGCTGCAGCCGCAGCCCGAGCGGCCCGACGTGGAGCTGCCGGCGTCCTCCGCGGCGAACCTCGTCGCCCCGGTCGAGTCGATCGGCGAGCGCGTGCGCCACACCCTCGACGTGGCCGCGGCGCTCGTGCTGCTGGGCGTGTCGGTGCCGCTGTGGGTGGCGCTCACCGCGGAGGCGCGGCTGAACGGCACGGGCGAGATCCTCACGAACGAGACGCGCGTCGGCCGCAACCGCCGCCGCGGCGACCGTCGCGGATCGCGCAACAACGTCGAGATCGACCGCCGCAGCTTCGGCCGGCGCACGCAGGACCTGTTCGGCGAGCCGATCCAGTGCTCGCGCTTCCGTCACGATCTCGGTCCGCTGTCGCGCTGGGTGGCGCGCCGCCGCCTCGACAAGCTGCCGTGGCTCGTGAACGTGCTGCGCGGCGACATGGCGCTGGTGGGGCCGAAGCCCGAGAAGCAGGAGCTCGTGCTGCGCTTCGCGAGCCTCGTGCCCGACTACGTGCGCCGTTTCACGGTGCGGCCCGGGCTGACCGGCCTGGCGCAGGTGTCCGGCGTGCCCGACAGCACGGCCGAGGGCGTCGTGCGCCGCGTCCACTACGACCTGTTCTACGTCGACCATCGTTCGTTCCTGCTCGACCTGCGGACGCTGCTGCGCACCGCGGGCGTGATCCTCAGGCGACCCCGTCTCGGTGAGCCGTCGGCGCGTCCGGCGGCCGACGCCCGGCCGGCCGCATGAGCATCCCGTCGTCTTCGATGTCCACCGTCGGGAACCGCCCCGGTTCCCCGGTTTCGTGGAGGAGTGTCATGCGCCAGGGAGGCTGGTTGCGGGTGATCACGGCGGTCGCGTTCGCCCTCGTCGTGACGACCGGCGCGGTGCGCGCCGAGGACTACGTGCTCGGTCCCGAGGACGTGGTCCAGGTGTCCGTGTGGCTGCATCCCGAGCTGGAGCGCAGCGTGACGGTGAACGCCGACGGCAACGTGGTCGTGCCTCCGGTCGGCGAGATCAAGGCCGGCGGCCTGACCGCGAAGCAGCTCGGCGAGCGCGTCGCGGACCGCCTGTCGGCGTACCTGCGGCAGACGACCACCGTGACCGTGACCGTGACGCAGTTCCTGAGCCGTTCCGTCTACGTGTCGGGCGCCGTGGCGAAGCCGGGGCGCTACGGCTCCGAGCAGATGCCGGGCGTGATCGACGTGCTCAACCAGGCCGGCGGCGCGCTCCCGGGTTCCGACCTCGCGAGCGTGCAGGTGATCCGCCGCGAAGGCGACGTGCGCCGCGTGATGCCCGCGGACGTGTCGGCCTCGCTGCGCGACGGCGACACGAGCCGGCTGCCCGTGCTGAAGCCCGGCGACATGATCGTGGTGCCCGGTGGCATGGGCGGCGCGGCGGGCGCGACGCCCGCGGGCGACGGCGTGGCCGTGCTCGGCATGGTGGCGCGACCGGGCTACTACCCGGCCGGCCAGGGACTCGACCTGTGGACCGCGCTCGCGCTCGCGGGCGGCACCACCGAGCGGGCGCGCTTCAAGGACGTGCGGCTGCTCAGCCGCGGCGAGGGCGGGGTCACCGTGCAGAAGGTGGACCTGCAGTCGGTGCTCGATCGCGGCGCGCGCGCGCCCGTGACCGTGAAGGCCGGCGACGTGATCGTGGTCATGGACCGCGGCCCCAGCGCATGGAACGCCATCACGACCGTGCTCGGTCTCTCGCGTGACGCTCTCAACATCGCCGTGCTCGTGGACTACTTCAAGGGCCAGAACAACAACAACTAGCCGAGACCAACGTGCAAACGACACCCCCGAATCCCGAGAACACGCCGCTCGACGTGGGCGAATTCTTCCGCATGCTCCGGCGGCGGAAGTGGTTCCTGCTGCTGCCCTGGCTCGCCGCGCTCGCGGTGGGTGTCGCGGCCGCCGTCCTGCTGCCGCCCGTGTACGTGAGCCGCGGGCGCCTGCTGCTGGATCGCGGGCAGATGCTGACCGGGCCGATGGGGCAGATCGGCAACTCGGGGACGCTCGACGACCAGGCCCGCATCATGCGCGAGCAGGCGCAGACCACGCCGTTCCTCAAGTCGGTGATCACCGCGACGGGGCTCAAGTCGGACGCGCGCACGCGCGCCGAGGCCCGCAAGGTGGCGGCGCGCTACCCCGGGCTCTCGGAGGACGAGCTCGTCGAGTCGTTCCTGATCGACCGGCTGCGCGAGGCGGTGATGGTGAAGATCGGCCGCACCGGCCCCATCGACATCATCGTGTCCGACTCCGACGCGCGCCGCGCGCAGAAGATGTGCGAGGGCGTTTCGAACCAGTTCGTGATGAACTCGCGGGCTCGCCAGATGGAAGCGCTGCGTTCGCAGCAGGAGTTCAGCAACGAGCGCGCCGAGGTGTACCGCAAGGACCTCGAGGAGGCGGAGGGCCGCCTGCGCATCGCGCAGCAGTCCGCCGTGGCGAGCACGGTCGTGGGGTCGGCGGTGACGCAGCTCAACTACGGCCTCGCGCAGGCGCTGCTCGAACAGGCCACGACCTCGGCCGAGGACCAGCGGCAGCGGCTCTCCGAGTTGCGCGGCATGTTCGCCGGCCGCCTGCGGGACAACGATCCGCAGCTGCTGTCGAGCCCCGAGGTGAACGCGCTCGTCGCGCAGCTCGCGCAGCTCGAGAACCAGCTCGGCCGTTCGATCCTGACCGAGAGCGGCCCGGCCGGTGGTGGCGGGAGCGGCGGCGGCTCCGCGGTGCGGCTGTCGATCGCGCGCAAGAGCGGCGAGCTCGAGAACGCCCTGCAGGCGAACGCGCTGCGTGCGCTGCCGTCGCTGTCGCCCGACGCGCGCGACCTCGCGGTGCGCTACCGCGTGGCGCAGGCGGACCTGCAGGCCAAGGAATCGTGGCGCGGCTGGATCGCGGGCCAGATCGGCAGCTACCAGTCGCAGGTGGTCACCGCGCCGACGCGTGCGATGGACATCGCCTCGCTGCAGGCGGACGTCGAGGCGAAGCGGCGCGCGTACAACGCGTTCCGCGAGCAGTCCGACGCCATCGCCACGAACGAGGCCGCGCAGAACGCGAAGCTGCTCGGGCGCTTCCTCGTGTTCGAGCCGGCGAACCTGCCGCGCAGCCCCGAGAAACCGAACCGGGTGCTGCTCGTGGTGCTGGCGCTCGTGGTGGGCGGCGTGCTCGGCATCGGCACGGTGCTCGTGGCCGAGCACCAGGACCAGTCCATGAAGAACGCCGACGAAGTCGAAGGCGTGCTCGGCCTGCCGGTGCTCGGCGCCGTACCGCGCGTGGAGGAGCTGCAGCGTTCGTCGCGCCGCGCCCGCCAGGGGCCCGCGTCGTCGGCGGCGACCACGCCCCCGGGCGGCCTGCCCGCGGCGCGCGAACACGGCCTGATCCACCGCCTCAAGGTGGAGAGCCCGCTCGGCCTCGAGTTCAAGCGCATCTACCTGAACCTCGCGCGCGCCCGCGGCCGCACGCTGCCGCGCACGCTGATGCTGACCAGCTCCACGCGCGGCGAGGGCAAGACCACGACCACCGCCGGGCTCGGCATCACGCTCGCGCGCGAGCACCGCCAGCGCACGCTGCTCGTGGACTTCGACCTCCGCAGCCCGGCGCTGCACCGCGCGCTCGGCATGCCCAGCAGCAGCTGGGGGCTCGCGCAGATGCTGCAGCAGCGCCACTTCGACGAGCGCTTCGTGCGCCAGACCACGCTCGGCAACCTCGACTTCCTGTCGGCCGGCAAGTCCGAGCGTCCGGCCGCGGAACTCGTGGACGAGGAGGCCGTCGAGTGGTTCCTGCGCGAGGCCCAGTCGCGCTACGAACTCGTGGTCATCGACACCGCGCCGAATCTCGCCGTGCCCGACCCGCTCATCATCGGGCGCGCCGTCGAGGGCGTGATCTACGTCATCAAGGCCGGCTCCACCATCCGCAAGGCCGCCGAATACGGTGTGCGCGTGCAGCGGGAGGCGCGGGACAACGTCGTGGGCGTGCTCATGAACGATGTCGGCGAGTTCCTTCCCCAGTACTACGGGTACAAGTCGAACTACTACGGGTACACCACCGAGTCGACCGCCTGACGGTCCGGGGGCCGGCCAGCAGGCGCCCCCGTCACGAGGAACGCTTGCGCGGCATTCGAGTTCTCCGAAACGTCGTCACGAACTATCTCCGGTTCGTGATCTTCGCGGTCGTGGGCATCCTGCTCACGCCGGTGCTCGTGCATGGGCTCGGGGACCGTGACTACGGCCTGTGGACCACGGTCTTCGCGCTGACGGGCTACTTCGGCCTGCTCGACCAGGGCATCCGACCGTCGCTCGTGCGCTACGTCTCGCGCGACCACGCGCTCGGCGACACGCACGGCCTGTCGCGCACGGTGAGCAGCGCGATGGCGCTGTACACGCTCGCGGGCATCCTGACCATGCTCGTGGCGATCGCGGTGGCGGTGTACGCCCCGAGCCGCATGCCGATCGACGAGGGTCAGCGCCGCATCGCGCCCACGCTGATCCTGCTCGTGGGCGGCACGATCGCGATGGGATTCCCGCTCGGCGTGTTCGCCGCGATGCTGTCCGGCGTGCAGCGATACGACCTCGGCAACTGGGTCGGCATCGCGGCGGGTGTGTTCCGCGCACTGGCGTTCGTCGTGGTGATCCGTGTCGGCGGCGGGCTCGTGGAGCTGGGCTGGACGTCGTTGCTCGTGAACCTGGCCGGGCACGCGGCCACGGCCATCTTCGCGCTCCGGCAGCTGCCCGGCGTGCGCTTCTCGCCGAGGCTCGTCGATCGCGACCACCTGAAGGCGATCGGCACCTACAGCGGCTGGGCGTTCGTCGGGGCGCTCGCCTCGAACATCGCGTTCCAGACCGACTCGATCGTCATCACCGGCGCGCTCGGTCCGGCGCTCGTGACCCCGTTCGCGATCGCATCGGGCCTGGTGGAGAACGCGCGCTCGCTCGTGACGCACGCCACCGTGGTGCTGGCGCCCACCGCGAGCGAAATGGACACGCTCGGCGAGCACGAGAAGCTGCACGGCATGCTCGTGACCGGCTCCAAGTATTCCGTGCTCGTGTCGTGGCCGGTGCTGATGGGGCTGGTGATCTTCGGGCCGAACCTGCTCACCACGTGGGTCGGCGCGAAGTACGCGCACGCGAGCCTGCTGCTCACGATCCTGACCGTACCCACGTTCGTCGCGTTGCCGCAGTCCACGGCCTCGTCCGTGCTGTACGGCGTCAGCCGTCACCGCGGCATCGTGATCCTGTCGATCCTTTCGGCCGCGCTGAACCTGGCGCTGTCGCTGTGGTGGGCGAACTACCCCGGGCCGATGGCCGCGCTGTTCGGCACCGCGGTGTCCCCGGGCCTGGTCGGCGTGGCCATGGGCACGGCCGTACCGCTGACGCTCGTGAGCGGGTTCGCCACCGCGTGGTACGCGTGCCGGGCGCTGCGCATGCCCTTGGCCCGCTACGCGTGGGAGGGCATGATCGCGCCGGGCCTCACCACCATCGCGTTCGCCGTGCCGGCGCTGATCGTGCAGCGGGTGTGGCACCCGGTGGGCTGGCTCGCGCTCGGCGCCTGGTCGGCTGCGTGCTGGGTGCCTTTCGCGCTGGTGGCATACGGCACCGTCATGCCCGAGGAGGAGCGGGCGCGGTGGCGAAATCTGTTCGCCGGACTGCTGGGCCGCCGGGCCCGGCCGGCGGCGAGCGAGGCCGATCGGAGGGTGGCGCCGTGACCGACGACCGTCCCGCCGTCAGCGTGGTGCTGGCGGTCTACAACGCCGCGTGGTGCATCGAACGAGCGCTCGATTCGGCGGTGGCCCAGACCCGCCCCGTCGACGAGATCATCGTCTGCGACGACGGCTCGACCGACGGCACCGCCGACCTGGTCGAGCGCAAGTACGGCGCGCGGGTGCGCGTGCTGCGACTGCCGCATGCGAACGCCGCGGCCGCACGCGTGGCCGGGCTCTCCGAGGCGCGCGGCCGCTGGCTCGCGTTCCTGGACGCCGACGACTGGTGGGAGACCGACAAGATCGAGCGCCAGCTCGCGTTCCTCGCGGCACACCCGGAGGTGCGCTGGCTCACGAGCGACGGCGCGTACGTGTCCGACGAGGGCGTGCTCCGCGATTCGTGGATGGCCGGCTACTTCGACCCCGTGCGCGAGCTGGTCGGCGACCTGTTTCCCGCGCTCGTGCGCCGCTGCTTCCCGCTGATGAGTTCGATGATGGTCGATCGCGACGCCTACCGCGCGGTGGGCGGCATGGACCGCACGATCGTGTACTCGCACGACTACGACCTGTGGCTGCGGCTCGGGGCGAAGTTCCCCGGCGCGGTGATGACCGACAAGCTCGTGAAGTACTGGTGGCACCCGAACCAGCTCTCGCGCCGCGTCGAGTCGCGCTACCGCGACGACCTGATGCTGCTGGAGCGCGTCGCCGCCGGGAAACTGCGCGAGGACCGGGCCGTGATCGACCTCGCGCGCCTGCGCGTGGCCGCGCACCGGTTCGACCTGGGGTTGTGGGCGCTGCGCGCCGGGCGGCACGCCGAGGCGCGCGGCTTCATGCTCGGCGCGCTCGGCGCCGGGCCGCCGCACCGTCGCCTGTTCGCGCTCGCCGCGGCGTTGCTGCCCGCGCCGCTCGTGCCGGTGCTGATGCGCATGACGTGGGCGAAGAGCGTGGCGCAGCGCGCCCGTGCGCCGGTCGGCACCATTCCGGGCGGTGGAGAATTCCCGCGGTGAGCGACGCGCTCGACCTCCGCTGCTCGGTCGTCGTGCCGTGCCGGGACGGCCTGCCCGACGTGCTCGAGGCGATCGCCTCGGCGCTCGCGCAGTCCGTTCCGCCGCTCGAGGTGATCCTCGTGGACGACGGCTCCAGCGACGGCAGCGCGGAGGCCGTGTCGCGCCGTTTCGGCGACCGCGTGCGCGTGCTGAGCGGCCGTCGGGGCAGCGCCGCCGCGGCACGCAACGCCGGCTGGCGGGCGGCGCGCGGCGAGTTCGTGGCGTTCCTCGACGCCGACGACGTGTGGCTGGACGGCAAGCTCGAGACCGCGGCGGGTGCGTTTGCCGCCCGCCCGGGCGCCGACTGGTTCTTCAGCGACGGCGCGTTCCGCACGATCGACGGCCAGTGGCACGCGTCGTGGTTCGGCCTCTACGCCGACGTGGTGGAGCCGTACGTCGGTTCGCCCGTGGCGCAGCTGTTCGAGGTCAACTTCGTACTCACGTCCTCCACCGTGGTGCGGCGCGCGGCGCTCGAAGCGGTGGGCGGCTTCGACGAGTCGTTGTCGCACGCCGAGGACCTGGACCTGTGGATCAAGCTGTCGCGCCGGGGCCGCGCCGTGGCGTCGCGCCGCGCGCTCGTGCGCTACCAGCACAAGGAGGGCGGGCTCACGCGCCAGGTCGAGCGTCGCCTGTCGGGCGGTGCGCGACTGTTCGGCCGACTCGCGGCCGACCGCGAGCTCGCCCCCGAACTGCGCCGGCTCGCCCGGCGCCGCGAGTCGCTCTACCGGTTCATGCTCGGCGTGGCCGCGCTGCGCGAGGGCCGAACGGCCGATGCGCGGCGCGAGTTCGCCGGGGCGTGGATGTTCCCCGAGCGCATGGTGCCCGTGGCGAGTGCGTACGTCGCCGCGTGCCTGCCGGCGCCGTGGTTCGCGCGGCTGCGGGGCGTGCGCGCGGCGAAGCAGGCCGCGCTGCCGATGATCGCCGTCCGCCGCGTGCGGCTGGAGGGCGTCGCCGGCGACGCGCCGTCGTCCGCGGCCGGCCGGCGCGAAGGGGGAGGGCGCTCGTGAGCCTCGAACCCCAGGCGCCGATCCCGGTCACCCGCGACGTCCGCGAGACCGCCCGCCGCCAGGCCGACCGCCTCGCCGGCGGCGGCGTGGTGATCGTGGGCGTGGTGGGCGCGCTGATCCTGATGGCCGCGTTCGTCGTGCTGGACTACGTCTTCAACCAGGATCCGCACCGCATCCTGAAGGTGTTCCTCGGTGCGACCGCCCTGCTCGGCATCATCGCGGTGCCGAACGTCGGGCTGCTCGTGTTCCCGATCGCGGTGCCGCTGCTCTCGTGGGTGCCGCCTCTGCCGGTGCCGGGCCTGAACGCGCTCAACATCCTGCTGTTCTCGGTGTTCGGCATGTTCGCGCTCGGGCGCGTGCTGCGGCGCCAGCCCGTGTTCCGCACGCCGTCGTTGAAGGGCGTGCTGCTCACGTTCATCGTGCTGGCCGGGCTGTCGATCGTGCGCGGCGCGGCGTTTCCGACCGGCTTCCGCTACGAGGCCGGCTACACGTCGCTGATGCTGTTCCGCACGATCGTCGGGTTCGCGCCGTACGTGATCGTGCTCGCCATGGTGCGCGGCGAGTCCGCCCGCCGGCGCGTGGCGTGGGGCGTCGTGGCCGGGCTCATCGTGGAGTCGGTCGTCACGATCGTGCTGGGCCGCAACGGCAGCGGTGCGCGCGCCATCGGCTCGATCGGGCAGGCGAACGAGCTGGGGACCTTCCTCGCCACCTACGCCGTGTTCGCGCTGGCGCTGATGCTCGGCACGCGGCACCTGTTCGGCAAGTTCATGCTGCTCGCTTCGTTCGTCGCCGGCAGCTTCGGTGTGATGCTCTCGCTGTCTCGCGGCGCGATGCTGTCTCTGATCGCCGGCGTGCTGCTGGTGGCGCTGCGCGGCTCGCGCGTGCTGCTCGTGCTCTGCATCGGCCTGCTCGTGACGAGCCCGCTGTGGGCGCCGGACTACGTGATCGAACGCGTGATGGAGTCGCGGCAGGTGGACGAGGGCAGCGACGAGGCCTCCATCGACAGCGCGTCCGAGGCGCGCGTGCAGACGTGGAGCGCGATCTTCGAGGTCGTGCGCGACCATCCGCTCGACGGCGTGGGCTTCGCCGGACTGGCGTTCGTGCTGCCGGACGTGAGCACCGAGCTCGGGCTCGAGGAGGCGCGCGACTCGGCGCACAACACCTACATGCGCATGCTCGGCGAGATGGGCATCCTCGGCGTCGCGCTGTTCGTGTTCATCCTGTGGAAGCTCTGGGAACTCGGCGACCGCGTCGTGCGCAAGCCGGCCAGCCGGTTCGATCGCGCGCTCGGGCTGGGGCTGTGCGCCGGCGTGCTGTCGATGGCGGTGTCGTGCGCGTTCGGGGACCGCTTCTTCAACGTGCAGCTGTCGGCGGGACTGTGGATCGTCGCCGGGCTCGTCGAGGACGGCTGGCGCGAGAGCCGGGAGCAGGTCGCGTGAACGGACGCACCGTGCGCTGGCTGCTGGCCCAGGTCGCCCCGGGCCGCCTCCGCCGCGGCGGCGCCTCGGCGCTGACGATCGTGCGCCATCACCGCGTGTACCGCGCGGGCGAGCGGCCGCTCTACCGCCTGGGCGTGACCGACGAGGTGCTCGAACAGCAGGTGTCGACGCTCGTGCACGCCGGCCTCGTGCCGGTGACCGTGGCCGAGGGCCTCGCGCGCCTCGCCGCGGGGGCGCCGGGCCGCCACGTGGCGTTCAGCTTCGACGACGGCTATGCCGACAACGTGCGGCTCGCCGTGCCGATCCTGGCGCGCCACGGCGCGCGCGGCACGTTCTACCTGACGGCCGGGCTCATGCAGGACCGGCGCGCCCCGTGGTGGGACGAACTCGCGTGGATCCTCGAGCACGCCGCGCGGGCGGACGCCACGCTGGAGATGGGCGGGACGACGCTCGCGCTGCGCACCGACGGCGAGCCCGCGCGGCGTCGCGCG
>JBGAOB010000163.1:0-10730 GCA_044222045.1 Candidatus Eiseniibacteriota bacterium
AGTACCTCTCGCTCGGCGCACGCCTCGGCGCGGGCGAGTGGGCCTGGCAGCCGCTGGCGGTCTCCGACGAGGCCCTGGCGGCGGCTCGCCGCCACGCCGGGTCCGGGGCGTTCGCGGTGCTCGCGCCGGGAGCGATCTACGGGCCGGCCAAGCGCTGGCCGGCGGAGCGGTTCGCCGAGTCCGCGCGCCGGCTGGGGGCGCGCGGTCTCGGGGGGGTGGGGTGCGGCACGGCGGCGGAGCGGGCGACGTGCGACGCGGTGGTGGCCGCCGCCGGCGGTGCGGCGCGCTCGCGCGCGGGGGCCCCGACGCGCGCCGAGCAGGCCGCGCTGTGCGCGCGCGCCGAGGTGGTGGTGTGCACCGACTCGGGGCTCGCGCACCTGGCCGCCGCGGTCGGCGCCCGCACCGTGGTGGTGTTCGGCTCCACGAGCAGCGCGTGGGCGGCGCCGATCGGCGAGCGCGTGCGCGTGCTGCAGCACCCGCCTGTGTGTTCGCCGTGCTTCCGCCGCACGTGCGCGATCGGCTACCGCTGCCTGCACGCGGTGGGCGTGGACGAAGTGATGGCCGCCGCGGCGGTCGACCACTCGTAGGGGGGATACATGCGCATCGCGGTCGAGGGCATCACCACGGCGAAGGCGGGCGCGCGGCTGCTGCGCGCGGTGGCGGGATTGGCGCGTCGCGGGCACGACGTGCGCTGGCACGGGCCGGGCCGGCCGGTGGACGAGCCGGCGATCGCGAGCGACGCGGGCCGCGGGCACGACCCGGCGGACGTCGCGATCGGTGGCGCCGGGGTGGCGCGCGTGGCGCACACGGCGTGGCGCGCGCGGGCGCACGCGATGGTGGTGTCGCTCACGGCCGACGGCCTGCGTCGCTGGGGCTGGATCGAGCGCTGGGCGTGGGACTCCATGTGGGCGATGGCGCTGGTCGAGGAGGCGGAGGCCGACGCCGTGCGCGAGGCCGCGCGCGACCTGCCGCTCGATCGGTTCGTGCTGTGGGCCGCTGCCACGCCGCCCGAGGCGACCGACGTGGCGCACGCGGACGTGGACCTGCTCGAGCGTGCATGCGAGCGTGCGCTGGCGCGTTCGAGCGGTGCGGCCCTGCGCGGTGCGGCGTTCGTCGATCGCGACGGCACGCTGATCGTGGAACGCGGCTACCTGTCGGAGCCCGAGCAGGTCGAGTTGCTGCCGGGCGTCGCGAGTGCACTGCGCGACACCCGCGCGGCGGGCCACCCGGTGGTGGTGGTGTCGAACCAGTCGGGCATCGGCCGCGGGTACTTCACCGCGGCGCACGCGCACGAGGTGAACGCGCGCCTGCGGCGGCTGCTGCGGCGCGAGGGCGTGGAGCTGGACGCGATCCACTTCTGCCCGCACGCGCCCGGCGAGGGCTGTGCGTGCCGAAAGCCGGGCACGCTGCTGCTGGAGCGGGCGGCGGACGACCTGCGGTTGTCGCTGCGCAGCTCGGTGATGGTGGGCGACAAGCGGCTGGACGCGGAAACCGGGCAGGCCGCCGGCATGACGGGCATCCTCGTGCGCACGGGCTACGGCGGCGACGAAGCCGGTGCGGGCGACACGACGGCGCCTCCGGATCGCGTGTGCGCCGACCTGCACGAGGCGCTCGCGTGGTTCGCCGAGCGCGAGGAAGGCCGGCCGACGGACTAGCTTCTGCCCGGGAACGCCGCGCTACGGCGTGGCGTGCAGGTCGAGCTGGTAGTCCTGCGCGTCGTGGCCTGTGCGGTACGTCAGGACGTAGCCCGGCAGGTGCGCCTGGTCGGCGCCGATCCAACGGTCCTCGACGAGGTCGCCGAGCCGATCCGGGTAGCGGCCGCGTTCGCGGTGGTAGAGCTCCAGCGCGTAGCGGACGTCGCGCACCTGGGCGGCGGCGTAGACGTCCTCGGACGGCGTGTTCGAGCCGGACGGCTGCACGAACGTCGAGCCCAGCCGCAGCACGGCGAGCACGCCGAGCACGAGCCCCGCCACGGCGAGCTCGCGCGCGATCGAGTGCGTGGCGCGTGCGACGGAGACCGATCGCGGCACCACCGCGGGGGCGGGCGCACCGGGGTCGCGGCGACCTTCGAACACGATCCAGCGCGAATCCATCATGCGCTGCAGCGCTTCGTACGTTTCGTACTCGGAGAGCGGCGCCTCGGCCACGATGTCGAGCAGCGTGTGGTTGCCGTCCACGATGCCGAACAGCTCGCGCTCCTCCTCGCTGAGCGGCTCGTCGGGGTCCGGCAGGTCCTTGACGCCCAGCAACTGGTAGGGATCGCGGAACACGGAGACGTAGCGCTTCTGCTCGTCGATGCGGCGGGCCGCCTCCATCATGGCGGCCTCCATGCTGATCAGCACGAGCGGCGGGTTCGGCCACTTCGCGTTCGGATCGAAGCGATAGGTGCCGTTGTCCCAGCGCACGATGCGCAGCAGGTCGTCGAGGATCTGGCGCTCCACGAACGAGCCGAGTTCCTGCGCGTCGAGGTAACGGCCGTTCAGCAGCAGGTCCTCGAGGTCGCGTCCCGACTCCTTCTGGATCGTGACGAGTCCGCGCTGCTGTTCCGGCGACAGCCGGTGCGTCTTCATGAGGAACGCGAGCAGCGGATCGTCCTTCGTCATGCCGGGCTGGCGCGTGGCCACGATGCGGCCTTCGTTCACCCACACCTGCGCGCGCTCGGTGTTCCACTCCAGCGTCAGGCAGCCGGATTTCCGCTGCGACCCGACGAGCTGGAGGATCTCGGTGGAGGAGAAGTCGCGGAGATTGCCCTGGAGCGCCATGGGGACCTAAGCCGCCAACGACGACGCGCGACGCGTCGCCTGGGTGATGCGGCCGCGCTGCACCGCGTTGAGCTGGGACTCGCGGTCCTGCTCCTTGCCGACCATGCGGAAGTAGCCGGCGAGCGAGACCAGGTAGACGAGCGAGAGAGCGGCGAGGATCGCGGCCGCCGGCACTTCCTCGCCGGGCAGCGCGAGCCGCGGTTCGAGCGCGAACGGCGCGGTGAGGCCGAACCAGGCGCGCACGAGCGTCCACGTGAACGCGAGCAGCATCACGGCCGTGAACACGCGCCGGTGCGCGAGCAGGCCGTAACCGGGCAGGATGGCGGCGACGGCGGTGCGCCACAGGTGCATGCGGCGCATGCGCTGCAGCCGGTTCTGGTTCAGCAGCACGTGCGAGAACTCGGGGTTCTCCGCGCGCGCCTCGAGCGTGGTGCAGTCGCGGCAGAACGCGGCTTCGCGGCGGCGCTCGGCGCAGCGGCGGCAGACGACGCGACCGCAGCCGCCACAGGTGCGCAGCGGCAGCCGGCGGTGCGACCACGTGCCGATGGCGATGCCGGCGGCCGAGGCGAGCAGCGCGATCAGGCTGATCGCCCAGCCGGACGTTTCCAGGTGGCGGCGCAGCTCGAGCGGGATCGCCGAGCCGAGCGGGCGGCTGCCCGGGTAGCGTGTGAGCGCGGTCCAGAACGTGCGCGGCTCGGGCCACTGGTCGGCGAGCGGCAGCAGACCGTCCTGCGCGGCCTGCGACTGCAGCGTCTTGACGAGCTCGAAGTTGAGCGCGGAGGCGCGCGTCATGGCGGCCGTGGCCTGCTGGTACTGGTAGCGCTGCGTGAAGATCTGCGCCTGGTTGAACCATGCCGCGGCGTTCAGCGGGTTCGCCTCGACCGACTTCTGGTACATGTCGAGCGCGTCGGTCGCACGGCCCTGCATCGCGAGCGTGTTGCCGAGGTTGTTCAGCAGGCGGTCGTTCTGCGGCCACAGTTCCAGCGCCCGGCGGTACGCGCGCTCGGCGGTGGCCAGGTCGCCGCCGCGCCGCGCCGTCCACGCGAGGCCGAACTGCAGGAACGCGTTGTCCGGGTCGTTGCCGAGCAGGCGCTGGTACCGCGCCTGCGCCGCCGGGTTGTAGATCTCGTTCTGGATCGTGGGCACGCCGTAGAACGGCGGCCCCTCGGTGCGCAGCGGCAATGCCAGTCGCTGCAGCACGCCGCTCGCGAACGGCGCGGAAAGCGTGACGACGAGCAGCATCACGAACAGCGCGCGCTCGCGGAACCTCAGCGAGTACCAGAGCATGCCGAGCAGCGCGAGCGCGGGCACCGCGAGCCCGAAGCCCAGCGCGAATGGCGACAGCAGCAGGACCCAGCTCCAGATGCGCGCGGCGGGGCGCGACACGAAGCGGGCGAGGTGTTCGCGCCACGCGTGCAGCAGGTCCTCGCGACGCAGCCACACCACGAGCAACGCGGCCGCGAGCAGACCCACGAACAGGGCCTGCAGGCCCAGCAGCACCGCGTTCGCGGCCAGCTCCAGCTGCAGGTTGAAACTCTGGCGCACCAGCTCGAGCGCCGACGCGTACTGCAGCAGCGCGAGGCTGGGCTCGCGCACGAGCAGCCACGACGCGAGCGTCAGGTGCGGCTGCAGGAACGAAGGGTCGAGATCCGACGCGCCGCGCACCAGCGCGAACGCCTCCTCGTCGAGGTTCGACTGCCGCGCGATCAGGCCGCGGCGGTAGAACAGGCGCGACTCGGTCGGGAGCGAGGCGATGTGGTTCGAGGTCTTGTACTGGACCCACGAGGTCACGTCGCGCAGGTCTTCGGGCTGCGGGGTGGGAACGGCGGGTTCGGCGGCACGCGCCTCGGGCGCGGTGCGCGACGCGGAGGCGGGCGACGCGGCCGTCGTGGGCGGCGCCGCGGCGGTGGGCTCGGCGACCGCGATGCTGGTGAGCACCAGTGAGAGCACCACGGCCGCGAGCGGGCGCACGAGCCACCGCACGGGCGTGCGATGGCGGAGGGCGACCCGCGTCATGAAGGGCACCGCCACGATGCGACGGCGGGAGTGCCAGTGGTGGAGGAGGCTCATCGGGCGCATTCCCTTGACAGTGCGACGGGGCCATTCCTAAGGTGCCCCGCGATCGGGCCGGTTATCGGCCCCGCTCGGAAAACCCTTGAGATACATCTCCGGCCCGCCGTGGCCGGTTCGTCCCCCGGTTCCGAGACCGGGGGCTTCGCGTCCCGGGGCCCGGCCCCGGCGCAGGGGAACCCGTCATGAGCACCGCCGCCCCGTCCTCCGCCGCCCCGTGGATCCGCATCGTGGAGGCCCCCCGGCACATCGGGGAGCGCGTCGAGATCCGCGGCTGGGTGACCCACCGCCGGTCCAGCGGCAAGATCGCCTTCGTGGTCGTGCGGGACGGCAGCGGCCAGCTCCAGACCGTGGCCAGCGTGCGCGACGTGCCCGAGGAGACCTGGGCGCGCCTGGTCGAGCTGACGCAGGAGTCGGCCGTGATCGTGCGCGGCACGCTCAAGGCGGACACCCGCCAGGTCGGCGGGGTCGAGATGGGGCTCGACCACCTGGAGGTGGTGTCGCCGTCGGCCGACTACCCGATCACTCCCAAGGAGCACGGCGTCGACTTCCTGATGGACCACCGCCACCTGTGGCTCCGGTCGGCGCGCCAGCAGTCGATCCTGCGCATCCGCGCCGAGATCATCGAGGCCTTCCGCGAGTGCATGCACTCGGAGGGCTTCCTGCTCGTGGACGCCCCGATCTTCACGCCGAGCGCGTGCGAGGGAACCTCCACGCTGTTCGAGACGCAGTACTTCGACGACAAGGCGTACCTGTCGCAGAGCGGCCAGCTGTACATGGAGGCCGCGGCGATGGCGCTGGGACGCGTGTACTGCCTCGGCCCCGCGTTCCGCGCCGAGAAGAGCAAGACCCGCCGGCACCTGATCGAGTTCTGGATGATGGAGCCGGAGTGGGCGTTCGCCACGCTCGACGACGTGATCGCGCTCGAGGAGCGACTGCTCGTGTACACGGTCGAGCGCGTGCTGACGCGCCGGGCCGAGGACCTCAAGATCCTCGAGCGCGACACGAGCAAACTCGAGAAGGTGAAGGCGCCGTTCCCGCGCATCCACTACAACGACGCGGTGAAGATGCTGCACGACGCCGGCCTGCCGTTCGAGTGGGGCAACGACTTCGGCGCGCCCGACGAAACCGAGATCAGCAGCCGCTACGACACGCCGGTGTTCGTGAAGCACTACCCGGCGGCGGTGAAGGCGTTCTACATGGAGCCCGATCCCGCCGACCCGCGCCTGTGCCTGTCGTGCGACTGCCTCGCGCCGGAGGGCTACGGCGAGATCGTCGGGGGAGGTCAGCGCATGTCGAGCCTCGACCTGCTCACGCAGCGGATCGACGAGCACGGCCTGCCGCAGTCGGCCTTCGAGTGGTACAAGGACCTGCGGCGCTACGGATCGGTGCCGCACTCGGGCTTCGGCATCGGCGTGGAGCGGACGCTGGCGTGGATCGCCGGACTCGACCACGTTCGTGAGAGCATCCCGTTCCCGCGCATGCTCTACCGGCTGGCCCCTTGAGCCGGCACGCCGAATCCTTGACACGTTTCGACCGGGCTCCCTACTGTCCGCCGCCGCTGCGCGCCTGCGCCGCCGGGTGTTCCGGGGCGCATCCGTGAAGCTACCGATTGACATGAACTCGCGGCGATTCCTAGACTTTCGCCACTTCGTTGTCCCGGGCGCCGGTCGGAACGCTCTCCCACCGGTCTGGCTCCCGCTGGCGTGCGCGCTCCTGCTCTGCGGCTGCGCACAGCGAGTTCCCCAGAATTCCGTGGAAGACACGCCCACGAGCGGGCGTATCACGATCGTGGCGACTCCGGACCTTCGGGACCTGATCGCTCGGGAGGCCGAGGCTTTCCAGGCGACCTATCCGCAGGCCCGGATCGAGGTTCGGTCGGACCGTTCCGGCCGCGCGGTCGGCTCGCTCCTGGACGGGAGCGGGTCGCTGGCGGCGATTCCGCGGGAGATGCTTCCCGAGGAAAAGGTGGCGGCACAGTCGGGCCGGGTGGAGATCGAAGGCTATCGGTTCGCGCGGGACGCACTCGTGATGGTGACGCACCCGTCGAACCCGGTGGAGAACCTGACGGTGGACGAAATCGCGGCGATCTACGAAGGCGGACAGCCGGGCTGGCGCGCGCTGGGGGGCGAGGATCGGGCCGTGGTGCCCGTGATCCAGGCCGTGACCAGCGACGCGACGATCGCGTTCGTCGAGCAGGCGCTGGGCGGCGACACGCTGCGCGCGCCCGCGCACGTCGCCGCGGGCGATTCGGAGGCGGTGGCGTTCGTGCGCCGCACGCCGGGCTCGCTCGCCTTCGTCACGATGGCGGCGCCGCTCGACGGCGTGAAGCCCCTGCGGATCTCGCGGCTGACCGGGCTGCCGTACGTGCTCGCGGACGTCCAGACGGTGCACGACGGCGAGTACCCGCTGATGCTCCCGCTCACGTTGTACGTGCGCACCGCCGGTCCCCGGCTCGCGCACGGCTTCATCACCTGGGTGACCAGCCACGACGGGCAGAAGATCGTGCACGAAGCCGGTCGCGTGCCCACGGCGGTCCCCGTGCGATTCGTTCGACGCTCCCCGATGGTCGGATCCCACTGAGAACAGGAGAAAGACGCTCGAGACCATGAACGCCACTTTCCGCCGCTGGACCCGTGCGCTCGCCGGTGTGGGCTTCGTGCTGGCCCTCGCCTCGCTCGCGCTTCCGGCCGCCGTCCGGGCCGACGATCTTCGCGATGGACGCGCGGCGCTCGCCGCCGGACAACTCGACCAGGCGGCCACGTTCTTCGAGAAGGCGGCCACGCAGGGCTTCGCCGAAGGGCGTTCCGGCGTGGGGCAGGTGCTGCTGCGCCGCCGCCAGTACGACAAGGCGCTCGAGGCGTTCCAGGCGGCCGAGAAGATGGACGCGAACCTCGCGTGGGCGCACTTCGGCCAGGGCGAGGCGCTGCGCCGCATGGGCAAGTGCCCCGAGGCGCTGCCGCAGCTCAAGCGGGCCGTCGAGCTGGACCGGCGCTTCCCCGAGGCGCAGCTCGCGCTCGGCGAGTGCCTGATCCAGGGCAACGACCACGACGCGGCGGTGGCCGCTCTGAACGAGGGGCTCAAGTGGGGCGCGAAGTGGCGCCCGCGCTTCCTCGTGGCGCTCGGCAACGCCGAGCTGGCGCGCGACTCGCTGCGCGACGCGGGCATCTTCTACACGACGGCGCGGCAGGAGGCGCCGGACGACCCGATGCCGCGCCGTGCGCTCGGCGACTTCTACGTGAAGCGCGGCGTGTACTCGCTGGCCATCCCCGAGTACCAGGCCGCCTCGGCCATGGACAGCACCGACGTGGACCTGCGGTTCGGCCTCGCGCAGGCGCTCTACTACGACCAGCGCTACAACGAGGCGCTCGAGCAGTACCGGTGGGTCGTGACCACCGACCCCGAGTTCGCCCCGGGGCAGCTCGCGATCGGCAACCTGCTCTACCTGGCGGGCGGCCAGAGCTTCTCGCGTTACGAAGAGGCGGTGCCCTACCTCGAGAAGTACACGACGATGAAGCCCACCGACCCCAAGGGCTGGAGCCTGCTCGGCCGCACGCGCTACAGCATCTCGCAGCGCAAGCGCGACGACGCCCTGAAGGACCAGGCGATCGCGGCGCTCAGCAAGGCGTCCGAGATGGGGGACAAGAGCAAGGAGATGTACACGCTGCTCGGCCGCGCCTTCGTCGACCGGCGCGAGTGGCAGAAGGCGCTGGACGCGTACGGCAAGGGCGACCCGAACAACACCGACATGCTGAAGATCGGGCAGATCTACTCGTTCCTGAACCAACCCGCCCAGTCGGAGTCGGTGTACACCTCGGTGGTGGATCGGGACTCTCTCTCCGGGGACGGAAAGTTCGCGATGCTCGAACTGGGCAAGCTCCGGTTCCGGCAGAAGGACTATCCGGGCGCCCTCGCCCTGCTGCAGCGGCGAATCGCGCTTGACCCCAACACGGACGAGGCCTTTTACTACACCGGCTTGTCGTACAAGGAGATGAAGCAGATGCCCGAGGCCATTGCCGCCCTCCGTCAGTCGGCGGAACTGGCTCCCGGCAAGGCCGATCGCCAGTTCTGGCTGGGGCTGGTGCTGGCGCAGGTGGATTCCATCCCCGAAGCGAAGGATGCCCTCCTGCGCTCCGTGGCGATCGATTCCACGAGCAAGAATGCCGCGATCGCCTACCAGCAGCTGGGGTATCGTGCGCTCCTCGGCAAGAGCTGGTCCGACGCCGCGTGGTACCTCGAGCGCTCGGCCCAGATCAACGACAAGGACATGCAGACCTGGGTCTGGCTCGGACAGGCCTACCAGAACATGGGCAACCGCGAGAAGGCGATCTCCTGCTACCGGAAGGCATTGGGCCTCCAGCCGGGACAGCCGGACGCGCTGAAGGGATTGAAGAGCCTGGGTCAGTGAGCGCGGTCGTCGCCCGGGAGGGCGGCGGGCCGCGGTGAGCTCCGCAGGGAGGACGAGGATGGCGAATCTCAAGCGTCGTCAGGTCGGAAGCATCGTGGTGCTTGCGCCGCACGGGTATCTGACCGGCGGCGAGGAGACCGAGGAGCTCGACAAGGCGATCAAGTCGCTGAGCGAAGAGGGCAACAAGAACCTCGTGATCAATCTCAGCGAGACCCAGCACCTGAACTCGACCGCGCTCGGCACGCTGATCTCGGCGCACACGAGCTACATGCGCCGCGGCGGCCAGATGAAGCTGTGCGCGGTGGACAAGCGCATCGAGAACATCTTCGTGATCACGAAGCTGTCCATGGTGTTCGACGTGTACGCGACCGAGGAGCAGGCGATCGCCAGCTTCGCCGAGCGCGAGTCGGTCTGACGGAGCGAACATGGCCGTTACGGTGAGACGGGTGCGGACGATCAGCGTCATCGGGCTCAAGGGTTCCTTCTTCGGCGATCGGGAGACCGACGACCTGGAGAAGGCGATCCTGGACGAGGCGGCGAGCGGGAACACCCGGCTGGTGTTGAACATGGCGGAGTGCTCGGCCATGAACTCGGTCACCATCGGCACGATCATGCGCGGCTTCGCCAACTACCGGGGGCGTGGAGGCGAGATCAAGCTCTGCGGACTGGGTAAGAAGCTGAAGGATCTGTTCACGATGACCAAGCTGATCATGGTCTTCGACCACCACGAGACCGAGGAGGGTGCCATCGCGGCGTTTGCAGTCGGCGCCGAGTGACCCCGGCGGACCGGGCCGGAGACCTGAGGTAGCCAGAAGAGCAGGACCCTCACGGGTTCGATTCCCCGAACCAGGGCGACGCGAGTCGCCGCCCGCAGTGCAGCTCATCCATCCCTTGCCGCGTGCCACCCGCAGATCGGCGGACGCGCCGCGGAGTTTCGACGGAGGATCCGCATCACATGAACCGTTTCATCGTTCCAGTGGGCTTCGCCCTCGCGGCGATCGTGGCGTTCTCGATCTGGTACTTCCTTCCCCAGATCATCGGTCCGTACGGCGAGGAGATGAAGAAGGCGGGTCCGCTCGTCTCGCTGCTGATCATGCTCCTGATCCTGCAGATCTCGTTCGTGATCGAGCGTATCTGGAGCCTCAAGAAGGCCCAGGGCAAGGGCGCGCTGGCGGACTTCCTGAACAACGTGCGCAAGAAGCTGCACAGCGGTGACGTGCAGGGCGCGATCCAGCTGTGCGGCCAGCAGCGCGGCTCCGCGGCCAACGTGATGCGCGCCGGCCTCGAGCGCTACTCCCTCCTGAAGCAGGAAGGCGCTCCGAAGGAGAAGATCGTGGCCGAGACGCAGGCGGCGATCCAGGAAGCGAACGGCCTCGAAGGTCCGCTCCTCGAGCGCAACCTCATCGCGCTGTCGACGATCGCCTCGATCTCGACGATGGTCGGTCTGCTCGGCACGGTCATCGGCATGATCCGTTCGTTCGCGGCCCTCG
>JBGAOB010000164.1:0-10685 GCA_044222045.1 Candidatus Eiseniibacteriota bacterium
CGACCGACGTGCCCACCCCGGCGCAGGCCGCGGCCGACCGTGCCGCCGGCGCGATGCGCACGGGCGACCGCGTGACCGTGCGCTTCGACGGCGAGGACGGCATCCACGGGCGCATCCGCCTGGCGATGCGAGGCGACACGCTGCACGCGACGATCGTCTCGACCGGCGCGGGACTCGAGCCGGGCGCCGGCGCGCGCGAGCTGGAGCGGCTGCTCGGCGAGCGCGGCTTCGCGGGCGCGCACGTGTCCGTGCAGGAGCCCGCCGCGGCGTCCGCGGGCTCGACCCCTTCGTTCGCTTCCGACGGCCAGGCGCCCCGCGACGATGCGCGGCGTGAAGCCTTCGCGCGTGCTCACGACGAGCGCGCTCAGTCCGATTCGCAAGGACGCCCGGGCCGCCAGCGCCCGCGTCACCCCGAGGAGGAAAAGGCATGATCTCGGCCGTCACGAATCCCGAGTTGTTCGCCACGGGCACCACCGCCATGCGCAGCCCCAAGAAGCAGCTCGACAAGGACGCGTTCCTGCAGCTGCTGGTCACGCAGCTCAAGAACCAGGATCCGTCGAACACGATGGACGTCTACCAGATGTCCTCGCAGCTCGCGCAGTTCGCGAGCGTCGAGCAGCTGAACCTGCTGAATTCCTCGATGGCCAGCCAGTCGCAGGCGCTGCAGCTGTCGATGCTCATCAACCAGACCTCGTTCAGCTCCTCGCTCGTGGGCAAGGAAGTGCTCGGCAGCGGCAACCAGGTGCACGTGCCGGGCTCGGGCCACGCGCAGGTGCACATCGAGGTCGGCGGCACGGGCGGCACGGCGAAGCTCAAGCTGATGGACGCCACCGGCGCCGTCGTGTCCACGCGTGACCTCGGGCGGCTGTCGCCCGGGGCGCAGGACGTCACGCTGCCGTCGGGCCTGCCCGCCGGCGACTGGCACTACGCGATCGAGGTCACCGACTCGGCCGGCAAGGCGGTGAGCGTGGGCACCACGACCGGCGGCACCGTGACCGGCGTGGCCTTCCGCAACGGCAGCATCTACCTGCAGATCGGAAACATGGAGGTGCTGCTCGACGACCTGCTCGCCGTGGGACGCAGCGCGGGTGGTTCGAGCGGCAGCGGCACGACCACGAACCCGTCGACCGGCGACGGGCCCACGTCGCCCGGAGCGGACCAGCCGGGGGACGGGACGCCGAGCGAACGCCAGCGCTGATCCGAACGATTCACCCGATCACCACGAACGCCCCAGTCTCCGCCGCCACTTTCGTCACCAGGGGGGAACACCCAGATGATGCGAGCACTCTTCGCCGGTGTGTCCGGTCTGCGCAACCACCAGACCGCGATGGACGTCATCGGCAACAACATCGCGAACGTCAACACCACCGCCTTCAAGGCGTCGCGCGTGACGTTCAAGGAAGCGTTCGTGCAGCTGCTGCAGGGCGCGTCGCGCCCGCCGGGCAACCAGGGCGGCATCAACCCGATCCAGATCGGCACGGGCATGAACGTGGCGAGCATCGACCAGCTGTTCACGCAGGGCAGCCTCGAAACCACCGGCCAGCCGCTGGACCTCGCGATCCAGGGCGACGCGCTGTTCGTGCTGAACAACGGCGGCCAGCAGCTGTTCACGCGCGCCGGCAACTTCCAGCTCGACGCCCAGGGCCACCTGATCGCGCCGAGTTCCGGCTACATCGTGCAGGGCATCAACGCCGACTCGAACGGCAACTTCTCCACGGCGGCGGCGATCGGCGACGTGCAGCTGCGGCTGGGCGACAAGGCGCCGGCCAAGGCGACGGACGCGATCACGCTGAGCGGCAACCTCGACGCCGGCGCCACGGTGGGCACGACGCACGCCATGGGCATCACGGTGTACGACTCCACCGGCTCGCCGCACAACCTCACGATCACGTTCACGAACACCGGCACCGGTGCGTGGTCGTGGCAGGCGTCGTGCGGCTCGGCCGCGGTCACGCCGGCCGGTTCGGGCACGATCGCGTTCAGCTCCACGGGCAGCCTGTCCAGCTTCACGTACCCGGGCGGCGGCTCGTCGATCACGCTGACGCCCTCGGGCGGCGGCGCGCCGTTCGCCGTGGCGATCAACCCCGGCACCATCAACGGCATCGACGGCCTCGCGAGCTTCGCGAATCCCTCGAACGCCGTCGTGAACAGCCAGAACGGCTACCAGGCCGGCAGCCTGAAGAGCATCAGCGTGGACCAGCGCGGCGTCATCACCGGGTACTTCACGAACGGCGTCTCGCGCGCGCTCGCGCAGCTCGCGCTGGGTCAGTTCACGAACCCGTCGGGCCTGCTGCGCACCGGCGACAACACGTACCAGGAGTCGGCGAACTCCGGCGGGCCGGTCATCGGCTTCGCCGGCGGCACGATCACGTCCACGATCACCCCGGGCGCGCTCGAGGGATCGAACGTCGACGTGTCGCAGGAGTTCACGAAGATGATCATCGCGCAGCGCGGCTTCCAGGCGAACGCCCGCGTGATCTCGACCGCCGACGAGATGCTGAACGAGCTGGTGAACCTGCGGCGGTAGTCGCGCCGTGACCGCCGCGCCTTCGCGCGGCGGAGCCGAATCGCACGCCGCGCACGGTGGGTACGGACGCCTGCCGTGGCGCGGCGTCGCGCGTTCGGGGCGGAAGCCGTTGCCGAACCGGCGCGGCAACCTCTTCCGCCGGCCAGCCCGTGCGGCCGCGTCCGGGCTCGCCGGTCGCCCGGCCGCCCACGACCCGCCGCGTGTTTCCCGGCACTTGCGGGCGCCCGCACGGGGCGCGGGCGCGTGGCACTCCGGTTGCTGTCCCCGGACGGGGATTCCGCATCGCGCCGCACGGCGCCGTCATCACCGGAGAGACGCACGCGCATGAGCGAGGAGAAGAAGGAAGCACCCGAAGCCGCCGGCGAACACGGCGAGAAGAAGAAGCCGGCGGGGCCGGCGCCGCTCGTGCTGGTGGCCGTGGCCGTGGTCGCGCTGCTCGCCGGTGCGGGCACCGGGGCGTTCGTCGTCGCGCCGCGCTTCCTGCCGGCCGCCGCGTCCGATTCCACCGGTGGCAAGGACGCGCACGGCAAGGACAAGAAGGACAAGAAGGACAAGAAGGACGAGAAGGGCCACGGCGAGAAGGAGGGCAAGAGCTCCGTCTATCGCGTGGACAACCTGATCGTGAACCCGGCCGGCTCGCAGGGGCAGCGGTTCCTCATGGCGTCCGTCGCTTTCGACTTCGCCGACCCCAAGGTCAACGAAGACGTGCGCGCCCGCGAGGTGGCCGTGCGCGACGCGATCATCTCCACGTTCGAGAGCCAGACCCTCGAGGACCTCACGCGCCCCGGCGCGCGCGACAGCCTGCGCGTGAAGCTGCACGCCGTGATGCTGCCGATCGCGGGAGAGGACGCGGAGTTCGAGGTCTACCTGCCCCAGTTCGTCATCCAGTGAGCCGCCGGCGATGAGCGACGCCCTCAACCAGAGAGACATCGATTCGCTGCTGCAGCGCACCGCGGCGGGCGGCACGGTCACGAACGACTCGCTGACGCAGCGCGAGATCGACGCGATCCTGCAGCGCTCGACGCCCGCGCCGCTCGTGCAGTCGGCGCCCGACCTGCAGCCGTACAACTTCATCCGGCCGCCGCGCATCTCCAAGGACAAGCGCGCCACGCTGGAGTCGATCTACGGCCGCTTCGCGATCTCGCTGCAGGCGCTGCTCAGCTCCATGCTGCGCGTGCCGACCGACGTCGTGGTGCACGCGGTCGAGCAGAGCATGTTCTCCGAGTTCGTGCTCTCGCTGGCCACGCCGTGCGCGGCGATGGTGTTCCGCCTGGGCAGCCGCTTCGGCGGCGACGGCGTGGTCGACCTGAGCACCGAGTTCGTGTTCCACACGGTCGACCGCCTGTTCGGCGGCCCCGGCGACAGCCGCGTCGCTCCGCGTTCGCTGACGCCGCTCGAGCAGTCGGTGATGCGCAACGTGGGCGACCGCGTGCTCGCGCTGCTCCGCGACTCGTGGGCCGACCACTACCCGATGCACCCGGAGTTCGCCTCGTTCGAGTCGAACCCCGACATGCTGCAGATCGCCAATCGCGAGGACAACGTCCTCGTGACGAGCCTGGACATCCGCAATCCGCTGTTCACGGGCTTCGTCACGCTGTGCCTGCCGATGGCGGCGCTGGACTCGTTCCTCACCGAGGACAGCTCCGCGCGCCACGTGGGCCCGCGTGCGAGCGAGTCGGAGCGTCACTCGGCGCGCCGCCGCGTGGAGACGTCGCTGCGCACGGCGCGCCTCGAACTGCGCGCGCGCTTCCCGGTCGTGTGGGTGCCGGCCGGCGCGGTGTCGGCGCTCGAGCCCGGCAACGTGCTGCACCTGGCGCACGGCGTGGACGCGCCGGTGGATCTCGTCGTCAACGGAAGGTTGCGCTATCGCGGCGCGCTCGGACAGGCCAAGGGCCACCTCGGCCTGCGCGTGGCGGAAGCCGTCACCGAGGCCGAATCGGACCGTCCGGTCCAGTCACGGATGGGGAGGATCGTGTGAACCCTCAGGATGCCGCGGCGGGTGTGCCGTCGCTCGTGGAACTCGCTCCGGGTGCGGTCGCGGCCGGCAGCGGCTCGTTCGACACGCTGCTCGACGTGTCGTTGCCGGTGGCGATCGAGATCGGACGCGCCACGATGACGGTGCAGGAGATCCTCGAGCTGAGCGTCGGCTCGGTCGTGCAGCTGGACCGCATCGTGGGCGAGCCGGTGGACATCTTCGTGAGCGACCGCCGCATCGCGCAGGGCGAGGTCGTGGTCATGGGCGAACACTTCGGCGTGCGCATCACGCGCGTGCTCGCGGGCCCGGGCGCCGACCAGGCGGCCGCGTGACCCCGTTCCTGCAGATGATCGGCGCGCTCGCGCTGGTGCTGGGCGTGTGCGGCGCCGCGGTGTGGCTGCTGAAGCGGTTGCCCGTGGCGGGCGCCGCGCGCCCCGCCGGCGGCGGCGTGCCGCTGCGCGTGCTGCAGCGCACCACGGTGGGACCGCGCCAGGGCGTCGCGCTGGTGCAGGTGGGCTCGCGCGTGCTCGTGCTGGCCGTGGCCGAGTCGGGCCTGTCGATGCTCACCGAGCTCGACGGCGAATCGCGCGACCGCGCGCTGGAGTCGCCCGCGCCGGCCGTGGGCGCGAGTGCGCTGTTCGAGTCGCTGAACGTGCTGCCGCGCGTGCGCCGCGCCGGGCGGCGCGCCGGCGTGCCGGCGCTGTTCGCGATCGCGCTCGCGCTGGCGGCGCTCGCGCCGCGGCCCGCCGGTGCGATCACGGTGCCGCCTCCGGCGAAGGGACCGGTCGCGAACCCGGCGGCCCCGGTGATGCCGCCGACGCCGGGGCTGCGCGTGGATCCGCCGCCCATGCCGCAGGTGGACCTGCGCATCGGCGAGGGCAAGGACCAGCTCCGCCTGTCGGGCGCCGTCGGCATCGTGGTGTTCCTGGGCGCGCTCACGCTGATCCCGATGCTGTTCCTGCTGATGACCAGCTTCACGCGCATCCTGATCGTGCTGCACTTCCTGCGCTCGGCGCTCGGCACGCAGACCACGCCGCCGTCGCAGCTGCTGGTGGCGCTCGCGGTGCTGCTCACCGGCGTGGTGATGAACCCCGTGCTCGACGAGGCCAATCGCACGGCGCTGCAGCCGTACTTCCACGGCCAGCTCACGCAGGAAGCCGCCTACGGCAAGGCGCTGGAGCCGTTCCGCACGTTCATGCTGAACAACGTGCGCGACCAGGACCTCGTGCTGTTCGCCGACCTCGCGAAGATCGAGAAGGTCGACGACGAGAGCCAGCTCCCCACGCTCGTGATCGTGTCGGCGTTCGTCACGAGCGAGCTGCGCACCGCGTTCCAGATGGGATTCGTGCTGTACCTGCCGTTCGTGGTGGTGGACGTCATCGTGTCGTCGGTGCTGATGAGCCTCGGCATGTTCATGCTGCCGCCGACCATGATCTCGATGCCGCTGAAACTCCTTCTCTTCGTGCTCGGCGACGGCTGGACGCTGGTGGTCCAGAACCTGGTCGCGAGCTTCCGCTGAGGCTCCCGTGTCCGGCCAACTCGCCGTCGACCTGATCCGCCACGCGCTGCTGCTGGCGCTGTCCGTGGCCGCGCCGCTGCTGCTCACCGCGCTCGTCGTGGGCGTGTGCGTGGGCCTGCTGCAGGCCATCACGCAGCTGCAGGAGCAGACGCTCACGTTCCTGCCGAAGCTGGTCGCGATCGCGCTCGTGTTCGTGATCACGCTGCCTTGGGCGATCCAGCGGCTCGTCGAGTACCTCGGTGGCGTGCTGCGCTCGCTGCCCACGCTCGCGTCATGAACCTCGATCCGATCCAGGCGCTCGTCACGCCGCACCACTGGCCCACGTTCGCGCTCGTGGCCACGCGGCTGACCGGGCTCATGTTCACCGCGCCGCTGTGGTCCATGGCGATGCTGCCGCGCGCGCTGCGCGCGGCGCTCGTCGTGCTCCTGTCGGCGCTGCTGCTGCCCGCGGCCACCGCGAACGCGGTCGCGCCGTCGGAGCACCTGGCCGGGTTGCCGCTGCCGTTCGCGACCGAGATGGCGATCGGACTCGTGATCGGGCTCGTGGGCGCCGTGCTCGTGCAGGGCGTGGCGCTCGCGGGCGAGGTGATGAGCCTGCAGACGGGACTGTCGCTCGCGCCCACGCTGGCGCCGCTGCCCGACCTGCAGGAGTCCGGCATCGGCCAGCTCGCCACGCTGCTCGGCCTGTTCGTGTACGTGGGCGTGGGCGGGCACCTGACGCTGCTGCGCTCGCTCGCCGACAGCTTCCAGGCGCTGCCCGCGGGCGGCGTGCCCGACCTGGCGGAGGGCGGGCGGCACGCCGCCGCCGTCGCCGGGAGGCTGTTCTCGTGCGCGCTCGCGGCCGCCGCGCCCGTGATGGTGGCGCTGCTGCTGACGAATCTCGCGATCGCGCTGCTCGCCCGCGCGGTGCCGCAGATGAACGGGATGCTCGTGTCGTTCCCCATCACCATTTCCGTGGGGCTCGCCGCGTTCGGCGCGGCGCTCCCCGTGATCGCCGCCGCCGTCGCGCGCTGGCTGGGCGGCCTGTCCGCCGAGACCGCCGCGATGGTCGACGCGCTGGTTCCGAGGCACTGAGGACGCGATGGCCGAAGGTCAGGAAGACGGTCAGGAACGGACCGAGCAACCCACCGCTCGACGGCTGCAGCAGGCGCGCGAAGAGGGCCAGGTCGCCCGCAGCGCCGAGCTGTCCGCGGCGGCGGTGCTGCTGACCGGCGCGGTGCTGCTGGCCGCCGCGGGCGGCGGCGCGCTCGGCACGTTCGCCCTGCGCGGCCTGCGCGTGGGCGCGTCGGCGCTGTCGCTCGGCGCACTCACGCCGGCCGGCGCGACCGTGCTCGTGCGCCAGATGGTGCTCGGCCTGCTGCTGGCGCTGCTGCCGTTCGCGCTGGGCGTGTCGGGCGCCGCCGTGGCCGCGGGGCTCGCGCAGACGCGCGGTCTCGTGTCGTGGGGACCGGTCAAGCCGAAGCTGTCGAACCTGAGCCTGGCGAAGGGCCTCAAGCGCATGTTCAGCGCCGAGGCGGTGGCGAACCTGGTGAAGGCGGTGCTGAAGATCGCGCTGCTCGGCTGGATCGCGTGGCTGGTCGTGGCGCGCAGCTGGCCCGAGCTGGTCGTGCTGCCCGACGTGGACGTGACGGGCACCGCGGCGGTGGCGCGCGCGCTGTCGTTCCGGCTGGCGTTCGTGACCGGCCTCGCGTTCCTCGTGCTCGCGCTCGGCGACTTCGCGTGGGTGACGTTCCGCATGCAGAAGCAGCTGCGCATGACGAAGCAGGAAGTGCAGCTCGAGTACCGGGAGACCGAGGGCGACCCGACCGTGAAGGGCCGCATCCGCCAGATGCAGCGCCAGCGCGCGCGCCAGCGCATGCTGCAGGCGGTGCCCACCGCGGACGTGATCGTGACGAACCCCACGCACGTGGCCGTGGCGCTGCGCTACGACCTCGAGCAGGCGCCGGCGCCGATCGTGGTGGCCATGGGCGAGCGCAAGCTGGCCGAGCGCATCAAGGCGATCGCGAAGGCGAACGGCGTGCCGTGCGTGGAGAACCGCCCGGTCGCGCGCGCGCTTCTCGCCACCAGCAAGGTCGGCCAGCCGATCGCGCCGGCGATGTACGCCGCCGTGGCCGAGATCCTCGCGTGGGTCTACCGCCAGCGTTCCGCGGGTCTTCTGCGCTCGCGGCGTGACGCGACGAGGGCCGTCGCGTGAGCGTGACGAACCTGCCCACGGCGGCGCCGGTGACGGCCGCGGGTGCGCGCGCCGCGACGGGCGGCGCGACGGCGCACGGTCGCGGCCACCACCCGGCCGCCGCACCGGCGAAGCTGCCGCTCGCGCAGCGGCTGCTGTCGTCGAACGGCGAGACCTACCTGGCGATCGGCGTCGTGTCGGTGGTGGCGCTGCTCGTGCTGCCGCTGCCGCCGTTCCTGCTGGACGTGCTGCTGGCGCTCAGCTTCGCGCTCAGCATCGTGGTGCTGCTGGCCACGCTGTCGAGCCACGACCCGCTCGAGTTCAACATCTTCCCGAGCCTGCTCATCCTGATCACGATGCTGCGGCTGGGGCTGAACGTCAGCAGCACGCGCCTGATCCTCACGAAGGGCCAGGCCGGGCAGGTGATCCACGCGTTCGGCGACTTCGTGATCGGCGGCAACGTCGTGGTGGGGCTGGTGCTGTTCCTGATCCTCGTGGTCATCAACTTCATGGTGATCACGAAGGGCGCCGGCCGCATCGCCGAGGTCGCGGCGCGCTTCACGTTGGACGCCATGCCGGGCCGGCAGATGAGCATCGACGCCGACCTGTCGGCGGGACTCATCGACGAGACCGAGGCGCGCCGCCGCCGCGACGAGATCAGCCGGTACGCGGACTTCTACGGCTCCATGGACGGCGCGGCCAAGTTCGTGCGCGGCGACGCCGTGGCCGGGCTCGTGATCACCGCGATCAACCTGGTGGGCGGCTTCATCATCGGCATGACCCAGCTGAAGCTGTCCGCGGGCGAGTCGCTGACCACGTTCAGCCGGCTCACCGTGGGCGACGGCCTCGTCACGCAGATCCCCGCCCTCATCGTGAGCATCGCCGCCGGCATGCTGGTGACGTACGGCACGGGCGGCGGGTCGATGGCGGGCTCGCTCGCGAAGCAGCTCACGCGCGAGCCGCGCGTGCTGTGGACCGCCTCGGGCCTGCTGGGCGCCCTCGCGCTGATCCCCGGACTGCCGACCGGCCCGTTCCTGTCGCTCGCGATGGGCGGCGGCGTGCTCGCGTGGTGGGTCGCGCGCCGCCAGCGTGCCGACGCGCGCGCGGCCGAGGCCGAGCACGACGAGGCGCCGCCCGCCGACGAGGGCGCGGCGGCGCCGCCGCTGCGCGAGGTGCTCGCGGTGGAGCCGCTCGAGCTGGAGATCGGCTACGCGCTCGTGCCGCTGGTGGACGACGGGCAGGGCGGCGACCTGCTGCAGCGGATCGGCATCCTGCGCAAGCAGCTCGCGTTCGAGCTCGGCATCCTGGTGCCGCCGGCACGCATCCGCGACAACATCCAGCTCGGGGCCGGCGAGTACGTGGTCAAGATGCGCGGCGTGCGCGTGACCGGCGGCGAACTGCTGCCCGGCCAGGCGCTGGCGCTCGACCAGCAGGGCGGCCTGCCGCCGCTCGACGGCGTGCGCACGACCGACCCCAGCTTCGGCATGCCGGCGTGGTGGATTCCGCCCGCGCTGCGGACGCACGCCGAGGCGCTCGGTTACAACGTGGTCGAGATCTCGACCGTGCTCGCGACGCACCTGATGGAGGTGATCCGCGAGCACGCGGCCGAGCTGCTGTCGCGCCAGAACGTGCGCGAACTGCTCGACGGCCTGCGCGAGTCGCACCCCGCGCTCGTCGACGACGTCGTGCCCGGCAAGCTGTCGCTGGGCGCCGTGCACCGCGTGCTGCAGAAGCTGCTGCGCGAGGGCCTGCCGGTGCGCGACCTGGTCACGATCCTCGAGGCGCTGTCCGACGCCGCCGAGCAGACGAAGGACCCCGAGGCGCTCGCCGAGCACTGCCGGCGGTCGCTCGCACAGGTGATCGTGCAGATGCTCGGGGCGTCCGACCGGCCGCTGCGCGCGATCACCGTGGGCCCGCGGCTCGAGGTGGCGCTGATGAACCTGTTCAGCCCGCGCGCCCGCGAAGGCGTGCGCTCGCTCGATCCCGAGGAGCTGACGCTGCTGCTGCAGTCGTTGCACCGCATCGCGCACGAGACGCAGGACTCCGGCCAGTACGCCCCGCTCGTCACGCCGCCGGCGCTGCGCGTCGGCCTGCGCCGCCTCGTCGAACCCATCCTGCCCCGCCTGCCGGTCATCTCGCTGTCGGAGCTGCCCACGCAGACGCCGATCCAGTCCATCCGCACCTGGGAGCTCGCCCATGCCGCTTGAGATCCTCACCGGGAACGACGTTCCCTCGCTGCTGAAACGCGCGCGCACCGCGGTGGGCTCCGACGCCGTCGTCGTGTCCGTGCGACGCGTGGTGTTCGAGGGCCGGCTCGGTTTCGAGCTGGTGGCGGCGGATCCCGTGACCGCAGCCAGCATCGAGCGCACCGAGCGCAACGCGCGCCGCACCGGCGAGCCGCCGACGTCCGCGCCCGCGTCCGCGCCGTCGCGCCGGGCCGCGTCGAACCCGTCGCCGGTGGAGCTGTGGACGAACCCGCTCGCCGGGCCGC
>JBGAOB010000165.1:0-12653 GCA_044222045.1 Candidatus Eiseniibacteriota bacterium
GCCGGCCGCATCAGCGGCAGCGCGAGCACGCCGACGATCGCGAGCGGGGCGAGCGCGGGCAGCACGCGCTGCAGCCACGGGGGAGTGCGGCGATCAGCCATGATGGCCTCCCGAGGACGAACCGCCGGTGCCGCCGAAGAACCGGCGGTCGGCCCAGTTGAACAGCGCCATCAGCAGCGCGATCGAGAAGAACCCGCCCGCCGGCAGCGCGAAGAACAGCAGCGGCTTCGTGGGCACCAGCACGATGCCGGCGAACGAGCCGTTGCCGAGCAGTTCGCGCAGCGCGCCGATCACCACGAGCGCGAGCAGGAACCCGAGCCCCATGCCGAGCCCGTCCCAGAACGACGGCACGAGCGGCTGCTTGCTCGCGAACATCTCGAGCCGCGAGATGATGATGGCGAACGCCACGATCAGCTTCACGTACAGGCCCACCTGGGCGTACAGCGCCGGCGTGAACGCGGCGAGCGCCATGTCGATGGCGCTCACCCAGACGGCGATGATGATCGTGTAGACCGGGATGCGGACGCGCGGATGGATCGCGCCGCGCACGAGCGCCACCGTGACGCTGGACAGCACCTGCACGGCGGTCACGGCGACGCCCAGGATCAGGCCGTTCAGCACCGTCGTGGTCACCGCGACGGCGGGGCACAGGCTGAGCGCGAGCCGGAACACCGGGTTCTCGGCGAAGATGCCGTTCAGGATCAGCCGTCCGGCCGACGGCGGGGCGTCCTTCTGCAGCGAGGCGCTCACGCGGGTCCTCCCAGGTGAGGGGCGAGCAGCGTCCAGCGACGCCGGAAGTGGTCGAGTGTGGTGCGCACGCCGCGCGTGAGCGCGCGGCTCGAGATGGTGGCGCCGGTCACCGCGTACACCGGGTGCGCGCTCTCGCGCTCCATCAGGTCGGCGTGCTTCGTGCGCCACTCGCCGACCGGCGTGCGGCCGAGTTCGTTCAGTGCCCCGCGCCAGTCCTCGGGCATCGGGTCCTTCGTCACGTCGAGCGCGGCGACCTGTTCGGGCGTGCGGCCCACGAACTGGCCGTCGAACCACGACGTCGCGACTTCGGCGCCCAGCCCCGGGTCCTCCTCGTGCTCCACCACGCGCACGCCGCGGATCGCGAGCGCCGAGTCCAGCGCCACGAAGAAGCGGATGCGGTTCTTGTAGCCGCGCGACTCGCCTTCCACCACGAAGCCCGCGAGCGCGCCGCCCTGCGACGCCACGAACATGCGCCCGAGCGAAGCGAGCCCCTTCGGCGCCTCGGGTGCGGCCGCGTCCTGCTGCGAGCGCAGCGCGCCGTCGAGGCCGAACACCACCTCGCGCACGGGGGAGGCCTCGTCGCCGTACGTGCCGGCGCGGTACATCACCGCCTGCCCGTCGGCGGCCAGGTACTGCTTCACCTCGGTGACGCGCGCGCCGTCGCCCAGCGCGAGCATGTCGGTGATCGCGCGCTTCTCGCCGCTCAGCCGCGCGGCGGTGGCGTAGCGCTCGGTGCCCATGTACACGCCGCCGAGCACCGCCGCGCCGAGCGCGCAGACGACCGCCAGGTTGATCGCGACGCGCACGATCTGCGCGGGCTCCATCGCCGGGCGCTTGGCGCCCTCGGGGAACACCAGGTCGTCGGGTCTCATGACGGCGTCCCCACGCGCGCCGCGGTGCGCACCGGGCGGAACCAGAGGTTGAACGCGGGCACCATCGCGTTCGCGAGCAGGATCGCGTAGCAGATGCCCTCGGGGTAGCCGCCGTACAGGCGGATGAGCCCCGTGAGCACGCCCACGAGCAGGCCGAAGCCGATCTGGCCCGGCCGCGTGCTCGGCGACGTGACGTAGTCGGTGGCCATGTAGAACGCGCCCAGCCAGAGCCCTCCGCTCATCACGTGCAGCAGCGGTGCGCCGGAGAGCGCGGTGCTCAGCGCCGTGCCGGCGATCACCGAAAGCGGGATCGTCAGGTGGATGATCCGTCGCGCCAGCAGCACCGCGGCGCCGAGCGCGATCAGCACCATGCTCACCTCGCCGATCGAGCCGGGGCGGAAGCCCAGCAGCAGGCCGTTCCACGCGCCCGCCGGGCTCGTGAGCACCTTCATCGCCTCGACGAGCCCGCGTTCCTTGAGCACGGCGAGCGGCGTGGCGGTGGTGACCGCGTCGAGCCCCTGCGTGAACCACGGCCGCGGCGACACCCAGCCCGACGTCATCGCCACGGGGAAGGACGCCATCAGGAACGCCCGCCCGAGCAGCGCCGGATTGAAGAGATTGAAGCCGAGCCCGCCGAAGATCATCTTGCCGAGCCCGATCGCGAACAGGCCGCCGAGGAACGCGGCCCACCACGGCAGCTGCGGCGGCAGCGTGAGCGCCATCAGCAGGCCCGTGCACACGGCGCTGCCGTCGCTCAGCGTGGGCCGCCGGCCGAGCAGGCGGTTCGCGAGCCATTCCATGCCGGCCGCGCCGGCGATGGACGCCACGATCACCGCGAGCGCCTTCGGCCCGAACACGAACGCGCCCCACAGCGCCGCGGGCGCGAGCGAACCGTTCACCCACCACATGATCCGGGACGTGCTCTCCTCGACGTGGAGATGCGGCCCGGGCGTGATCACGAACTGCCGGTCATCGCTCACGACTTGGCCCTCGTGTCGGCGGTGCGCCGCAGCGCGCCCTTGGCCACCTGCATGAACTGCACGAGCGGTCGGCTCGACGGGCACACGTAGCTGCAGCACCCGCACTCGTAGCAGTCGAGCGCTCCGTAGGGTTCGGTGTCGAGCGTGCGTCCCAGTTCCACGCGGATCGAGACCTGGTCGGGCTCCAGCCCCAGCGGGCAGGCGTCGAGGCAGCGGTTGCAGTGGATGCACGGCCCGAAGCCGTCCTCCAGCGGACCGCGGCCCGTCAACAGCACGAGCCCGTTCATGCCCTTGACCAGCGGCACGTCCAGGCGCGGCAGCGCCCGGCCCATCATCGGGCCGCCCGCCACCATGCGCGTGGTGCCGTCCTCGAGCCCGCCGCAGAACGCCACGACGTCGCTGAGCAGCGTGCCGAGCGGCGCGATCACGTTCCGGGGCTGCTTCACGCCCGGGCCGGTCACGGTCATCACCCGGTCGAGCAGCGGCTTGCGGAAGCGCACCGCCTCGTACACCGCGTGCGCGGTGGCGACGTTCTGCACGAGCACGCCCACCGCCGAGGGCAGCGAGCGCGCCGGCATGTTGCGCCCGGTCACCGCGTAGACGAGCTGGCGCTCGGCGCCCTGCGGGTAGCGCGCGAGGCACGGGACCACGTCCATCTCGTCGGAGGGCACGCGCAGCGAATCGATCGCGCGGCGCAGGGCGTCCATCGCGTCGGGCTTGTCGGACTCGACGCCGAAACGCACCCGCTTCGCGCCCACGAGCTGGCCCATGAGCCGCGCGCCTTCCACGATCTCGGTGGGCCAGGCGAGCATCATGCGGTAGTCGGACGTCAGGTACGGCTCGCACTCGGCGCCGTTCATCACCAGCGTGTCCACCTGGGACTGCGCGGCGAACTCGAGCTTGCGCCACGTCGGGAACGCGGCGCCGCCCAGGCCCACGATGCCGGCCTCGCGGATGCGCGCGATCGCCTCGGCGCGATCGACGGTGCGCCAGTCGGGATCCTCGGGGAACTCGATCTCGGGTTCGGGCTCGGGCGACGCGACGATCGTGATCGCCATCGCCACGCCCATGGTGGGATGGGGGCGCTTGTCGATCGGCTTCACCTTGCCGCTGATCGTGGCGTACAGCGGCACGCCGGTGGCGCCGCCGTCGGCGATCTTCTGGCCGCGGCGCACCTTCTCCTGCTTCTTCACGATCGGCGTGCACGGCTCGCCCAGGTGCTGCAGCAGCGGCAGCGCCACTTCGGACGGCAGCGGCAGGCGCTCGATCTCGAGCCCGGACGTCGCTTCCTTGTGCGGGCCGGGATGGATGCCGCCCCGGCCGAACGTGTGCATACCGGCGGATGCCTGGCTCATGGCGTCATCCGATGAAATGCGTGTCCAGCACGCCGGGCTGTGTGCTCACGCTGCCCGGCCCCAGCAGGAAGGCCCTCGAGGCATTCTCGTCGGACGCCAGGCCGCTGCTCGCGAGCACCGTGGCGCTCAGGTGCGGGTTCGCGGGGCGGCCGAGCTGCGCATTCATCAGGTGTCCCACCCGCACGCCGTCGAGCGTGCGCGACTGCTCGTAGTTGCCGCTCGTGGCGACCGCCGCGTCGCGCAACGTGAACACGCGGTCCACGCGACCCGTCGCGGGATGCAGCACGCCCACGCGCCAGCCCTCGGACTTCTCGTCGGGCGTGCCGAGCCCGTACACGTTGCGGCCCACGTCCACGAGCGCCGAGCGCACGCCCTCGGCGCGCAGCGCCATCGACCGCGCGGTCGATCGCCGACGCACCGATCGAGCCCAGGTCCAGCGCACACCGGCGGTGATCGCCCCAGCGTGCCCGGCAGCGCGTTCGTCTCGATCGCCGCGTCCAGGACCCATCCGCGCGAGCACGGGACAATTCGCGGTCGGTGGGCAGGTGCGTGCGGCTCCGGAGTCGTAGAAGCCGTACAGCCGCATCAGCGGCAGATGGTCGGGTCGTAGGCGCCGGTGGTCTCGAGGTTGTAGACGCGCGCTCGACCACGTCGAGCAGCGCCGCGCCACGGCCATCGCACCGACGGCCTGCGTGGCGGCGTTCACGCGCGCCAGTTCGTCGCGGGCGGTGCACGCTCGTCTGGGCGTTCCAGCGGCCGATCGCCTCGAACGCGCGGCGGATTGCGCGCTTCGCCGTGCGCCGACGATGCC
This sequence comes from Candidatus Eiseniibacteriota bacterium, assembly GCA_044222045.1. GTDB lineage: Bacteria > Eisenbacteria > RBG-16-71-46 > RBG-16-71-46 > RBG-16-71-46 > JBGAMH01. The sequence continues at coordinate 4,769 of JBGAOB010000165.1, forward strand.
GCGCACCTCGATGCGGATCCAGGCCGAGCCCTGTGCGCGACTGCTCGAGTCGTAGAGCCCCCGCGCACGAAAGCCGAGGTGGTGCGCGCGACGGCGCGCCCGCGAGCAACCTGCTGAGACTCAGAAGAACTCGTTGCCGGAGAATGGTGCCCGAGCGGCGGATCAGAGCAACGTGGATACGCGGCTTTGCAAGGGGCCATCGACGCTCCGTGTCGAGCAGATCGAACCCACTCGCGCGGCCTCACGAAAGCGCGAGGTGGGTTCCGTCGTTGGCATAGGTTATGCGGGGAGGCGCCGTGGTCGGCGGCGAGCCGCCCTGAAGGAAGTTCGGACGTTTTTTCGACACGGAGGGAGAGATGGGTCGGCTGCCGGAGTTCTTTGTCGATCAGGAACCTTTGCACCAGTGCGGGGACTGCGCGAAGCCGTTCCCGTAGACGCTTCCGGAAGGTGGAGGGCGAGGAGGTCGCGGAGGTCTGGCGCGCTCGACGAGTCCTGCATGCCAAAAGTTCAGCAGATCGCGACGGACTGTCCAGCAGCAGCGTCTGGCGAAAGTGGGCGTGTCGTAGAGTCCTGAACCACGGCATATTCGAGCAATGATCGGTGCTCGAGCTCCCGAAGGACGGCAAGGCCGGCAGCGAGCTCGTGCTCGCGACCGAGCCTGCCCGGCCCTGTTCTCCTCGAATCTGAAGAATCCACGTGCAGGGTAGCCGTTCTTCAGCTCCGCACGGCGTGGCGCCAGCATCCGCTCGTTCCTGCGCGTGAGCGCGAAGCCGATCGACGTGGCCTGCGAGGTCACCCGGCCGGTCGTCACGCTGTTCATGGACGAAGCCGCGGCCCGCTCGGCGGACTTCGCCGACGGCGTGCCGCACGGCGGCACGTTCGTCATCAACACGCGGCGCAGCCCGGAGGAGTGCGCGAAGCACTTCCACCTCTCGGGTCGCGTCCTCACCGTGCCGGGTGACGACATCGGCACGAAGTACCTCAAGCACGCGATCGGCAACGTCTCGGCCTACGTGGCGATGACGGAGGCGATCGGCGGCATGGCGATCGACGACGTGGCCGGGGTGTTCCTGGCGCAGCTCAAGAAGCGCCGCATCCCCGAGTTGCTGCTCGAGCGCAACAAGGAAGCCCTGTACGCCACGAAGGAAGCGATCCGCTTCGGCGAGTTCGACGAAGCCCGCCCCGGCGACCACGCGACCACGCGCTTCGAGGGCTACGGCGAACTGCCGATCGGCGCCCAGACGCGCCTGCGACTGTCGCAGAACAACAAGACCGCCTCGTTCGCGCGCAGCGGCTTCCGGCTCCTGTTCGAGGATCCGAACGGCGCGTGCACGGGCTGCTCGCACTGCATCACGAATTGCCCCGAGGGCATCATCCAGTTCCATCCCGACGCCGAGCGCGGCGTGCGCGTGACCGGCGCCGACGTGAGCGCGTTCTGCAAGCTGTGCGGCGAGTGCATCGCCGTCTGCCCCGAGGAGCTGTTCAAGGAAGGCAAGTACGAGGAGCAGTGGGTGGAATCCGAACAGGAGGTGCGCTCGTGAACCCGACTCCAGCCACGCTGGAACCCACGCCCCACGTGAGCACGCCCTCGGGCGAGCGCTACGAGGGCATCGTGGACCTGGCGGCCGTCCGGGCGGCGCACATCCCGTTCTACACGGAACGCGAGGCCGTGACGGCCGACGGCAACACCGCCGCCGCACTCGCCACGCTGCAGATGTGGCGCGCGCTCATCTACCCCGGCTTCCCGATCACGCCGTCCACCAAGTGGATCGAGACCGTGGCGGCCAAGGTCGGCGCGCAGAAGGGCACGCCGAAGCGCGTGAAGCTGCTCGAAGCCGAGCACGCCGTGGCCGACTACATGGTCGGCGCCGGCGCGGCCTGCCGCGACCTGATCGTGGCCACGGCCACCAGCTCGGTGGGCCTGGATCACATGACCGAGACCACGCGCTCGCTGGGCGCGAGCGGCCTCGGCAACGTGATGATCATCGACGTGTACCGCGCGACGGCGAACTTCCCGCTGTGCATCGAGGGCGATCCTTCGGACGCGCTCGCGCACCGCGACGACGGCTTCATCCAGATCTGCTGCCGCGGCAAGCAGCAGATCTACGACACCGTGGTCCAGGCGCCGTGCCTCGGCATGCATCCCGACGTGCTCACGCCGACGATGCCGGGCTACTACGGCATCAAGGACAGTCACCGCAACGCCCGCTTCACCGTCGAAGCCGACACGGCCGTGCACGCGTTCCAGGACAAGTGGATCACCGACTGCCCGCTGCCCGGGCTCATCAACGGTGACACCGCGTTCGGAAACTGCGTCACGTCGCGCCACTTCCAGGGCTTCAAGGTGGGGCAGAAGCGCCGCATCGAGAAGGTGCTCGAACTGTTGCCGCGCGTGGGCGCCGACTTCGAGGCGACGTTCGGCCGTCCGGGCCTGTCGTTCTTCGACGAAGTGGGCTGGCCCGCCGACGGGCAGGTCGACATCGCCGTGGTCGGCATGGGTCCCGACTTCGGCACGTTCGAGTCCGTGCGCGAGGCGTGGGCGAAGCAGGCCGGCCTCAAGGTGGCCGGTATCGCGATGCGCCTGATCAACCCGTTCCCGCGCGACGCCGTCCGCGAGCGGCTGAAGAACGCCCGGCTCGTGATGGTGGTGAACCAGGCGCACCACTCCGGCCGCGGGCATCTCACGCTCGACGTCGCCGACGCGCTCTCCGACCTGGAGAAGGCGCCGCGCACGTTCAGCGCGTTCTGCGGCATGGGTGGCGCCGACGTGTCCGAGGGTACGTGGGAGGCCATGCTGGGCGAGGCGCGCGACGCCATCGACCGCAAGCCGTCCCAGTCGTACATGGTCTTCCACGAAGGAGCGCGGCTATGAGCAGCATCAAGGACATCGCCACCCGCGACAGCTGCTTCCGGGCCGGTTCCACGCTGTGCCCCGGCTGCATGGAGTCGGTGGCGTTCCAGAACGTCGGCCGCGTCACGGACAACGGGGTGAAGACGATCTTCACCATCGGCACCTCGTGCGCCGAGGTCTCCACGCTCGCGTTCCCGAACGTGGTGGCCTGGGGCCGCGGCGACGAGCCGTCGGACGCCTTCGGCAAGAGCTTCTCGATCCTGCACAACGTGTTCGAGTCGGCGCCCACGCTCGCGGAAGCGACGCGTGACGTGGCCGACGCGCTCACGGACTGCGGCGCGCTCGACCGTCCCGAAGCGCCCGGTGCAGGTGCTGGCCGCCAGCGGCGACGGCGGAGCGCTGTCGATCGGACTGCGCAGCCTGCTGCACACGATCCACCGGCGGGCGCGCATCACCATGATCGTGCTCGTCAACGAGATCTTCGCGAACACGGGTTTCCAGTACAGCCCGGCCACCATGCCGTTCGCCGACACCAGCACCACGCCGGCCGAAGGCACCGCGGGCAACATGAACCCGCCGCTCGACTACCTGCACCTGGCCATCGCGGCGGGGGCGGGCCTCGTCGCGCAGCTCTCGCCCGCGCACGGCAAGCTGTTCGTGAGCACGATCGAGAAGTCGCTGAACGCCGAGGGCACGGCGGTGATCTTCGTGCCGGCCCCGTGCATCAGCGGCTGGAAGTTCGAGGACGGTCAGACCGTCGAGCTCGCTCTGCTCGGCGCCCGCTGCGGCGTGTTCCCGGCGTTCGTGTGGGAGCGGGGCAAGGGCGGCTCGGTGAAGGACTGCGCCCGCGCCGCGGACGATCGCCCGCCGGTCGAGGACTTCCTCGGCATGCAGCGTCGCTTCGCGCACCTGGTGCAGAAGGACAAGGAGACCGGCCGCATCGTGCCGCGTCCCGGCCGCGAGGAAGACATGGTGCGGCTGAAGGCGTGGGTGCAGGACAACGTCGACCGTCTGTACGGACTGGCCGACCTGAAGCGCTGAACACCGCGATCACGGCGGCGCACCGCGATGGGTGCGTCGTGAGAACGCCCGGCTGCCACGAGCGGCCGGGCGTTCGTGTACGCGGGAGCGGCCGCCCTGCGAACGCGCGGGAGCTCGATGCCCCCGGGCGGGCGGGCGGTCGCTCGCCGATCAGCCGACGGTTTCGTGCTCGCGTGTCCGCGCTTCCACCACGCCCTGCTCGCGCAGCTTGCGTCCCCACGCGCTGTGCTGGCGCGCCACGCGTTTCGCGGCCTCGGTGGTGCGCTGCGGCGGCAGCGGGTCCACCCGGATCAGCGTGCCGAACCACAGGTCCGCGAGCGGCAGCACCACGTTGAAGTTGGTGCCCATGTGCACGTGGTGCAGCCGGTGGTGGTGTTCCAGGAAGCGGAACACCCGTGAGCGTTCGATCCACGGGATGCCCGGCTTGTGCATCAGGTAGTGGAAGCCCTCGTAGGCGAGGTAGTAGCAGAAGATCAGGCCGCCCATGCCGGCGAGGAACGCCGACGACGGCAGCGACACGCCGGCGCGCGCGAGCCCCCACGCGAGCGCGGCCCACGGCGCCAGGTTGATCGCCACCAGCACGGGCCCGGCCCACCACTGGAACGTGAGCGCCTCTTCCTGTTCCGGCTCGGTGACGAGGAACGTGTCGTCGTGCTTGCAGAGCTGGTGGTGCACCAGCGTGTGCGCCGTGAACATGTGCGGGGGCAGCCACGGGCGGTGCAGCCAGTAGCGGTGGTACACCCACTCGAAGCAGGTGGCCTGGAGGATGCCGGTGAGGACTCCGGCGACGGAGGCGAGGGCAGGCGCGAGCAGGGAAGTCTCCGCGACCGGTGCACGGGCACGGACGGCGGTCCGCGGGCACCGGGGCGCGGAATCGCCGGTCGCGTCGCACGGCGGCCCGGTGCGCTCGCGAGGCGGGAAAAGCTACACGAGGGCGCACCCCGTGCGGCAGGGGTTTTCGCCCCGATCGGACGAGCGCGGTGTCAGGGTTTCGCGCGCAGGTACTGCGGCGGCCACGGCACGTCCACGCCCAGTTCTCGCGCCGCGTGCAACGGCCAGTGCGGATCGCGCAGTTCCTCGCGCGCCAGCAGCACCACGTCGGCGCGACCCTCGCGCAGGATCGCGTCGGCCTGCTTCGCGCCGGTGATCAGCCCCACGGCGCCGGTCGCGACGCCCGCTTCGCGGCGGATCCGCTCCGCGAACGGCACCTGGTAGCCCGGGCTCAGCGTGATCTTCTGATGTGCGACCGCGCCGCCGCTCGAGCAGTCCACCAGGTCGGCGCCGACCTCGCGCAGCCGTTTCGACAACGCCACCGCCTGTTCCAGGTCCCAGCCGCCCTCGGCCCAGTCGCTGGCGGAGATGCGCACCCACACGGGGAGTTCCGCCGGCCACGCCGCGCGCACCGTGCGCGTCACCTCGATCGCCAGGCGCATGCGGTTCTCGAGCGAGCCGCCCCAGCGGTCGGTGCGCGCGTTCGCGAGCGGCGAGCAGAACTCGTGCAGCAGGTAGCCGTGCGCCGCGTGCACTTCGGCGATGCGGAATCCCGCCGCGAGCGCGCGCCGCGCGCGGCGCCGAACACTTCGATCACGCGGGCGATGTCCGCGTCGCTCATCGCCGCGGGCGTTCCAGCCGTCGGCGAACGCGATCGCCGACGGGCCCACCGCGGCCAGCCGCCGGCGTCGGGTCGAAGCAGGCGACCGCCGTCCACCCGGGCCGGGCCGTGGACGCCTTGCGGCCCGCGTGCGCGAGCTGGATCGCACTCACCGCGTCCTGCGATTCCACGAAGCTGGCGACGCGCGCCAGCGGCTCGACGTGCGCGTCGGACCTGGTATGTCCGCGGGCGTGATGCGTCCTCGGGCACGACGGCCGTGGCTTCCTGCATCACCGCGCCCGCGCCGCCCACCGCGCGTGCGCGGGTGCACGAGGTGCCAGTCGTTCGCGAACCCGTCGGTCGCGGAGTACTGGCGCATGGGAGCTGACGATGCGGTGCGGGTGTCGCGGAGAGCGCTGGACCAGCGGCTCGAACAGCGAGGCGGAATCGGGAAGCGACATGGCTCTCGTGGGAGGAAGGGGCGGACCGACGGCACCATGGCGCTGCTGGGCTGGCGCGAGGCAAGTCGGCAAGGGCAGTCAGCACCGGCCGGCGACCGGGTCCGCGCGGAACCGGCACGCGAAGGGCCCGCGATCGCGACCGGCGACCGCGGGCCCTCGTCGTTCCGGTGGTCAGTGCCCGGCGCCGCACGCCACGCACCAGCGCGCGAACGCGTGCAGCGCGCGATCGGCGGTGCGGAACACGGGCACGCCGCCCGCTTCCAGCGCGTCGGCGAACGCGTCGTACAGCGCGCCCGCGTCCACCACCACGACGAACGGCTTCGTGAGCGTGCGGCGCAGGCGGATCAGCCGGCCGGCGATGCCCCCGTCGCGCGCCAGGTCCTCGCCGTGTCCCGGCCCGGCGGGCAGCGTCTGCAGCGCCTGCGTGAGCGGCACGCAGCCGAACACGCCGGCGTCCACGCCCGGATCGGCGAGCATGGCCGCGAACACCGCTTCGTTGTCCTCGTCGTTCATCAGCGGCGTCAGGTCCATCGGGTTGCGCGGCGCCACGATGTCGGCGAGCCGCGCGCGTTGCAGCACGTCGCCGATCGCGGCGCGCGTGCCGTCGTTCCACTCGGCCAGCGTGAAAGGGCCGAGGTGGTCGGCGATCGCCACGGCCTCGAAGCCGGCGTTCGACAGCGCGCCCAGCCGCAGCCCCGTCGGGTGGAACGCGCGCAGGTGCACGAACAGCCGAACGAGGTCCTCGAACTCCTCGAGCGAGTCCGCCACCACCACGCCCGCCGACTCGGCGAGCGCGCGCGCCACCGCGAAGTCGCCGGCCACCGACGCCGTGTGGCTCGACGCGGCCGCCGCGCCCGCGGCGGTGCGGCCCGCCAGGTAGAGCACGACCGGCCGGCCGCGCTGGGTGAGCGCCGATGCCGCGCGCACGAAGCGCTCGCCGTCACGCGGGCGGAAGCCCTCCAGGTAGACCGCGAACACCTCCACGCGCGAGTCGTCCGCGAGCGCTTCGAGGTAGTCGGCCACCGTCAGGTCCATCTGGTTGCCGATCGTGATCGTGTAGAGCGGCTGCAGCCCGGCGAGCTTGCTCGCCTTGGACACGGCGAACGCACCGCTGCCGGTGATCATCGCGAGCGGGCCCGGTGCGCCGGGCGGGCGCGGCAGCTTGGCGTCGGGAATGAACAGCGTGTCGTAGCGCCCCGGCCGCGAGCGCACGCCCAGGCAGTTGCCGCCGTTCACGACCGGCCCGCCCCACGCGGTCGCGCGCGAGCGCGCGAGGCTGTCGCGCATGCGCGCCACGAGCGGCGCGGCCTCTGGCTTCTCGTCGAGCCCGCCGGGGATCAGCACCACGCTCTCGGCCAGGTGGCGGTCGGCCACCTGCGCGAGCGCTTCGGCCGACTGCGCCGCCGAAACGCTGAGCACGAGCAGGTCGACGGGGGCGCGCAGCGCGTCGAGCGACGGCACGCACGCGCAGCCGTCGATCTGGTCGGCGCCCGGCTTGATCACCGTGACCGCGGCGGGATCGAAGCCCTCGCGCAACACGTTCTTCAGGATGATCCGGCCCGGGTTCAGCTTTTCCGAGACGCCCATCACCGCGATCGAGGCCGGCTCCAGCAGTCGCTTCACGCGCGCGAGCGGGCGCGGAGCGGGCAGCGGCGCCGCGGCCGCGCCCAGCTGGCCGAGCGCGTCGAGCGCCACCAGCGCGCCGTCGCGGATCACCAGCGGATTCGCCTCGAACTCGGCGAGCCGCGTGCCGTCGGCGGCACGCGCGAGCGCGAGCATCGCGCGCACGGCCGCGGCCAGCACGGCGCGCGGCAGCAACGGCGCCTGGCCGCGCTGCGGCTCGGTGGCCAGCTTCACCACCGCGAGCCGGGCGAGCGCGGCGTTGATCGACGCCGCGGTGGCGCTCGCGGGCGAGAACACCGCCACCGCCGTGCCGTCGCG
>JBGAOB010000166.1:0-10768 GCA_044222045.1 Candidatus Eiseniibacteriota bacterium
GGCGCCCTTCGTCCTGGTTCGCGAGCTGCGAGCCCAGGAAGCGCGAGTTGTCGTGGTTGTCGAGGAACGTCACCAGCTGCTCGCGCGACGTCGGGTCGTACTGCGCGAGCGCGCTCCAGCGGTCCGCGATCTCCTGCGGCGCGCCGGCGCCCGAGGCGAACACGCTGTTCGTGGCGTAGTACATCGGGTAGTGCACCACCGCGTCGAGCTTGTACGGCCCGCCCCCCACGGTGCCGGTGTACGACGCGTTCTTCGCGTCGCTGCCGTCGAACACCTCGCCGAACAGGAAGAAGCGGCTCTTGCCGCGCGCGGCGGCGGCCGCGTGCACGGCCGGCCCGTACGATTGCCAGAAGCCCATCTCCACGTGCTTCGCGGTGTCGAGCCGGAAGCCGTCGCAGTCGGTGGCGTCGATCAGGTACGCGGCGATGTCCGCGAGCTCGGCGCGCACGGCGGCGTCCTCGGTCTTGAGGTCGTCGAGCGAGAAGATCTCGCCCAGCACCTGGTCGGGGTCCACCCAGTTCTGGATGCCGCCGTTCGCGTGGAAGCGCGACAGGTCGTCGAAGAAGCCCGCGTGGCGCTTCGCCGGGTTCGACCAGCGCAGCGTGTAGCCGGTGCCGCTGAACGTGGGATAGCCGGGCGAACCGCTGTCGATCAGGTCGCCCATGTGGTTCACGATCACGTCCAGCACCAGCATCATCCCGCGAGCGTGCAGCGAGTCGGCGAGCGCGCGCAGGTCGGCCATCGATCCGAAGTGCGGCGCGATCGCGCGGAACTCGCGCGTCGCGTAGCCGTGGTACTCGCCGTTCGCGTTCAGCGACACCGGCGAGATCCACACGCCGGAGACGCCCAGGTGCTGCAGGTAGTCGAGCTTCTGCGTGAGCCCCGCGAAGTCGCCGCCGTGCGTCCTGGCGCCGTCGTTCGGGACGTACCCGCCCTCCAGCGCGTCGTTCGCGGGGTCGCCGTTCGCGAACCGGTCGGTGATCACCTGGTACAGCACGACGTCGCGCCAGTCGGCGGGCGACGGCGTGAGCGCGCGCGCGGCGGTCGCCGCCAGCAGCGTCGTCACGGCCACGAGGGCCAGGCACAACGGGCGCGGAAGTCGAGCAGGGAGCATGTGTTCCTCGGAGGGCGGATGCGAACCGGCCCCGCCGCACGGAGCGACGGGGCCGGAAGTGTATCCGCATCGAGTCCGGCGCCGCGAACGGCGCCGGTGCTTCAGGGCAGCCGGATCACGCGCCGCGTCGCGAACGGCCTGCCGTCCACGTCGAGCCGCGCGAAGTAGACGCCGGCCGCCACCGACTGGCCGGAGTCGTCGCGGCCGTCCCACGACACTTCCCAGTCGCCCGCCGGGCGCGAGTCGGCCGGGAATCCGGCGACGCGACGCCCCTGCAGGTCCACCACCGCCAGCGAGACGCTCGCCGCGCGCGGCAGCGCCACCGAGAAGCGCACGCCGGCCCGCGACGGGTTCGGACGCGGCACCCCGAACGCGAGCGCGCTCGGCAGGGTGCGGCCCGGACCGCCCGGGCCCTCCTCCACGCCCACGGTGCGCACGCCGCCGGCCCACCAGAAACCGTGGTAGGCCACGCGCGAACCGACGCTGCGGCCGACGATCGCCTGTCCCACGGTGCCGTTCACGACGCGGCCGGAGCCCGACACCGGCTGGCCGCCCTGCCCCATCACGCTGCCCGCGAGGTTCGCGGCGCCGGCCGGGCCCGCGAGGGCGCCGACCGTGGCGCACAGCACGAGGCGGGCGGCGAGGGAACGAGTCGCACGCATGGCCCGGTCCCTCACTTCTTCACCGCCGCGGCGGCGGCCGCCGCCTGCGGGTCGGACCCCATCGACTTCTGCATCGCGTCGAGACGCTCGCGCATCTGCGTGAGTTCGCGCTCGAGCCGCGAGCGGTCGAACGACGCGGCCTCGCGCTGCTCGTCGGCGACGTCGCCGACGGTCATCGGCGAACCCTCCGCCGGCTTCGCCGAGGCGGCCGCCATCTTCGTGGACGTGACCGTGCCGTACGCGGTCGGGAAGTACATCAGCGTGAGCGAGGGCGCACCGATCTGGCCCTGCACGTTCACTTCCTGGCCCAGCAGGTAGTACGTGTGCGCACCGGCGGTGACCGGGAAGATCGCCGTGTGGCTCGCCGGCATCATGTAGCTGCACGTGGGGTTCGACGGGAACCACTCGGCCTTCGTGTACGTGACGCCGAAACTCGAGTTCACGTCGGAGACACCCATGATCACGCGGCTGAACTGGCCGTTGATGTGATCGAAGCTCAGGTAGCTGCCGCCGATCGCCACGACGTAGCCGTCGTCGGGGCACGTGATGGTGCGCGACGCGATCACGGACACGCCGCCGGTGAGCTGGATGAACGAACTCGCGTTGGACGCGGCCACGCCGGGCTCGTTCAGCATCTCGGTGGCCTCGACCGCGCTGGACGGCAGCTGCACCGACGCGGTGCCGACCTGTCCCATGTCGAAGAGCACGTCCCGCGACGTGCCGTTCAGCCGCATCGCGGGTTCGCCGCTGGTGGCGCTGCCGTCCACGTACATGGACGTGCCCGCGTTGCCACCGGCCACGGTGAAGTAGCCACCCGTGCCGGCGACGTCCGCTTCGGCCCGCACGATCGCGGACCCGGCTTCGTCGTTCACGCGCACCTGGCCGCCCGCGGCCAGGAAGGTGCCGAGCGACGCGAGCGGATTCGTGTTGCCGGACCCCATCAGTTCGAGCCGGCCGCTGTTCGCGCTCGAGCCCACCTGCATGGAGCCGTCGGCGAGGAGGGCGAGACCGCTGCCCGAATTGCGCAGGATGAACGTGGGCGTGAGCGAGGCCGCGCTGCCCGTGAACGGCAGCTTGAGCGACAGCGCGTACGGGCTCGACGCCAGCGGCACGCGCGGCGTCAACTCCGGATCGGCGCCCACCTGCAGCGAGAGCCAGTACGGCTTGTCGAACGCCAGCGTCAGCGGCGTGACGCTGCCGAGCAGGATGCTGAAGCCGCCCTTGGTCACGGCCGTGGCGGTGTGTGTCTCGGTGAACACCGCCGCGCCGGCGAGCGAGGACTCGTACAGGCGGACGGTGAGGTCGTAGGGGCCGTCGGGCACGAGCGCGCCCGCGTTGTCGGTGATGACACCCTGGTAGCTGAGGGTCTGCGGTACGTCGGCGGAGGCCACCGCGACCGTGAGCAGGATTCCGGCGAAGACGAGTGCGAGCCAACGCGACATCGTGTACCTCCGTGCGGGGGAAGGGGCGGTCGAGCGCAACGGACTTGCGTGTCCTGCGGAGGAAACGAATCCGGGGTCGAAATGCGCACGGGTCGTTTCGGCATGGGCGTTTTCGTGCCCGCCACGCGCGTCCGGCGTTGCGGGGAGCCCGTGGCACTCCTTAGACTTGCGGCGCCTGTCTCACCTGCTGCTTCCACCCCCGCCCCCGGCGGGTATCCCCGTCCACGGAGCTTCCATGCGCCCCTTCTCGCTGCTCGCCCTGGTGTGTACCGGCGCACTCGCGGCCGCGCCCGCCACCGCTGCCCCCGTCGATCCGAGTCCCTCGACGGCCGACCTGCTCTCGACCGCCCGCGCCTGGCCGACCACGAGCGTGGCCGCCGTCGGCGCCGTGCAGCCCGGCGCGAACCCGGACCAGAGCGCCGCCGACCTGCTGGCGTTGTACGTCGTGCCCGGGTCGCCGCTCGCCGTGCGCGTGAGCCTCGTCGCGCCGGTCGGCGTGCTCGACGGCGTGAACCACTACGCCGCGTCGGGCGTGCGCACGATCGGGCTGCTCGACGAGGCCGAGTGCGGCCAGTCGAAGCTCCCGGCCCCGCTCGTGGGCGACGCGCCGTTCGCGTGGGATCGGGCGATCGTGCTGGACGACGCCGCGTCCGCGCCCGCGCTCGTCGAAGCCGGCGGCAAGCGCGTGGCGGTGACCGCCTTCGCGGACCACCTCGACCGGGGTTGGCTCGCGTTCGCCGCGCCCGCCGGCGCCGCCGCGCCGAAGGCGGCATGCGCGATCACGTACGCCCCCGACGGCCGCGAGCTCGACCGGCTCGTGGCGCCGCTCGGCGTGCAGGTGAACTTCACGAACGTCGCGTTCGTGCACCACGGCAACCAGGGCCTCGCCTACTCCGACGTGTTCGCGGGCCGCTCGGGCGCCGAGGCGAACAGCGGCTTCGACGAGATCCTGCGCAAGCACGAACAGACGAACGTGCCGGGCAACTTCCACCTGAGCGCGCTGCTGCAGTCGTCTGCCGAGTGGAACCGCCGCAACGGCGATCCGCTCGACTTCAACGGCTGGCTCCGCACGGGCGTCACGGCGGGCTGGGCGGGCATGATCACGTCGGCGTACGGCCAGCCGATCATGCCGTTCCTGCAGGGCGCGATGAACGACTGGGCGATCAACCGCGACCACGCGATGGTGCAGTGGCGCTACAACTACGACCCGAACGTGGCGTGGGTGCCGGAGCGCACGTTCCTCGATCCCAGCACGTACCCGAACGCGGGCGTCATCGACTGGTCGGGCGCGCACTGGCAGGCGAACGGCGTCCACGGCGTGATCCTGGACGACTGGCCGCACTGCAACGGCCACAACAAGCACCAGATCCACTTCCTGCAGGGCAACGGGCTGCGCATCATCCCGCGCGACGGCGACTTCACCGGCAAGCTGCACACCGGCGACGGCGCGGGCGCGCTCGCGATCCTGTCGGGCGAGGCCGGCTCGGGCAGCGGCCAGTACCGCATCACCGTGTACGCCGACGACTGGGAGATGGCGGCGGCGGTCGGCGGCTGGCAGAACACGTTCCCGAACGCGCTCGGCACGTACCGCTGGATGATCGACAAGTGCGCCACCGAGAGCGCGTGGATCCACACGTGGAAGCTCGACGCCGCGCTCGTGAACCCCGACTTCAACGGCGACACGTTCACGCCCACGTACGGCACGTACGGCGGCATCGGCGACGTCAACGGCTACGGCGGCAGCAACAACGCGTGGTACACGCACTGGGCCGGCTTCGTGCCCTACTCGACCGGCGGCAACGGCAACGGCGGCTGCGCGGGCGGCGGCAACTGCAAGAACCACGGCCAGCTCTGGAACGACGCGCACGCGGCGCTGCAGGCCGCACCCAACAACAAGATCCGCGAAACCGGCTGGTACGTGCTGATGTCGAACCTGCACGAGACCGGCTGGCACGACTACCTGGGCGGGCCGCTGTCCGGCTGGGAGCGCCAGTACTCGGCGCACATCAAGAACGCGAACGTCTACGCCGAGGCGGCGCGCTGGGCGGGCGGGCTGTACGCGAACCCCACCGGCTGCTTCTTCAGCGACATCGACAACGACGGCAACAACGAGGTCGTGATGTACAACGACCGCGTGCTGGCGGTGTTCGAGTCGATCGGCGGCCGTTGCACGCAGCTGTTCGCCAAGGGACCCGGCTACGACTACTCGGTGGTCGGCATCGACAACGCCTACTGGGCCGGCACCGAGGGCGACTACAACGACGTGAACCACATCGCGGCGCTGTCGGACGTGGGCCCGAACTACCAGGGCGACTTCTACGCGATGAGCGTGGACACGTCCGCCGGCAACACCGTGCAGGCCACGTTCACGCGCAGCGGCGTGCGCAAGGTGGTGCGCCTGACGCTGGGCCAGCCGTACCTGGACTGCGTGTACCGCGTGGGCGCGAACACGCAGTACATCCAGAGCGGCTTCTCGCCCGACGTCGTGGACCTGCTCTACAGCGGCCAGATGGACCGCGTGTGGGGCGGCGGCGCGAACACGTACATGGGCCAGCGCAACCCGAACACGGCGGCCACGGCCGCGTACGTGCTCGGCAACGGCGGCGCGTCGCAGAACCTGAACTTCTCGAGCACGCTGATGAAGGTGGACGAGATCCACGGCACGCAGAAGTTCCAGTTCTACCTGTACGCGGGCGCCACGTCGGCGCCGAACGGGTCGGGCCAGATCGCCGAGCTCGAGACGCTGAAGAACGGGCTCAACGACCAGCTCGCTCCCGAGGCGCAGGGCGCGACGTACTTCCCCGCCACGAAGCAGCTCACGATCACGTTCGACGAGGCCGTGGCCGCCTCGCCCGTGAACGTGACCGGCATCCGCATCGACGCGAACGACGACGGCGTCGCCGACGTGACGCTGGACGCCGGCTGCGTGGTGACGAACGTCTCGGCGTCTCCCGTGCTCACGATCACGGTGTCGAACGCCGTGCACGCAGCGATCCAGGCCCTGACGAACAAGAACGCGATGGAGCTGATGCTCGCCGCCGGCGCGGTGCAGGACCCGGCCGGCAATCCGCACGCGGCGCTGACGAACGCCGGCAACGTGCCGGTGTCCTACGGCCCGCCCACGCAGATCACGCTCGACGGTCGGTTCGACGCGAGCGAGTGGCCGTCGTGCACGGTGGCGGTGGCCGACTCGAACGACTCGGCGTGGAACCCGCCGGGCCAGACCACGAACGAGATCCAGGCCATCCACGCCACGTGGGACAGCACCTACCTGTACCTCGGTCTGCGCGGCATCGTCACCGGCAACTCGTGGATCCTCTATCTGGACACGGATCCGGGCGGCCCGAACGGGCAGGCGAACCTGGCCGCGATCGACAGCTGGGAGCGCGGCGCCACGTTCAGCGCGCCGGGCTTCAAGCCCGACTGGCAGCTCGGCGCCTACCAGCACCAGGGCGCGTTCGACAGCCAGTCGTTCTTCCGGATCCTGTCGGCGACGACGTCGGCGAACTACACCGACTCGGTGTTGAAGGCGTTCGATCCGATGCACGCGAACGGCCTGAACGGCGGCAGCGAGATCGCGATTCCGTGGAACGTGCTCTACGGCCAGGGCGCCGGGCGCGTCACGCCGAACGCGCAGCTCGGGTTCGTGGCGTCGATCTGCTGGGACCCCGAGCCGAACGGCCAGTTGGGCGGCGACCAGGCGCCGAACAACCTGTCGGCCACGCCGCCGGCGATCGACAACCGTGCGCTGATCGTGCTCGACGCGAACGGCGACGGCTTCCCGGACCCCATCGACCGCACGCCGCCCGCGCTCGTGTCGGCCGTGCCTTCGGGGTACGACAGCGTGCTCACGCTGCAGTTCAGCGAGCTGCTCGCGGCCGGCCGGGCGCAGCAGACGTCGCGCTACAGCGTGTACCAGACCGGCAACCCGACCGCGTCGCTCACCGTCAAGAGCGCGACGCTGCTCGCGAACCGCACGCAGGTGCGCCTCGTGGTGTCGGGCATGTCCTACGTTCCCTACACGGTGGTCGCGAGCGGTATCGCCGACTCGTCGTGCTTCGGCAACGTGGCGGCGCAGACCAGCACGTCGTTCCAGGGCCCGACGGTGTCGGTGGACCCGGAGCGCTCCGCCGGCCCGGTGCTGGAGCTGTCGGCGCCGCGCCCGAATCCATCGCGTGAAGGCCGGGTGGCGTTCGCCTACAACGTTCCGGGCGGCGAAGGCGAGGCCGCGAACGTGGACCTCGGCCTATTCGATCTCGGCGGCCGTCGCGTGCGCACGCTCGTGCAGGGCCCGCAGCTCCCGGGACGCTACGACGTGGCGATGGACGGACGCGACGACGTGGGTCGGCGTCTTGCACCGGGCGTTTACTTCGTGCGACTCTCCCGCGGCGCTGCGCAGGTCACACGGAGGCTCGTGCTGATGCCCTGAGCGGGCGTCCCCGCGAACCTCCGCTCCGCGCGGCGCGCGTCTTCGACGCGCGCCGCGCGCCTGTTTTCGCCGGTCGCTCCGAGCGTGCCGGCCTCCCCGGAGGACAAGGATGAAGCGTTTCACCGGCTGGCTCGCCGCGGGCCTCGCTCTGTCGCTCGCGCTGTCCCTCTCCGCCTGCGCCCCGAAGAAGGCCGAGGGCCCCGCCGGCGCCGTGAAGCTGACGGTGTGGATGCAGATGGACCCGCAGGAGCGGGCGCGATTCGAGGCCAACCTCGCCGCGTACAAGACGACGCATCCCAACGTGACGGTGGACATCGTGCCGTACAACACCGAGGACCTGCGCCAGCAGTTCATCAGCGCGGCCTCCGGCGGCGCGGGCCCGCAGATCATCTTCGGCCCCTCCGACCAGGTGGGCCCGCTGTCGGTGACGAAGCTGATCCAGCCGCTCGACGAGGCGCTGCCGAAGGGGTTCTTCGACCGCTTCGTGCCGCAGGCGCTCGACACGCTCGACGGCCACCTGTGGGCCGCCCCGGACCAGGTCGGCAACCACCTGGTGCTCTGCTACAACAAGAAGCTCGTGCCCGTGCCGCCGGTCACGCACGAGGACTTCCTGAAGATCGCGAAGGCGCAGACGAAGGACGGCGTGTACGGCTTCTCGATGAACACGATGGAGCCCTACTGGCTCGCGCCGTTCCTGGGAGGCTTCGGCGGCTGGGTGATGGACGAGAACCACCAGCCGACGCTCGACTCGCCGGCCATGCAGCAGGCGCTCGCGTACCTGGCCGACCTCAAGAACAAGCAGGGCGTGATGCCGCGCGAGGCCACGTACGAGAACTCGCACACGCTGTTCACCGAGGGCAAGGCGGCCATGATCGTGAACGGCCCGTGGTCGTGGGCCGACTACCGCAAGGCCGGCATCGACCTGGGTGTCGCTCCGCTGTGGACGCTGCCGAACGGCCGGCGCGCCATGCCGATGACCGCGAGCAAGGGCTACTCGATCAACACGCACGTGAAGGCCTCCGAGATGCCGGCGGTGATCGAGCTGATCGACTACCTGACGTCGCCCGAGGCCGAACTGCGCGACGCGGTCGCGCTGGGCACGCTGCCGAGCCACAAGGACGCATGGGCGGACCCGACGATCCAGGGCGACCCCACGCTGAAGGCCTCGCAGGAAGCGTACGCGTTCGGGCGCCGCATGCCGGTGGTGCCGGAGATGCGCGTGATCTGGGACACGATGCGCCCCGAGATGCAGAAGGCGATGAGCGGCGGCGAGGACGCGGCGACGGCGGCGAAGACCATGCAGGTCGAGGCGGCCCGGCAGATCGCCGACATGAAGAAGTAGGCACGTCCCCATGCTGCGCGCGCCGCGCTCCTTCCCGTACTGGCTGATCCTGCCCAGCGCCGCCGTGATGGCGGCGGTGGTGCTGTTCCCCGTGCTCTACAACTTCTACCTGTCGTTCCGGAACATGAGCCTCTACCACTTCACGGATCACGAGTGGGTGGGGCTGCAGCAGTTCTCCCAGCTGCTGCGGGAACCGGTCTTCTACCAGATGCTCGGCAAGTCGCTCGTGTGGACCGCCGTGAACGTGTTCTTCCACGTCACGCTGGGCGTCTTCCTGGCGATCCTGCTGAACGGCCCCGTGAAAGGCCGTGCGCTGTTCCGCACGCTGCTGATCCTGCCGTGGGCGATGCCGCAGTACATCTCGGCGCTCACGTGGCGCGGCATGTTCAACTACGACTACGGCGCGGTGAACCTGATCCTCACGCAGTGGCTGCACCTGCCGGCCGTGCCGTGGCTGTCGAATCCGTTCTGGGCGTTCGTGGCACCGATCCTCACGAACATCTGGCTGGGCTTCCCGTTCATGATGATCGTGGCGCTCGGCGGGCTGACGTCGATCCCGCACGAGTTGTACGAGGCCGCCGACCTCGACGGCGCGAGCGCGTGGCGCAAGTTCCAGGACATCACGCTGCCGCAGCTGATGCCGGTGCTCACGCCCGCCGTTCTGCTGGGCACGATCTGGACGTTCAACAACATGCTCGTGATCTGGCTGGTCACGAACGGCGGCGAGCCCGCCGACTCGTCGCACATCCTGGTCACGTACATCTACAAGGTCGCGTTCACGTACTCGCGCTATTCGTACGCGGCCGCGTTCTCGGTGGTGGTGCTGCTGCTGCTGCTCGGGTTCGTGGTGTACGTCATGCGACGCACGTCGAACCAGGAGGCCCGGGCATGAACGCCGGCGAGAAGCCGTTCCGCTGGACGCCGGGCCGCGTGCTCGTGCACGCGTTCCTCGCGTTCTTCGCACTCGGCACCATCTATCCGATCCTGCAGATCGTCACGATCTCGCTGCGCCCGTCGGACCGGCTCTACTCCACGTCGCTGTCGCTGATTCCCGCGGGCGCCACGCTGCACGCGTACGTGGTGATGCTGACCGAGAAGAAGTTCCTGCTGTGGATGGGGAATTCGTTCCTCGTCTCGGCGTCGGTGACGCTGTTCGGCGTCGTGCTGGCTTCCACGTGCGCGTACGCACTGTCGCGGTTCCGCTTCCCCGGCCACGGCGCCGCGACCTACGCGTTCCTGCTCACGCAGATGTTCCCGGCCACCATGCTGATGCTGCCGCTGTACATCATGCTCAAGCACCTGGGGCTGCTCGACACGTACGCCGGGCTCTGCCTGGCCTACACGGCCACGGCGCTGCCGTTCTGCGTGATGACCATGCGCGGCTACTACGACACGATCCCCGTGGAACTGGAACAGGCCGCGCTGATCGACGGCTGCACGCCGTGGCAGGCGTTCGTGCGCGTGACGCTGCCGCTGGCCTCCCCCGCGCTCGCGATCACCGCGCTGTTCTCGTTCATGGCGGCCTGGTCGGAGTACCTCGTGGCGCGCATCGTCGTCACCACGTTCGACCGCTACACGCTGCCGCTCGGGCTCGCGAGCCTCGCGGGCACGTTCCAGACCGAGTGGGCGAACTACGCCGCGGGCAGCCTCATGGTGTGCGTGCCGGTGATGATCCTGTTCGTCACGCTGAACCGGTACCTGGTCGGCGGCCTGTCGCTGGGCGGCGTGAAGGGCTGACGCGGGGCGCGACGCCCCGAAGCGATGCGGCCCCGGCGCACG
>JBGAOB010000167.1:0-10467 GCA_044222045.1 Candidatus Eiseniibacteriota bacterium
CGCACCCGCCTTCGGATCGGGGGCGCCGTACACGAGCCGCCCGAGCCGCGCGAGCACGATGGCGCCCGCGCACATCGAGCACGGCTCCAGCGTCACGTACAGCGTGCACTCGTTCAGCCGCCACGAGCCGAGCGCGTTGGACGCCGCGCCGATCGCGAGGATCTCGGCGTGTGCCGTGGCGTCCTGCAGGCTCTCCACCTGGTTGTGCCCGCGGCCCACGATCAAGCCGTCGTGCACGACGACGCAGCCCACCGGCACCTCGTCCGCGGCGAGGGACGCGCGGGCTTCCCGGAGCGCGGCGCGGATGCCGTCCTCGTCGTCGCGGATCAGCACCCGGTCACCGGGTCGAGTCGGGCGCGGCGGCCTTCGCGGGGAACTGCGGCGACCACCGGGCGAGCAGCTTCGTCAGCACCTCGGCGTACGTCGGTGCGGCCGCGGTGTTCGTCATGGGCTGGTCGTTGAGGCCGCTCGAGTTCATGCCCACGACGCCCTGGTTCGGGTCGCGGTACTGGCCCTCGATCGTCTCGCCGCCGCTGGCGGTCCACAGCAGGCGCCCCGTGGAGTCCACGAGCGCCGCGTTCAGGCGCACCGTCGTGTACGGCCGTCCGGCCTGGGTCGGCTCGAGCTGCACGCGCTCCCAGCCGTCCACGCGCACGCCGAGCAGCGCGCGCGTGCGCAGGAGGCGCGACAACGCGGGCGCCTGCAGCGAATCGACGCGCGGGCTCTTCGCGAGCTGGCTGCGCACGGCGAGCATCAGCGAGTCGCCGCCCTGCCGGAACAGGTAGTCGCGCGCGCTGATCGCGGACAGCCAGCGATGCCCCGACGTGCGGAACGCCTGGCCGATCGCCTGCTCGACGAGCCGGCGCGCCTCCATGTTGTCGTCGAACGTGGCCACGGGCAGGAACGCGATGCTCGACACGCCGTATTGCTGAAAGTCGGGCGCGAGCCAGAAGGAATCCATCACCTTCTGCTTCTTGTCGGCCGCGAAGGCGAGCGTGGTGTGGAGCAGCAGCACGCTCAGAACGGCGATCGATCGACCTCGCATCGTCACCTCACGAAGGGGTGCGCCGGGTCGTGAGGGCGCGGCGCATCGCACGCGTTGCTTCATTGCTTCCCGCGCGGACGGCTCCGGCGCGGGCTGGAGAAACATGGCGGGCCCAGGAGGATTTGAACCCCCAACCTTCTGATCCGTAGTCAGACGCTCTATCCAATTGAGCTATGGGCCCACCTCAGCCGGAGGCGGTCGCCGGACCGCGGCCCGGCACACTGGCGGAGTGGAGAGGATTCGAACCTCCGATACGGTTTTAGCCGTATAACGGTTTAGCAAACCGCCGCCTTCAGCCTCTCGGCCACCACTCCAGGCACTGGCGGAGGGAGTAGGATTCGAACCCACGGGGCTTGCGCCCTCCGGTTTTCAAGACCGGCGCCTTAAACCACTCGGCCATCCCTCCGCACGTGGAAATCCCGGTCCCTGTTGCGGACCGGACCCTTGCCGCGACTGCTCACGACCGTGCGAGGGGATATCCGGTGTGTTCAGACTCACCCTCCGTAGTCCAGCGGGCGAGCACACTAACCGCAACGCTCCAGCACTGCAAGTCCCCGCCGCGAGCGCTGCAAGTGCCGGATCCTCCGCAAGCCGGAACCCGTCCGGCCACCGTGTCGCCCCCTCGCCCCCCTCACGTGGAACGTCGGCGAGCCGAGACTTCCGCTCGATGCTCGACTTTCGCGGACGCGTACTCGTGGGCCTCGGCGCACTCACGCTGGCGGGCCTCCTGGCGGTGGCGTGGCTCGGACCATGGTTCGTGGTCCGGCGAGTCGATCTGCTGGAGCGCACCGAGAGCGAACGCTCCGCGTTGCGGCTGTCGAGCGGTCTCGAAGAGATGAACCAGGACCTGCGGGCGACGACCGCGGACTGGAGCACGTGGGACGACATGGTCGCGTGGATCGAGCACGGCGGCGACGCCTTCCGTCGGGCGAACCTGCTCGGGTCCTCGATGGCCACGGTGCAGGTGGACCTGTGCGTGATCGCGGACGCGGAGGGGCGCGTGCGCTACGCGAACCTGGTGGATCGCGGTCTCGCCACGCTCACACCGTTGCCCGATGCCGACGTCGATACGCTCCGCGCGCACGGGCTGGTGCCGCACGGCTGGGCGGGCCGGAGCCCCGTCTCGGGCATCGACTGGTTCCGCCGACGGCCGATGATCGTGAGCGCGCGCCCCGTGCTGCCCAGCGACGGCCGCGGGGCGGCGGTGGGCACGCTGGTCATGGGGCGCTGGCTCGACGAAGCGCGACTGATGGACCTGTCCGCACAGAGCCAGCTCGACGTGTCGCTGTGCATGCTCGACGAGGTCTCGGGCCCGCTTCCCGAGCGCACGGCCCGGGCGCTGAACGACGGCGAGGCGGCGTCGCTGCCCGCGGAGGACGGCGATGCCCTCCGCCTGCTCGTGCCCGTGAGCGACCTGCGCGGCCAGCCGCGCTTCGTGCTGGAGGCCAGCACCCCGCGCGTGCTCCGGCGCGAAGCGGAGCGCGGGCTGCGTTCGCTCCTCCTGGCGCTCATCGCGCTCTCGCTGTCGATGCTCGCCGGCGTGGCCGCGTGGCTGAACCAGTCGTTCCTGCGGCCGCTCGGCGACCTCGTGCGCTCGCTCGAAGCGCTCGCGAGCGCCGGCGACCTGAGCCGGCGGCTGCCGTCGCGCGGCGCCGGCGAACTGTCGGCCGTGTCGCGCTCGGTGAACGAACTGCTCGCCTCGCTCGAGGAGTCGCAGGAGCACCTGCGCCTGAACGAGGCCATGCTGCGCGCCTTCTTCGACGGCGCCGGCACCGCGCGGGGGCTCGTGGCGCGCGAAGGCGAGTCGCTCGTGCACGTGTTCGCGAACCACGAGGCCGCGCGCCTGTTCGGCCTGCCCCCGACGGAGCTGGTCGGGCGTACGCTCGAGGCGCCGGCGTCCAGCTCGTTGCCGGCCACCCTGCTGGAGCGATGCCGGCAGGCGGAGCGGCTCGGTCGCGCCGTGAGCTTCGAGGACCACCGCTCCGGGCCCGACGGCGAACACGTGACGTGGTTCTCGGTGTGCCCGGTGCCCACGGGCGCCGACGATCGGCCGCGGTACGCGTGGGTGGCCGACGACATCACCGAGCGCCGCCGCACCGAGCTCGACCTGCAGCGCGCACGTGACGAGGCGAACGCGGCGAGCCGGTCGAAGAGCGAGTTCCTCGCCACGATGAGCCACGAGATCCGCACGCCGATGAACGGCATCACGGGCATGGCGCGCCTGCTGCTGGACACACCGCTCGACGCCGTGCAGATGGACTACGCGCAGACGATCAGCTCGTCGGCCGAGTCGCTGCTCACGGTGCTGAACGACATCCTCGACTTCTCCAAGATCGAAGCCGGGCGCCTGGTCATGGAGACCGCCCCCGTGGACCTGCGCCGCGTCTGCGAGGACGTCGCCGGCCTGCTGCAGCCTCGCGCCGCCGAACGCGGACTGGAGCTGATCGTGCACGTGGCGCCCGGCACGCCGCGCCGCGTGCTCGGCGACGTGGCGCGCCTGCGGCAGGTGTTGTTCAACCTGGTCGGCAACGCGCTCAAGTTCACCGAGCGGGGTCACGTGCGGATCGCCGTGGAGGGCCGCGCGGAGCAGGGCGTGGCCGAGCTCCGGCTCAGCGTGCACGACACCGGCATCGGCATTCGCGAGGACCAGCGGCGTCGCCTGTTCCAGCCGTTCGTGCAGGCGGACGCCTCCACGACCCGCCGCTTCGGCGGCACGGGGCTGGGGCTGGTGATCTGCCGGCGCATCGTCGAGCTCATGGGCGGCACGATCGGCGTGGACAGCCGCGAGGGCTCGGGCTCCACGTTCTGGTTCACGCTGGCGCTGCCGCTCGACCCCGCCGAGACGTCCGGCACGGCCGGCCGCGCGTTGAGCGGCAGTCGCGTGCTCGTCGTGGATGCGAACGACGCGAGCCGCTCGGCGATCGCCGCCGACATCGAGGAGGAGGGCGGCGTCGCGCTCGTGTCGCCGGACGCGGAGCGCGCGCTGGAACTGGTGCGCCGGCAGCGTGCGACCGGGGGCCGCATCGACGTGTGCCTGGTGGATGCCGGTTGCCTGGCGGCCGCGGCCGGCGAGGCGGCGTTCCAGTGGACGCACGGCTCGGGCGAACTCGGCGAGATCCCGCGTGTGCTGCTCTACATCGGCGGCCCGGGATCGGTCGAACCCGACGCGACGTCGTGGCCGGGCTGGTCCGGTGCGCTCGCGAAGCCGGTGCGCCTGTCGTGGCTCGTCGCCGCGATCCGCCGCGCGCCGGACGTGACGTCGGGCCGCGCGACGTTCGCCACGCGCGAGAGCCTGCTGCGGGAGATGGAGCAGTCGGCTCCGGCGCCGTCGCGCGAACCCGCGGCGGCCGAGCCCGTCGCACCGTCGCCGCTCCGGGTGCTCGTGGTGGAGGACAACCCCACGAACCAGAAGGTCGTCCGTCGCATGCTCGAGAAGCAGGGGCACGAGGTGGGCATCGCCGCGAACGGGCTCGAGGCTCTGGACCGGATCACCACCGCCGAGTGGGACCTGGTGTTCATGGACTGCCAGATGCCCCAGATGGACGGGTTCGAAGCCACGCGGCAGATCCGGATCATGGCCGGCGAGCGATCGGCCACGCCGATCGTGGCGCTGACGGCGAACGCGATGGCGAGCGACCGCGACGCGTGCCTCGCGGTGGGTATGGACGACTTCGTCACGAAGCCGGTGCGGCCCGAGGACATCCAGCGCGCGCTCGCCCGCTGGGCCGGGCGCTCCTCCGCGAACGCGAAGAGCCGCGCGGCGTAGGGCCGCGCGGCTCCCTTCGCGAAGCGGGTGATCCGGATCAGTCCTGGCTGGCCGAACGCGTGCTCCCGGTGGGCTGCCCCAGGGCCGAATAGGCCGTGCTCGCCAGCTCGCGCGGCAGCGAGCCGCGACCGCAGCCGCGGATGCGGCCGTCGGCGGACACCACGAACCACGCGGTGGCCGTGTGCTGACCGCTCGCATCGCGCGCGCCGAAGTCCTCGGCGATCGCACCGCGGGGGTCACTGAGCAGGCTGAATTCCAGGTTCATGCGGCGAACGAGCTTCCAGACCTCGCGGTCGGAGCGCTCGAGCACGGCCACCGGCACCACGCCACGGGCGAGCATGTCCTCGCGATCCGCGTCGATGGAGCGCAGGTCCGCTTCGGTCGGCGCGAACACCAGCAGCACCGAACCCTGGGCGAGCATGTCGCGGAAGCTGCGACGCATGTAGTCGTGCGACTGGTAGACGAAGTCCGGAGCTTTGTCGCCCGTCGTGGGCGAAGCCGGAGCGGCGACGATCGACGTCGGAGCGGCCGGCGGATTGGCAACGGAAACGGCAGCCACGACATCCAACGTGGCTGCCAGCAGAGGAGCCCAGATCACGAAGAAGAACCTCCCGGTCGAAACGAACAGAAACGCGGCACGGTGAAGCGAGCCACCGGTATCGGGCGGGCCCCCCGGCCACTTGAGCGGGAATTCGACGCGATTCGGCAACGTTGGACACGGCTCTCGCGGCGCGTCGCGGCATGCCAGAACGCGCTGTCGCGGGGTCGGCCGCGCGTGCACATCGCACGGGCGCGCGGCGCGCGTCGTGCACGATCGCTTCGGGCGTCGCACGATGCGTGGCGGAACGACGGAGCGCGGCGGCGTGCGGCCCGCGGGTGAAATCCCCGAGGCCCGCGCTCAGAACATCGAGGTCTGGTCGAGCCGTCCCAGCCGGCGCGCGCGGCGCTCGAACGCGCCGTAGCCCCACGCGGCGAGCACCGCGAACACCGCCGTCACGCCGAGCAGTCCCGCCAGGAGCGCCACGTCGCCCATCGCGCCGAACGACGCACTGCCCGAGCCGCCGAGCAGGAAGCGGCGGATCGCCTCGTACCACCACGTGAACGGCAGCGCGAGCGTCACCGCGCGCAGCACCGGCGGCAGCAGGTCGATCGGGAAGATGACACCGCACAGCATGTACGTGCCCAGCGCCACGCCCTCCAGCGCCAGGATCGACTGCCGCGACAGCACCAGCGTCCAGCCGGCCATGAGGAAGGCCAGCGCCTGCACGGCCACCAGGCCGAGCGCGAGCGACGGAAGCAGCCACACCCAGCGCACGTGCGACCAGTCCCACCGCACGCCGAGCACGAACCAGCCCACGCCCAGCACCAGCAGCACGCTGATCGCGGCGAGCACGAACTTCACGCTCGCACGCCCCGCGAGATAGGTGAAGATCCCCACCGGCGAGGCGTACACGTACTTCAGCGTCTCGTACTGTTCGCGCTCCTCGAACACCACCCAGCCCATGCCGATCACCACCGTGTCCACGAACGCGTGGAACGCGTTCGCCACGTAGAAGCCCGCGAACACGGCGCCGTGCGTCGCCGACGCGCGCGCCGCGTGGTACATGGCGGCCAGGATCAGCGCGATCGCCAGCGGCCGTGACACGCGATAGATCAGGAACACGGTCGGATCGGTCCAGTTGGCCTCGATCTGCCAGCCGAGCCAGGCCGAGCCGCGGAAGCGCGTGAGCACGGAGTTCACTGCCATCGCTGCGTGAGCCTCCCCTCGCGCTTGGACAGCGCTTCGAGCCAGGCGAGCGCCACGTGCGCGAGCCACAGGAACAGCACCGCGAAGCCCGCGAGGAGCGCGGTCTCCACGCCGAGCGGCAGCAGTCCCTCGGCCGCCGGTCCCAGCAGCACCTGCCGCATCGCATCGACGCCGAGCGTGAGCGGCAGCAGCGACGCCGCGATCGACGCGAACGCGCCGAGCGTGCGGATCGGGAAGTACAGACCCGACAGGAAGTAGACGGGTTCCATGAGCGCGTTCGCCGTGTGCCACGCCTCGCGGCCGTACAGCAGGAACACGCTGGCCAGTGTCATGCCGAGCGCGTACAGCGCGACCATCGTGACCAGGAACACGCCCGCGAGACGCCACGGGTCGAACGCCACGAACGACACGTGGAACACGAACACCGCCAGCGCCACGCCCACGAGCGACCGCAGCACGGTGCTCGCGAGCCCGCCCAGCGCCATGCCGGTGAGGATCGCCATACGCGAGCACGGCGCCGCGAACAGCAGTTGCAGCTGGCCCTGCTGCTTCTCCCAGTAGAGCTGCGCACCCATCCCCCAGAGCACGTTGATCCAGTACGTGGACAGGATGCCGCCGATCACCGCGAGCGCTTCGTAACTGCGCGGCGCACCCATCGCGCGGTACAGCAGCACGTACGCGCACATCCCGAGGTTCGGAAAGATCGCGTCGGTGATGAAGTGGTCCGGCTCGCGGAACGCGCCCACCACGCGCACGTAGGCGCGCGCGCGGATCGTGCGCAGGTTCAGCGGCAGATCGGCCCACCAGGCGGCGGTCATCGCGACGCACTCTCCTCGTCGATGCCGCGCCCGACGATGGCGACGAACGCGTCCTCCAGCGACGTCTCGCGCGTGGACACGCCCTGCACGGCGAAGCCGGCCGACTCCAGCGTGCGCAGCATGCCACCGAGCGGCCGGCCCTCGGGCAGCCGGAACTTCAGCGTGCGCGTGCCGCGCTCCGGGTGCTCGGCGCCCCATGCCAGCGCCACGCCGTCCACGTCGCGCCGCCCGTCGACCGCGGCACCGGCGGACACCTCGAGCTCCACGTGCTGGCCACCCTGCACCGACCGCCGCAGCGCGGCCGGCGTATCGCACGTGAGCACGCGGCCGCGATCCACGATCGCGATGCGGTCGCACAGCTGGTCCGCCTCGGCCATGTAGTGCGTGGTCAGCAGCACCGTGCGCCCCTCGCGCTCGCGCACCCAGCGCAGCACGTAGTCGCGCAGGTCCCGCGCGGCGGTCACGTCCATGCCGAGCGTGGGTTCGTCCAGGAACAGGATCTCGGGGTCCGACACGAACCCGCGCGCGAAGTTCATGCGCTGGCGCTGGCCGGTGGACAGCCGGTTGATGCGCGTGTGTGCCAGGTCCTTCAGCTGCACCACGTCGACGAGCTCGTCCACGCGCTTCCACGCGATCGCTCCCGGCACGCCGTGGAACTGCGAGAACATCCACAGGCATTCGCGCACCGTGAGCACGCCGTAGCCCGAGCTCTCGCCCCCCGACACGAGCGCGATCCGCCGCCGCACGTCGTTCGCCTGCCGCACCACGTCGAACCCCGCGACGAACGCCTCGCCCGACGAGGGGTAGAGCAGCGTGTTCAGGATCTTGATGCACGTGGTCTTGCCCGCGCCGTTCGGGCCGAGCAGCCCGAACACCTCGCCGCGCTCGATGCGCAGGTCGACGCCGTCGAGCGCCGTCACTTCGGGAGCTCCACGCGATGCCTTGAACACGCGGCGCAGGCCACGCGCTTCGACGGCCGGGGTGGACGGGTTCGAGGTCGCCATGCGGCCAACGTAGGCAGCGCGCGCCGGATCCGTCAACGAGGTCCGCGCCGGGCGCCGCGTGGCCCGCGCCCGCCCGGGCGCGCTGGGCATGGGCGCGGGCGGCGCGTAGTCTCCGCGCTCACCGTGATGCCACCGACCCGTCTCGCATCCCTCGCCGCCGCGCTCGCGCTCGCCGTGTCGCTGGCCGGCCGCGCGGCTCCCGCGCGCGCCGCCGCCGACCACCGCCTCGATCGCGACGTCGTGCCCACCGCCCAGTCGCTCGACCTGCGCGTGGACCCGGCCGACTCGCTGTACGAGGGCACGACCACCGTGCAGCTGCAGGTGCGCCGCGCGGTGGAAGGGTTCTCGCTGCACGCGCGCGACCTGGACATCCGCCGCGTGGAACTCGAGGACTCCGGCGGCAAGGTGCCGACGCGCTGGGGGCTGATGCCCGACGGCCGGCTGCAGATCGAGGCGCGTCGCCCGCTCGTGCCCGGCCCGGCGGGACTGTTCGTGTCGTTCGTGAACGACTTCGACACGCGCGACAACGCGCTGTACCGCTTCACGCACGAGGGCCGTGCCTACGTGGCGTCGCAGTTCGAGGCGATCGCCGCGCGCGAGGCGTTCCCGTGCTGGGACGAGCCCGCGTTCAAGATCCCGTGGACGATCACGCTGCGCGCGCCGGCCGGGCTGATGCTGGTCTCGAACACGGCGCCGGCCGCCACGCGCACGAGCGGCACGATGCAGGAGACGCGCTTCCGCACCACGCGCCCGCTGCCGGCCTACCTGCTGGCGATCGCGGTCGGCCCGTGGGAGGCGAGGCCCGTGCCCGGTTTGTCCACGCCGACGCGCGTGATCACCGTGCGCGGCGCCTCGAGGCTCGCGGGCGAATGCGCGCGCGAGGCGGCGGCGTTGCTGCCCGCGCTGGAGCGCTGGTTCGGGCGGCCACAGCCTTACGACAAGCTCGACCTGGTCGCGGTGCCGGGATTCCTCGCGGGCGGCATGGAGAACGCGGGCGCGATCCTGCTGCTCGACTCGCGCGTGCTGCACGAGCCCGGCCGTCTGTCGCCGGGCGATCGGCTCGACCTGGCGCGGCTGCTCGCGCACGAGATGGCGCACCTGTGGTTCGGCGACTCGGTCACGATGGAGTGGTGGAACGACCTGTGGCTGAACGAATCGTTCGCCACGTTCGTGGCCGACGAGATCGTCCCCCGCGTGCACCCCGAGGCCCGCGCGCTGGCCGAGCGCGTGCGCGACACGCAGGACGCCGGCGAACGCGACGGCACGGCGTCGACGCGAGCGCTCCGCGCGCCGTTCGACAGCCGCGACAACCCCGACCTGCTGTTCGACGAGATCGCCTACGCCAAGGGCGCCGCGGTGCTCGGCATGCTGCAGGGCGCGATCGGCCGCGACGCGTTCCGGGCCGGGCTGCGCGACTACCTGGCCCGCCACGCCGACGGTGTGGCCACCGCCGACGACCTGTGGTCGGCGCTCGCCGCGCGCACGCCGCTCGACGTGCACCGCGTGGCGCGCGGCTTCGTCGACCAGCCGGGCGTTCCGCACGTGCGCGCCTCGCTCGCGCCCGACGGTCGCTCGCTGTCGCTGCGCGTGGAGCGGTGGCGGCCGGCGGGCACCCCGCCCGGCGACGGCGCGTGGGCGGTGCCCGTGGTGGCGCTCGCCGGCTCCGCCGCCGGCTTCGACACGCTGCGTGCGCTCGTGGCGTCGCCCGAGACCACGCTCTCGCTGCCGCGCCCGGCCGCGTGGGTGCACCCGAACCTCGACGAGCGCGGCTACTACCGCTGGTCGCTCGACGCGCGCGCGCTCGGGGCGCTGCTGGCCGAAGCGTCGCGGCTCTCGAGCGAGGCGCAGGCCGGTCTGCCACCGGCGCTCGGCGCGATGCTGCGCGCCGGAACGCTCGACGGCGGCGAGTGGCTCGACGCGCTGCG
The DNA here is from genome assembly GCA_044222045.1 of Candidatus Eiseniibacteriota bacterium. Lineage (GTDB taxonomy): Bacteria > Eisenbacteria > RBG-16-71-46 > RBG-16-71-46 > RBG-16-71-46 > JBGAMH01. Next base: position 10,306 of record JBGAOB010000167.1, read on the forward strand.
CACGCTCGGCGGCACGCCGCGGCCGCCGGCCCTGGCGCGGGCGCTGGCCGACGCCGCGAACGATCTGCGCGACACGTTCGGCTCGCCGGGCAACGCCGACCGCGTGGCCGCGACCGTGTGCGAGATCGTCGGTCCGTCGGCACGCGCGCTCGGCTTCACGCC
>JBGAOB010000168.1:0-10799 GCA_044222045.1 Candidatus Eiseniibacteriota bacterium
TCACGTTGTCGAGCCCGCTGTTCTTCGCCTGCGGAATGCTGCCCCAGTCGAGGCTCAGCCCCTTCCAACCGAAGCCGATGCCGTAGGTCAGGTTCTGGATCTCGCCCAGCGGATCGTAGTAATAGCCGATGCGGCCGGCGAGCTGGTCGGAGTAGCGCAGCTCGGCGCCACCGTTCCACGTGTAGAAGCCCTTGGTGACGAGCGACTGGTTGAAGTCGGCCACGAGCACCGCGCGGAAGTTGTCGCCCGCGATGGCATCCCACGCACCACCCACCTTCACGTTGCGGCTGAGCGGGCTGGCCTGGTCCTCGTTCAGGAACGTCACGCTGGGCCCCAGGTTCTGCACGTTCGCGCCCAGGTTCAGGCGTGCGGCCGGGATGCGGTAGAGCGCGCCCAGGTCGACGCCGAACGTGGAGCCCACGCCCGACTGCGCGCTCGGGGCGAGCTGGATGCGGATGAACTTGAGCGACGCGCCCACCGACAGGTCCGGCAGCAGCCGCGTGCCGTAGTAGAGCGCCGGCGAGAACTCGTTCGAGCCAAACGTGCCCGTGGGATTGCCGTTCGGGTCCGTGCCTTCGCTCTCGCCGTACGAGAGGAACACCAGCCCGAGGCCGAACGCGCCCCAGCCCTGGACGGGCTTCACGAACGTGGCGTAGTTGTAGCTGACGTCGCTCGCCAGGCCCGGAACGAGCTGGGCGTAGGTCAGCTGCACCGCGGACTTCTTCGCGAAACCGAGACCGGCGGGGTTCCACCAGGTCACGCCCGTGGCGTCCTCCGCCAGCGCGACACCGGCTCCACCGAGGCCGTTCTGGCGGCCACCCGGCTGGATGTCGAGCGAGCGGCCCGTGCCCTGGGCGAAGGCCGTGCCGGCCAGGCCAAGCACGAGGAGACTGCCGAAAAGGACGGTGGTATTCAGGCGCATACGAACTCCTCTGGGTGGATCCCCCCGGGCGGGAACGGTTTGTCGGGGATACTACACCGCACCCCCCGGCTGAACTCCAAGTTTCTGGCACCCGGGATTCAAACCGGGCGGCACCTTGCTGGCGACCGCCCGGTCAGCAACCGCTCCGGGTCCGCTCCGGTCAGCGTTTTCCGCCCACGATGACGAACCGCCCTTCCCCGGCGGCCTTCTGGCTGGCGCTGCTGGTGCCGTCCTTGCGGCGCACGCTGACGTAGGCCTTGAACAGGTAGGTGCCGTTGGCGAGCGGCGAGCCCTCGTCGTCGAGCCCGTCCCAGGCCAGCTGCGCCTGGCCGATCGAGCCGAACGCCTTGAGCGTGCGCACGAGCCGGCCGGACACCGTGTAGATGCGCACCATCGAGTTGATCGAGTCGCCCGGCGCGTCGATCACGAACTGGCCGCCCGACCCCGGGCCGCCCGACCGCGTCGGCGTCGGGAACAGGTACGTGCGCGTGATCGACATCGGCGGTACGGACACGACGTCGAACTCGATCGTCGCGCTCGAGCGGTGGTTCGCCGCGGCGATGCCGAGCGCCAGGTTGTCCGCGGCCGTCACCGAGATCGTGTGGGCGCCCGGCGCCAGGTTCGGCAGCACGAACGTGGCGACGCCGGCCTGGTACGAGTTCGCGGCATAGCGGAAGCTCGACGTCACGTCGGTGCGCTGCGTGGTGTTGCCGTCGAGCGTGACCACGATCGAGTTCTGCAGCGAGTGGCCGGTGATCATGATGCCGCTCGGGTCGAACAGGTCGATGCGCAGCGTGGCGTCGGGGCGCACCGACGTGGCGCCGCCGGCGAACGCGAGCACGATGCGCGGCCCCTCGGTGTCGCCCGAGGGCGGAGTGCCCGCCGAGACCTGCGTGATCAAGCTGCCCGAGCCGTCGGAATCGAACGCCTCGGTCGCCTCGCGACCGGTCACGTAGGCGCGCACGCGGCCGTCGGGGCCGCCGGTGGCGTCGAGCGGCACCACGAACTTGCCGGTGAACGTGCCGTTCGTCACCGACAGGTCGCCGCGGTACATGGGACCGGCCTTGAAGCGGTAGAAGACGTCGTTCTGCGAGCAGAAGCCGCCCGGGTTCACCTGGTCGGTGGGCGCCGAGTCCTCGGCCTGCAGCGACACCGTGCCGCTGTACGGCACGAGCGTGCCGCCCGGCCGGTCGAGCACGCGGCCGTGCACCACCACCGTGGCGCCGCGGCGCAGTTCGGTGAGCGGCTGGCCGTTCTCGTCCTCGACCGTGAGATCCGTCCACAGCCGGGGGAAGTTCAGCCGCAACGCGGCGTCGCCCATGAGCTGGTACTTGCGCAGCGACTGCTCGGTGCCGCCCAGCGACACCTTCGCGCCGAGGAGCGCCGCGGACACGGGCAGGTGGTACTGGCCCACGCCGCGCAGCGTGTCGACGATGCCGGTCGCGCCACCGCGCGGCACCAGCACGTCGTCGCGGCTGAACAGCCGCGAATAGAACGCGCGCGCGAGGTTCGCGTTCTGGCTGCTCAGCGCCAGCTCGGTGGCCGAGATCACGCCCACCGCGCCGGTGGTCGGCGAAAGCACCATGCGCTCGCCGAGGCTCGTGACCGACGGATCGTTGAACTTGCCCACGTCGCACGACGCGGCCACGAACAGCGGCAGCAGGTTCGTGTTCGTGAGCGTGCCCGCGTCGCTGTCGAGGAACACGCTCTCGTCCGCGATCTTGAACGGGCTGCCGTGGCCGAAGTAGTTGAACACCGTGACGCCGCGGTTCAGCCAGTCCTTGAGCTCCGCGCGGGCCCCGGGCCGGGTGCAGTTGGGCTGCGCGGACGGATACGTGTGCAGGTAGACGTACGCCCGGTCGAAATGCGGCGGCACGAAGCTGGTGTCGATCTGCGTGCTCTGCTGCAGGTGCGCCCACACGAGTCCGTCGCACTTGCAGTTCTGCAGGTTGTCGTCGCCCAGCAGCAGCACGCGGTTGCGGTACTCGCCGAGCGGCGCCGTGCGTTCGTACGCGAGCACCTTGCGCCGCACCACGTCGAGCGCGTTCGTGGCGTCCACGCACGGCAGCCGTCCGCCGAAGAAGTCCGGCAGCAGCGACAGCGCGTTGTCGATGTTCAGCAGCCAGTCGTCGGTGGCGAACTGCCGCGACACGATCTGGTCGAAGCCGCCCTCGAACGACGGCACGAGCGAGCCGGGCTGGCCGGCGGGCGCGTAGCCCAGGATGTTCTTGAAGTCGTACGACGCGTCGCCCAGGAACTGCACGAACGCCGGCGGCTTCGCCCAGTTCAGGAACGCCGCACGCAGGAAGTTGCGGATCGCGGCCGGGTCGGTGCGGCCTCCCGAGAACTGGTCGTACAGCGCCGAGATCGGGATGCTCATCGTGTCGAACGGCGCCGAACGGTTCGTGAGCGGCAGGTGCTCGCGGCGCCAGCGCAGCAGCGTGTCGGAAGCCGCGCCGAAACCGTCGTAGTAGATGATCAGGTAGTCGGCGCGATTGGTGGCCGAGCGCAGGTTGCGCAGGCTCGTGCCCGGCGCGAGCGAGATCGCGGACGACGCCATGCGCGACGCGTCGTTCGACAGCAGCGAGTCCGGCAGGATGCGGAACCGCCGGCGCCCGCCCTGCACGTCACGGAACGCGAACTGCCATGCCCCGTCCGTGCCCGAGAACGTGCCGCCGAGCACCTCTTCGGGCCGCAGCGGATCGGTGACGTCGAACACGCGCGGCGGCCGCGCCGACACGAACGGCCCCACGCGGTACAGGTACGTGCCGGGGCCGGGAGCCGTGCGGAACTCGAGGCTGTCGTTCACGGGCACGAACCGGCGCTGGTAGTACAGGTCGAACCACGCGAGCGCGCTCTTGTCGTTGCGGATCGGGCAGGTGTTCGTCTCCTGCGTGTTCGGCACGAACAGGTGGATCGTGTTGTTGCGCGTGCGCAGGAACACCGACGTGGTGTCCCACGTCTGGCCGGCGCGCGAGTTGCCCTGGAAACCCACGTAGCCGCGACGCGGGAACGCGAGATCGTTCACGCCGACGTCCAGCAGGTGATCGGGGTACAGGCTGAACGCGCAGTTGATGTTGTCGTACACGAGCTGCGTCACGCCCCACGCGCGCATGCGGAACCGCGCCGCCTGCGTGGTGTCGGCCGCGGGCAGGTCGATGCCGTCGACGTCGTACGTGGTGCTCGAGACGTCGTCGAGCGTTCGCCAGAAGAACTTCTCCCAGAACAGGTTGTTGCCCTCGCGCGGCGAGGCGTCCGGCCAGTAGACCTCGTCCCGCTCGAAGTGGATCCGGTCCTCGTACGTGGTCGGTTCGGTCTCCCCGCCCACCGGCGTGCCGCTGCGCGAGCCGATGCGCTGCGGCGTGCCGCCCACCGGCTGCAGGGCGCTCGCCACCGTCAGGTAGTAGAAGTTCTTCGATTCGTACGGATTGTTGATGTACGAGGTGTCCGGCCGGGCAGGGTCGTACGTGTCGGCCCAGTCGCTCGGGCCGAGCGCGAAGAAGTAGAACGCGTCGGAGTTGTTGCCGAAGATGCCGTCCGAGTAGACGTCCTTGAAGCCGAGCGACACCTCGCGGTAGTCGCACTGGTCGCAATAGTCGGTCTCGGGCAGCACCGGGAACCCCGGCAGCGTGAACAACCGCAGGCTGTCCAGTTTCACGAGGGTGTCGGGGAACAGCGCGATGTCGCGCAGCTGCGAGAAGTTCACCTTGTAGAAGCCCGGCTGCGTGACCGAGAGCCGCACCCACGACCGGCCGGCGAACACGCTCGTGGTCTCCACCACCGCGGCGCCGAACGCCTGCGCGGGATCGGCGCCCCGCGCCCGAGCGGCGGCGCGCAACGCAGCGACCGCGGGCCGGCGCCACGACATGCCCTGGGCGTAGTTCGCGAGCGAGCTGCGGTAGAGATCCTCGAAGGGATCCTGCGCTTCGGCCGGCGCGCCGAGCGCCATCGGCTCCACCTGCACGTCCACGTCGACACGCCGGTCGATCACCAGCTCGCGCGACGCCGGATCCCACGCCACGGGCTCGATGGCGATGCGCGCGACGCGCTGGTTGCGGAGCCACGACACGCCGAGCAGCCGCGCGCGCGGGCCCTCGAGCGGCACGCGGCGCGTGTACGACGCGGGATTCTTCGTCCACGACAGTACCGGCGCTTCGTCGCCCTTCGGCGTGGACTCGTGCGGGATCGGCGCCAGCAGCAGGCCCGGCTGCGCCGTGCGCTCGCTGCCGACCGCGCTCACGCGCACGTCCCCGAGCGGCGGCACCGCCACGCTCACGACGCGGCGCGGCAGTGCGACCTCGCCGGGCGCGCCGTCGGGCGACCAGCCGTCGAGTTCGAGCCGGGTGAAGCCCTCCGGGCCCGGCACCGACACGAACGAGGGCTCGGGAACGGAGACGGTGAAGCGGATGCCACCGGGGGTCGCGGGCGCCATCGTGACGCCGGCCACCTCCGCGCGCGTCGCGGGCGGGCCGAACGCGAGGGCGCACAGCACGCCGATCGCGAACCGCCGGGCCAGTCGGGTGTTGTGGGGTGCGCGCAAGACTGGCGTCAGATCTTCTCCGCCTCTTCGACGAGCATGACCGGGATGTCGTCCACCACCTTGTAGCGGAGGCGGCACTTGTTGCAGGTCAGCGTCTGGGCGGGTTCGTCGTAGACCAGGTCGCCCTTGCAGGCGGGGCACACCAGGATGCTCAGGAGATCAGCGCTCAGGGCCATCGGTATCCTCGTGTCGACTGCGTTGCTTCCGGGGGATCGTGGGCGCCCGGCGGCAGCGGCGCATCCGGGCCAGCGGTATCCAGTTCGATCGGTCGCTCCTGAGGCGTGCGGGTCTGGACGAACGGCGGCGAGTCTAGCAACCCCGTTTTTCGAGGGTCAAGCATCGCTCCCGCCGAACACACCGAGCCGGCGGTACTTGGCCGCGCGGCGGGCGATGAGTTCCGTAGCCGATACCCCGGCCAGCGCCGCGAGGTTCTTGCGAAGTTCCAGCCGCAGCGTCTCCGCCGCAGCCTCCCAGTCGCGGTGCGCCCCGCCCACCGGCTCCGGCATGACGCCGTCGACGATGCCCAGCGAGAGCAGGTCCGAGGCCGCCAGCCGCAGCGCTTCGGCCGCCTTGGGGCCCTGCTTGCCGTCGCGCCACAGGATGGCCGCGCAGCCTTCCGGCGAGATCACGGAGTAGACCGAGTTCTCGAACATCAGCACGACGTCGCCCACCGCGATCGCCAGCGCGCCGCCCGAGCCGCCCTCCCCGATCACCACCGTGATCACGGGCACCCCGAGCACCGCCATCTCGCGCAGGTTGACCGCGATCGCCTCGGCCTGCCCGCGCTCCTCGGCGCCGAGGCCGGGATACGCGCCCGAGGTGTCCACCAGCGTCACGATCGGCACGCCGAACCGTGCCGCCGTCTGCATCACGCGCAGCGCCTTGCGGTAGCCCTCGGGGTTCGGCATGCCGAACCGGCGGAGCAGGTTCTCCTTGGTGTCGCGCCCCTTCTGCTGGCCGATCACCATCACCGGGCGGCCCTCGAAGTCCGCGAGGCCGCAGATGATCGCCGGGTCGTCGGCGAAGTGGCGATCGCCGTGGAGCTCGGTGAAGTCGGTGAACAGTCGCTCGATGTAGTCGAGCGAGTACGGCCGCCGCGGATGCCTCGCGATCTGCACGCGCTGGTAGCGCGTGAGATTCGCGTAGATCTCGCGTCGCATCTGCTCGGCCTTCTTCTCGAGCTCGCCGAGTTCCGCGCCGACCTCCATGCCGCTGGACGCCGCCTGCTCCCGAAGCTCCTGGATCTTCAGCTCCAGCTCGTGCACCGGCTTCTCGAACTCCAGCCAGACGCTCACGGCGCCCCCTTTCCCCAGCGCACGCGGCAGCCGGGAATGCGCTGTTTCAGCCCCGCGATCAGCGAGTCCGCGTCCCCCACGCGTCGCGCACGGGCGCGCATGGACAGCCGCGAGTGATCGGGCTTCACGATGTGAAGGTAGACCTCGGACTCCCCCGGGTGCGAGGCGAGCACCTCGTCCAGGCCGGCGAGTCGTTCCTCGCTGAGGTCGTCCGCACGCAGCTCGATGTGCAGCACCGGCCGGAACTGGTCCCGGCCCTGCTCCCACGGCCGCACCTCGGACAGCAGCAGCTTCGGCCCGCGGTCGTCGCGCACTTCCACGCGCCCCGACGCCACCACGATCGCGTCCGTCGCGAGCGACGCGCGCGCGGCCTCGTAGGCCTCGGGAAACACCGTGCACTCGACACGGCCCGTGAGGTCTTCGAGCACCACCATGGCCATGAGCTTGCCGGCCTTCGTGGTGATCTGCTTGATGTCGCCCACGATGCCCACCACGCGCACCTCGGCGCCGTCGCCCAGTTCGAGCGTGTGGCCGATGCCGTGCGTGGCGATCTTCTCGATCTCGGCGCGCAGGTGTTCGAGCGGATGCTCGGAGAAGTAGAAACCGAGCATCTCCTTCTCCTTCGCGCTGCGCTCGCGGCTGGTCCACGGCGGCACGTCGGGCAGCGGCGGCGCCGACACGGCGATGCCGCCGCCGGACTCCTCGCCGAACAGCGACGACTGGCCGCTCGCGCGGTCGCGGTGCTGAGTGGCGGCGTGGTCGAGCGCCATCGCGACGCCCGCGAACAACTGGCCGCGCTCCACGCCCATCGCGTCGCACGCACCCGCCGACACGAGGCTCTCGAGCACGCGGCGGTTGAACGCGCCCGGCGCCACGCGCGAGGCCAGGTCGAACAGGTCCTTGAACGCGCCACCCTCCGCGCGCGCGGCGAGCATCGCCTCGACGGCCCCCTGCCCCACGTTGCGCACCGCGCCCAGGCCGAAGCGGATCTTCCCGTCCTCGATCGTGAACTTCCACTCGGAGCAGTTCACGTCGGGCGCGAGGATCTCGATCTTCAGCCGGCGGCACTCCTCGATCAGCGTCACGATGCGCGAGCTGTCCGACATTTCGCTCGTCATCGTGGCCGCCATGAACTCGGCCGGGTAGTTGCCCTTGAGATACGCGCACTGGTACGCGACCAGCGCGTACGCCGCCGAGTGGCCCTTGTTGAAGCCGTAGCCGGCGAACTTCTCCATCGTGGCGAAGACCTTCTCCGCCAGCTTCGCCGGGATCTTGTTGGCCTTGGCGCACCCCTCCACGAACTCGTCGCGCTTCTTCGCCATTTCCTCGGCGATCTTCTTGCCCATCGCGCGCCGAAGCTCGTCGGCCTTGGCCATGGAGAAGCCGGCGAGCTCGTTCGCCGCGGCCATGACCTGCTCCTGGTACACGAACACGCCGTACGTGCCCTTGAGGATCGGCTCCAGCTTCGGGTGGTCGTACTTCGCCACCTGCCGTCCGTGCTTGCAGTCGATGAAGTACGGGATGTTCTCCATCGGGCCCGGGCGTAGAGCGCGTTCGCGGCGACGAGGTCATCGAACACCGTGGGCTTGAGCTTCTTCAGGTAGTCGCGCATGCCGCTCGACTCGAACTGGAAGATCGCCACCGTGTCACCGTCCTGGAACACCTTGAACGCGCGGTCGTCCGTCTCGGGAATGAACTCCAGGTCGATCGCGCGACCGTGGTGCTGCTTCACCAGGTTCACGCACTCCTGCAGCACCGACAGCGTGCGCAGCCCGAGGAAGTCCATCTTCAGCAGGCCGGCCTTCTCCACGGCCTTCATGTCCCACTGCGTGGTGACGGACTCGTCCTTCTGGCGGTACAGCGGCACGTAGTCGAGCAGCGGGCCCGGCGTGATCAGCACGCCGGCCGCGTGCGTGGAGCAGTGCCGCGCGAGCCCTTCCAGCACGCGCGCGCTCTTCAGCAGCTTCGCGTGCACGGCGCCGCGTTCGGGCAGCGCCTTCAGGTCGGGCGTCAGCTCGAGCGCCTTGTCCAGCGTCATGCCGAGCCCGTCGGGCACCATCTTCGCGATCTTGTCGACCTCGGCGAACGGCATGCCGAGCGCGCGGCCCACGTCGCGGATCACGCCCTTCGCACCCATGGTGCCGAACGTGATGATCTGCGTGACGTTGCCCTCGCCGTACTTCTCCTTCACGTACTCGATCACCTCGCCGCGCCGCAGATCGTCGAAGTCGATGTCGATATCCGGCATCGACACGCGCTCCGGATTCAGGAAGCGCTCGAAGATCAGGCCGTGCTTCAGCGGGTTCACGTCGGTGATGCGCAGCGCGTAGGCCACCAGCGAGCCGGCGACCGATCCACGACCGGGCCCCACGCCGATACCGTTGCTCTTCGCGTGGAAGATGAAGTCGCGCACGATCAGGAAGTACGACGCGAAACCCATCTTGCAGATGACGTCGAGCTCGTACGCGCAGCGCTGCTTGACCTCCTCGGTCACCTCGTCGCCCATGCGGGCGTGCAGTTCCTTCCACGACAGGTCGCGGAAGTACTCGTCGGCGTTCGTCCAGCCCGGCGGCAGCGGGAACTCCGGCAGCAGCGGCTTGCCGAAGTTCATCTTGAGGTTGCACCGCTCGGCCACGGCGAGCGTGTTCGTGAGCGCCTCGGGGAAGTCGCCGAACGCCGCCTTCATCTCCTCGTGCGAGCGGAAGTGCAGCCCGGCCAGCGCGCGCATCCGGTTCGCGTCGTCGACGTTCTTGCCGGTCTGGATGCAGATCAGCACGTCCTGCGCGTCGGTGTGGTCCTTGTCGAGGTAGTGGCAGTCGTTCGTGGCCACGATCGGCAGGCCGGTCTCGCGCGCGAGCCAGCGCACCTTCTCGCGGATCTTGGCCTCGATGTCGAGCCCGTGGTTCTGGATCTCGAGGAAGTAGTTCTCCGCGCCGAACATGTCGCGGTACATGCCGGCCGTCTCGAGCGCCTTCGCGTCGTCGTCGGCGAGCAGGTCGGTGGCGATCTCGCCCTTGGGGCACGCCGACAGCGCGAGCAGGCCCCTGGAGTACTTCGACAGGATCTCGTGGTCGACGCGCGGCTTGTAGTAGAAGCCCTCGAGATACGCGAGCGAGGACAGCCGCATCAGGTTGCGGAAACCTTCTTCGTCGCGCGCCAGCAGCACCAGGTGGTGCGCCGTGTCGCCGCGGTTCTTCTCGTGCCGCGAACCGCGCGTGACGTAGGCCTCCATGCCCACGAGCGGCTTCACGCCCGCCTTGTTGCACTCCTGGTAGAACTCGACCGCGCCGAACATCGCGCCGTGGTCGGTGAGCGCCAGGGCGGGCATCTTCATCTCGGCGGCCTTCTTCACCATGCCCGGGATCGGGCTGGCGCCGTCGAGCAGCGAGTAGTCGCTGTGGTTGTGGAGATGGACGAAGTCGATGTGCTTCATGGCGCGTCCCTGCGAGGCTCGACGGGGTGTGAACGACGCGTCGTTCGCGGCAGGCGCGCGGCGCGGGCCGAGCGCGCCCGCCGCGCGGTCATCGGCGTGCGCCGGAGGTTAGCACACGGCGCAGCGTGATCGTCCGCTTCACCGAGCCGCGGTTGCCGGCATGGTCCACCGCGGTCACCTCGATCTCGTGCGGCCCCGGCTCGGGCGGCACGCGCGGACGCCAGCGCAGCGCGTTCGCCTCCGGATCCCACTCGGTCGGCACGGCGCGGCCGTCCACGCGCATGCCCGACAGCACGCCCACGACGCCGCTGCCCGCCTCGGTGACCGAGGCCGACAGCGCCCACCGCGAGTACGCGTCCTTCGCCGCCGCGGGCAGCCCCGGGGCCGCGAGCAGTTCCACGCGCGGCGGCACCGCATCGGCGAACAGCGCGAACTCGCCGAGCCGCGACGTGTAGGCCACGAACGTGCGACTGTCCGGCTCCCACGCCGAATCGAGCCACGACCAGTCCTCGCCGACTTTGCGCGGTTAGATCGCCACGTGTTGCCGCTCCGCGCCCACGCCGAGCTTGTGCCGCACATTGGCGCTCGCGCCCAGCGGCAGCGACTCCG